>CAYVJX010000031.1:0-13203 GCA_964451895.1 uncultured Bacteroidaceae bacterium | reverse complement strand
ACATGGCGATCCATTTATAGATGGCCAGGTCTCCATAAACATGAAATAACATAATACTGTGTTTAAAAAGCGCGCGAAGATACGAAAAAATCAGGAGCGGACGCGGGTGTCCAAACCCGCCTTACGGGCTTGGGAAAGTTGCTTGTCGCGGGGAATATGATAGGTCCTGCCGTCTTTGAGCAGGTAGGAGCCCGTTTGGTGAAAGCAGAACGGCACTTGGGCATCGCGGCATTGGGCGCGGAGGTCGAGTATCCAATCGTAGTGCAGGGTGCGGGCGTATTTTCCCGATTCGCCGCTTGCCGAGACTTCTGTAATACGTTGCGGGTCGAGATAGGGACGCAGGTCTATCTTTTCCAGCATGGGCGCCACCACAATCAGGCGGTGGCGTATCGGCAGGGAAAGGAATATGGGCAGACGGTAGTCGGCGCGGTCTTGGTTCTCCGCCGTGCAGCCCACCGCCACGTGTTCGTAGCCCTCGCCCCAGTCGGCGGGCAGGCAGGCGGAGAGGCGCTCGATGCGTTTGGTAAAGAAAAAGAACGTGCAGTCGCGGCGCTGACGGATGATTTCCCAGATTTCCTCGCGCCAAGGGTCGGCTTCCTCAATCAGCAAATCGGAGGTGAAGCACAGCCCGAACATCGTTCCGGACGGATATTTATAGTTCTTATGACGGTCTTTTTTGAGCGGCAGACGGAACGAAGCGGTCTTGCGCACCTGGTCGGAGGGGATTTCCGCGCCGAAGGCGGCGTCTTCCCGATACACATAGCAGTGCCGGCATCCCGCGCTTATCTTGTGGCAGCCGTGCCACGGGTTCCACATCTGCATAAGAGCAATTCTGCTTTTAGAAACGCTTTGTCAATGCAATTGTACAAAAAAAGTAGGATATAGGGAAAGGGAATAAACGACGAAAGGCATTTCGAGTTGAGTGAAATGCCCTTCGTTGTGAAAGATACGGTGAAAGATCTATCGCATTTTATCGACTATTGTGTTTAGAGAAAAGGTGCCGTCTATTTCGGAAACGCTGATTTTTCCTAACATCAAATCCATAAAGAAATCATAAATTCTTTCTGGACTTAGTACGGCTTTATTTCCTTTAGAATCGATGCCGAGGTCATAAATACTTAACAATTTTGTATTTAAACTGGCCGCCGTAAGAAGGAAATGATTTTGCATTTTCTCCCAGTCAATCATATCGGCTGCCAGAACCTTCCCTATCACCGTATAATTGCGAACAGATAATTGGCGGTTGTCGGAGGTGAGGGTGGTTTTTACTTCATCCGTTTCCAACGACATTTTGATCATACCAGAATTGACTGCCGGGGCGGTTCCTTTGTATAACGCACCCAAATCTGCCAAGGCCAAATTAAACAAGGTGGTAGATGGATTGTAGTTGATTGGTTCCAGTGAAAATGCACTAGGCAATAGAAGTGCATTATTACCTTCCATAGAAACCATAGGGGCATTGAAGGTTCCGACGATAGAACTATGGATGGAAAGTTCTTTGTTGGCAAAAACTCCTCCGATTACAACACAGTTTACCAAGCTGATTTCGTCGGCAAAAATACACCCCCCAACAAAAGCATTGGTGAGTCGCACTTCACGAGCATTGACGTCCGATAACATCATTACCTTGCAATCTCTGGCATGAGAGACGACAGAATCCACGGCTCCGATGCTTTTCTCAAACTTAATGCTTCCTTTGGCGCCACTATTGATATAAATCTCAAGTTGAGCGAATGCTGCACCTTTTATTTCTACGTCTCCGTTTTCAATCTTAATCTTATGGCCATACACGGCTCCTTCAATCACGGTATCGCCCTTTATATGGATATCCCGATCAAGCTCACTTACATTTTGGGGTAAAATGGAACTTTGAACCTTATTAGATTCCAAGACGACATTTTCGAGACCAAATTGTATATCGGTTAGCGTATTCTTTTTCATGATATATTAAACTTTAATGGTTTGGATTTCCCGTCGTTTTAATAGATTGAACATAGTTTTAAGTGTCCTGTTTTCGATGGATTGGGACTGGATATCGGCGTTCAGATAAGATATTATCTTGTCAAAATCATCCGAAGCCATCTCTTTCCATTCAATGGCGTTAGATTGGAATTGATCCAAGATTCGAGTGTCAACATCTATACAGGAATCTTTATAGGTCTCTTCCGTTTTGTAAAGCATATGTTCTTTTTTCTGTTTCTCATTGGTTGTTTCCAAGTATATGATAGGCAACAAAACATCTTCTTCTTGGCCTCCTTTTTCAAACATGCCTGCCAATGAACGTTTAAGTCTGTAGATTCCTTGCATATAGTTCTCGGTCTTCTTCAGCAAGGTAGATGCCTGTTGTTTGATATGCGAGCAGGAGAGTAGGGTTTCCAATCGGACACTTTCATTGGCAGAAACGGTGGAAATTCCAAGCAATTCATTATTGTATTTTCGGCTGATAACATCCTGTGCCGTATCTGCAAATTGAAAAGTTGGTTTGTCAAGCTGCGCGATACGGGAAACCGTTTCTTTGTCGAGATCATCAAAGACTTTTGAATATCGTCGGGTGATACGGCTGTAATCGTCTTGCATCTGCTTGTTCTTAGACAAACAATTTTCTTTGTGTCCGCTCAAGGCAAAAAAAAGCGATTCGCACTTTGATGCCAACTCTTTAATCTTTTGAGATAAATCGGCGCCTACGTACTGAAAAAATCCATCTAGAATGGAGTGGGAAATTTTTTTTGCTGCGTCTTGTTTTGCCGCTATTTGGGCTGCTTCTGTGGCAACCACAGCGGTGGTAAGCCCATCAATGGATTGATTACAATTTACGATACTGTTATCAAAGGCAACTGTATCTACCTCAATGGTGATATAAACAGGTTCAGAACCCGAATAACTGACGCTTCCGCCACTTTGGCTTGCAGGGTAGGAAACAGATCCGGAGTAATGAACATAGCCCGTGTAATGTTGTCTATAGCTCATCTGTTTCGGATTTCAGTTGTTGAACATCTTGCGTCAGGCTGAATATTTGCTGTATGGTATCCTTTATACGTTTGTCTTCGTTGGAATGCATAAGCAGTTGGTTGAATTCAGCTTCAATCTTTGCCATTTCTTCTTCGGATCCTTTTTCCCAGGTGCCGTGAAGCACGGATTTAATGGAATGCTCCCGTACAGAGACATCGATATCCTTGTCGATTGTTTTATTTTCGCTGCGGGCTACATAATAGTTCACTACAGGATGCCCGATGGCGGAAGTGGATTCCACAATGGAAACGGGAATATAGACATCTTCAACCGATTCAATCTGTGTATTTTGTAAAGTTGCATCGGATTTTTTTGATTGAAGATTATTTTCCGTTATATAATGCGTAATCGTATTCAAGGTGTTTTGGGCGTCTGCCTTTACTTTAGATGCCGCCAACAACTGAGAAGAGAGAATCGATTCGGATTGGTGAATCGAAAATTGGGCGGAATTAAGTTTGGGGCGACTTTCGGTCAATCGGATATCGCGATCCACTAATTTGAATACAGGTCTGTCCAATTCAGCCACGCGCGCTTCCAAATTATTGTTGATAGTGTTAAAAAGTTTTGCGTAACGCCCCGAAATCATGTTATAATCTGTCGTCATGCGGGTCTGTATCCCCTTTAATGCCGCAGCGTATTGTCCTAATTCCATCAATTTTGCTTCTACCGTGCTACTTAACTGTACAATCTTTTGGGAAATTTGTGATTGCATCAGGGTATAAAAGCCTCGGTTCACATTCTGACAGACCTTTTCAGCTCCTTCCTCTTCGGCGGTAATGACGGCCGCCTGCATTGCAACAACGGCCCCGGAAACACGATTGACCCCATGGGAGACACTTTCTATTTCTAACGCCAAGGGTGAGGTATCAACGAGAAAATCAAAATTTGCCATGACTATTCACTCTCCTTATTTCCATTATCGCTTTCGTCTGATTCATTGTCTTTATCAGACGCATTGTATTCTTCGTCCGATTCGTCATCATTAGACTCGGAAGATAAAGATGTTTCGGATGTAGGCTTTGATTCGGATTTTTCTGCATTTTCGCCTAGAAAATCGTCCTTTTGCACATCTTCATGCTTATCTTCGGGCTCAGGTGGGAGGGTGAATCCTTCTGCTTCTGTCCGTGTTAGTTCGCTTAAAGCTTCCTGTGCGGCCGAAGTCAGATTGATTCCGGCATACTCGAAAGCCTCCGGGTCGATGTTGGGTTCGGGTGGTAATTCGAAATTTTGCGCCAGCAAGGGATTGACTTCAGCCAATGGCTTTCTTCTCTCTTCCAATTGATCTACCCTGTCGGCTGCTACGGCTGTATCCCGGGCTTGTTTGTCTCGTAAAGAGGCATCGTAATATTCTACATAACCAAATTTTTCGGCACGTGTATCGATATCGTCATGCAGTCGAGCCATATAATTGGAAAATTCCTCTTGAACTTGGCTTATCTGTTGAGCCTGCACCTGATATCCTGCCAATATCTCTGCTGAATTGTCGGAGGCTTCGGATATGGCCGAATTCAGGGAATGGGTGTCTTGCATCGTTTTTTCAGTTTTCTTATAAGACACCAAGGTATTATATGCGGCACTGTATTCGGCAAGCGTACTGCGCATCAAGTTGATGATATCGGCGGCTTCGGCACGGTTTCGTCCATAAAAATCTTCTGTGTCCTGATGCCATTTGTTCAAATAACTGATTTTTTGATCTTTGATATGGTTGTATATTTCAAGACGCTCTTTTTTTGTATCTTTTAGAAGATTGGAAACAATGGGTGCAATAATCTCGTATTGGATTTGGTTAACACCGAAAGGTAAGGTTGTGCGACTTCCGTCTTCGGCAACCCAACTCATGGAATGTAAATCCAATTTTACCCTCGAACTATCGCGCAAGTTAAATGGGCGGTAATTGTAGTCTATAGATTCGTAATCAAATTTCTCGTTTCGGATACGCTCAATTTCTTCGGCTTCCAATACGGGAGAATAAAAGTTGTAGGGAGCTTTTAGAATATTGAAAAGAATTCGGTTGGTGTAATCTACCAATGTTCCAGCGGAATTTATCTTTTTGAGAGCGGTAGCTTGTACAGCATTCGCCATGGCTACCATCAAACTTTTGAGCGTGTCATCAACTTTTTCGGATTGGTTCGAAAGGGCTTTTCTGGTCTCATTCAGTTCGTTGAAGCGGTCAATATCATTGTTGAACCGTGAGGTGTCGAATACATGAAATACAGGGGCGTTTTCTACTTGAGAGGTTGCGTGTTCGTCCAAAAAACGGGCATAGGCGGTATTAGGAAAAACAACAGGCAGTGCTACATTGTATTCTTCGATATTTTCTAGGCTGTAAGAAATAGTGCGCAGGGTCCTGTCGAGTTTTCCGAAATAATCGTTGAAATTAATCTTCTGAATGGATTTTGATAATTCACCGGTATTGATTTGCTCAGGAGCGGTCGATTTCTCTACGATAGGTGCGCGTTGCAACAAATCATGCAAGTCGGATATAGCGTTGTTAATTAAATCTTTTTGATTAATTACTTGCAGGGTAAATGTTTCTTTAGGGGTCAGACCACTTTGATCGACAATAAAACTCTTGCCATTATAAGCCACTCGTTTGGCTACAGGTACATAGGCAACCCCCATTTTGGTAACACGGTAATCGCGGAATATCTCTTTGTGTGCCTTTTGTAGTTTTGAAATTTCTTCTTGAGTTTGAGCTATAAGCTTTTGAAATTCCTTTATCCTGGCATTCTTGATAAGGGCTATGATAAGTCCGATAAGTGTCCAAAAAAATATCAAAGCAATAGTACGTGCTATTTTAGTCTTGTTAAGCTCGGTATTATATTTTTGAATCTGATATTCGTTGGACTGAATTTTTTCCTCCAGGGCTTTTTCTTCATTTACGATTTTTTCTGCCGCAGCCTTATAATATTCGTACAAAACCTTAGCTTGGTCTTGGTAAATATTGGCTGAGTCATTGAATATCTTTCCTTTCATATCCTATATTGCTTAAAATTGATTTTTTCTCAGTTCGATCAGGGTCATACATTCTGTAAATTCGGAATGGTAAACATCGGCTGGCTGGGATGAATGCTCCATCTGATGGGCGATAAGTCGGATTTTCTCGCTTAGCCTTTTTTCCAAAGCAATGGCTTCGGGTTTATCAGAAGCGGTAATGAATCGGATACCTTCTTTAAGAAGATTTACTTCCTCTTGATAAGTGCCATTCTGATTCAAGCGACAAATCGTTTCCAAATAAGAAATTTGTTCGGATAATTCCTTGCATCCTCTTTTTCTATTTTCAATCTTGGCCATCGACGCATTTACCGAACTTTTGACTAAAGAGCCTAAGAAAAAGAAAAGCAATAGAATAAAAATCAAAATAAGATGGCCTATCAGACAGGAGTTGAAGTCCCAACTCAGCAGAATGGATAGGACGACAAGCAGAATGGCCAAGGGAGTATAAAAGTTAACACCATACCAGCGCAAACCATAAGCCGCACCAGATGAAGAAACCTTGACTATATTTCCAAAAATATCGGAAGCCCGCAAAAAAATAGTGACAAACACAAAACAAGAAACCGATAAGTTGAGGTAAAACAGTTTCTCTTCCTGCAAATTTTTGAGGAGAAGAAAAAAAGCTGCAATAATAATCCCCAATCCTGCAAGCAGAAAAAGGATGTAGAATAGACTGGATTTATTCTTCATGGTAGTGTTGTATTAACTGATCTTCATTCCGCAATTCGGGCAAAAGGCTGCACCTTTTGTATCTCCTCCGCAACGAGGACATGTATTTTCGGAAACAGGCCGACCGCAATGTGTACAAAAAGCTGCTCCGAAAGGCACGGTGGCATGGCAATTGGGGCAAGTGTTGTCGGTGGCGGACAGAGGAGAGCCACAAGTCACGCAGCGGGTAGCGTCCATATCATTGTCGGCTCCACATTTTGGACATGGATTATAAGGGTCACCGCAGTGTGGGCAGAATTTTTTGTCGGAGGTAAATTTTTTGCTGCAATGAGAACAATAAACCTCCTTAATCATAGGTTGACTCCCTGCATTCTGGTTTTGTTGTCCTCCGCTAACAGGGGTAGGGGTGGGTTGTGAATAATTGGGTGTCATGATTCCGGAGTTTCCTCCACCCCCCAAACCTCCAAACATTCCAGCCATCATCACGGCTCCGAGGATACCTCCGCCTTGCGAGTTGTTGACCGCTTGTTGGGCCGTCTCAAAGATTTTTCCTTGTTGCCAAGTGTGTCCGCTGATTTTTTGGGCCGTTTGTTGATTGATGGCTTCTTGGGCCAAACGACCGGCTTCGGTGGAGGAATCTATGCCGATGGCGGTTACGTAAAATTTGGAAAGAGAACAGCCGAATTCATTGAAAAAGGCATTGATGTCGGGCTGGAGAATACTTGAAATATCGGTGAGGTGGGCGGATATTTCATGGATACCGTATTTATTGGCGGAAAAAATTTTGGTAATAAGACTCTTGGATTTCGCTGTCAGTTCCCCCCTTAACTGTTCAGTAAAATCATCTACGGTAACTTTGATTTCACCTTTTTCGTTTGAGGGATAACCTAATGCCAACTTTAGAATAAGCCTTTCTGCATCCGATACGGTAATTCCATACTTTCCATTGGCTCTGATGGGGATTTGGGCTTGGAAGGTTGGGTCATAAATCGGGAATTCGTCTATGAACCAATCACTGTCTTTCGGTGTAAGTTTATTTACAAACCAAACCTGAACGGTCCAAGGATTTTCTCCACCAAAGGGAATGCCGAAATACTGCCTGAGAATGGGAACATTCGGAGAATCCAAATCGTATTGGCCAGGGCCAAACTTTTGTGCGCGGGTTCCATTTACCACCAAAACCGCCTCCTGAGCCTCGTTTACTTGTAGTTTGGCATATTTACTGATGTTGTTTTGCGGATGTCTATAGGCAAGTACGCCAATTTCACCAGACCATTTTATAAAGTCTATAATAGGTTTTCTTGAAAAGATGGACATGATGTATATCTTGTTAGGGACATTTTATTAAGCACACAAAAATACGTAATTTTGTTATAATATCAGCAATTGTAATTAAGACCGTGCCACGGGTTCCACATTATCAAAATGTTACCTCCAGTTTTAAGTTTACCTGCAAGGGTGTCAGGGTGTTGGGGATGGCGTAGCTCGTGCCGTCCACGGTGGGAATCCACATATAGGAAATCGTGTTGCGCATCTGGAACATATTGAAGAGTTCCAGTGTGAGCCAGATGTCTTTGAGATAACCCAGAGGGTTCTTGGGTGAGAGTTTGCGGTCTTGCCCCTTCAACAGGCAGGAAAGCCCCACATCCACGCGCTTGTAGTCGGGCAGGCGGGTCTTGCGGCCTTTGAGCAGCGAGGGATCCTCCAGACGCTTGGAGTCGCCCGAGGGCAGCCCGGTGGCATAGACGGCGTTGAGATAGAGCTTGAAGTTCTTTTTCTTGCCCAAGTAATCCTGCACGTAGAGGTTGAGCGAAAACAGCTGGTTAGTGGGGCGGGGCACCCAGCCGCTGTACCGTTTGGTACCTTGGGCATCGTAATAGGCGATGTTCTCGCGTGTGTTCATGAAAGAAAGGCTCACCCAGGAGTTCACGCCCGGCACGAATTCTCCGTCGAGGCGCAGATCCAGGCCGGCGGCATAGCCTTTGCCGCTGTTGTTGGCCATGTAGCGGATCCGCACGTTGTCGATTTCGTAGGGATTGAGGTCGTAGAGGTATTTGTAATAGGCTTCCGCGGTAAACTTGAAAGGCCGGTTCCACCATTTGAAATACAGGTCGGAGGCAAACACGGCATGGATGGATTTCTGCGCCTTCACTTGCTTGTTGAGATGCCCGTACAGGTCGCGCATTTCCTTGTAGAAGGGCGGTTGGACGTATTGCCCCACGGCCAGCCGGAAATGCACCTCGCGCTTCCAGTCGGGCTTGATGTTCAGATTCAGGCGCGGGCTCCAGGTGAATTCTTGGTTGAGGGTCCAATACGAAAAGCGGATGCCGGCATCGAGCACATAGCGTTCCTGGGTGTTGAAGTCGAATTTGGCTTGGGCAAAGGCGTTGAACCGGTGCGAGACCGTATGGTGGTCCGCCTTATAGACATTCTGCAAGGCAGGAGGCGCCAAGGGATTTTCTTGACCCGGAGGGTTCTGCGGCGGAAGCGGCAGGTTGTAGCCGGCCGAGTCTTCCATATGCCATTCGTCCAAGTGGTCTATGATATCTTCGTATTGGTATTTGAAGCCCCATTGCACATGCGCCACGGAGGTCTGCTGCCGCCCCGTGTAATCGAGTGCGGAAATGATGCCGTTGAGATAGTTGCGGGCATGGTCCATGTAATGCCCGGTGCCCAGTACATCGCCCTCCACGGCGTGGCCGTTGTTGTCGCTCATCGTCTCGCTCAGGCGGTAGTAGCCCTCGATGTCGAAGTTCTCACGTTCCACGGTATTGAAGAAACTGGCCGTAAGGTTGTGCCGGGAATGGGCGGAGGCCTGATGGGTCCAGGTGAGCGCGCCGAAATAGGTGGTGAAGCGGTCTATCTCAAAGCCGTTGAAATCCACCCAAAACGATTTGGCGTTGCCCGAGGTGCCGAATTTGGTCTGCTGGCTCTTGGGGGTGAACTTGTAGCGGTTATGGGCGATATTGCCCAGCACTTCCAGTTTGTTTTTAGCATCGGCCTGGTAGGAGAGCAAGAGTTGGAAATCGGTGAATGAGGGTTTGTATTGCCCCGTTTTGTCTAATTTCTTGAGCACCAGTTGGGAGTTCTTCTGCCGAAGCCCGGCCAGATAGGTGAATTTCCTGTTTTTGGAAGCCCCTTCCAGATGCAGGTGACCGCCCATGAAACTCAATCCGACCGAACCGCCGAACTGCTGGGGCTGCTTGTAGCGGATATCCAGCACGGAACTCATCTTGTCGCCGTAACGGGCATCGAAACCGCCGCTGGAGAAGGTAAGGGTCTGCACCAGATCGGGATTGACGAAGCTCAAGCCTTCCTGTTCACCTGAACGGGTCAGGAAAGGCCGGTATATCTCGACCCCGTTCACATACACGAGGTTTTCATCGAAATTGCCACCCCGCACGGAGTACTGTGAGCTCAGTTCGTTGTTGTTGTTCACGCCCGGCAGCGACATCACCAGGCCTTCCACGCCGCCGGTGATGCCGGGAAGAGTCTGGCCCTCGAGTGGGGAGAGGTGCACATAGGCGTTGTTCCGTTGACGTTCTCCCTGCACAGCCACTTCTTCCATCTGCACGGTGAGGGATTGCAGGCTCAGCTGCAGTTTCTTCTTTTGTTTGTCTTGAAGCTTGATTTTCTGCCGGTAAGGCTGATAAGCGGTATGGCTGAAGAGCAGTTCCAGTTCGATGCCTGCGGGTACGGAAAGGCTGAAAAAACCGTTTTCGTCGGTGGAAGTGCCGACAGGTCTTTCCAGATTGACCACACCCACCGAAACCAAGGCGATGCCTTGCCCGTTCTCGTCGGTGACATAGCCTTCCACCAACGCGTTCTGGGCATGGGCAAACAGCGGCAGGCAACACAGCGATACCGCCGCCATACGCGATAGAAACACGAAAAACCTATTCTTCATCGCTAAATTCGGGAAGGGCACCGGAGGGCGTTGATTCGTATTGTCTGTAATCCTGTCCTTGCGCTTCGGTCTTCTGCATCTCCTTGCGGCGCCTCAATTGCTTTACGAACTGCGCCCAGGCGAAAGGATTGAGCAGGTTCACGGGAGCCACCTGGTTCTGGGAATAGAGCCGGGTGGTCTGTTGCTGCATAAGGGAACGGTAGTTCATATCGGCGTTCATACTGCCGTTGCGGGCCTGTTCGCGCAAGGCCGCCAGGTTGAAATTCTTGCGGATGATGTCTGATTCGGATTCAGGAAGTTTCAGGTTCACAAAGGCTTCGCGGAATTTATCCTTGCTCGGCCAAGGGTAGATGACCGTTTCGAGCAGCATGATGGTATCTTGTTCCATGGGAACCACCATCGAATAGGCATCGTGGCGAATCGTATCGGAAATCACCACATAACGAGGGCGATAGCCTACTGAGGTAAAGCATACCGTGTCGCCCACCATCGCCACGAAAGAAAAGAACCCGTTGACATCGGTAATCGTTCCCTGTCGGCGGGAACCGATAATCAAGTGGGTGAAAGGCAGGGGATTGCTGTCGATTCCGCTGACCACGACCCCCGAAAACTGGATAATCTTGCCCGAGGCCGCGTAACGCCGCAACTGCGAATAAGCCAGCGAGCCCTCGGCGAAAAGCCAGAGGGCAAGGAGTATCAGAAGACGTTTGAACCGGAAGGCAGGCATAGATGCGAATTTAGGCTTTTTTATCCAATAATCCTTTGTGCGAGGCTATCAGGATGGCGATGCCGCCCAGGATAAAGGGAATGCTCAGTATCTGCCCCATGTCCAACAGATGCCCGGATTCCCACGCCACCTGCACTTCTTTAAGGTATTCTATCAGGAACCGCGCCCCGAAACAGCCGATAAGGAACCAGCCGAACAGCTGCCCGTTGCGTACCTGGCCTTTCTTTTTCCAAAAATGGAACAGCAGGGCGGCGAACAGCAGCAGGTAGCAAAGGGCTTCATATATCTGCGTGGGGTGCTTGGGCAGGGTTTCGGCTTCGCGCACGAACACGAATCCCCAGGGCAAGGAAGTGATATGTCCGTAGATTTCGGAGTTCATCAGGTTGCCCATACGGATAAAGAAGCCGCTCAGGGCTACCGGAATCACCACACGGTCAAGCCAATACCATATGGAGGTCTTGTATTTTCTCGATACGAGCCATAAGGCTATCAGGATGCCGATGGCCGCTCCGTGGCTGGCCAGACCGCCATCGCGTATCTTGAGGATGTCCAGGGGATGGTTCAGATACCATTGGGGTTCATAGAACAGGCAATGCCCCAGACGTGCGCCGATAATGACCGCCACGGCCACATACCAAAGCAACACGTCGGCCATTTCGGTTTTCTGCCCTTCCCATTTCAACATACGGGCCAGAAGCCACCAGCCGAGCAGGAAGGCTACGGCAAACAGAACTCCGTACCAACGTATCTCAAGTCCGAATAGGCTAAACGCCACAGGATTAATATTCCAAATAATATAACCTAACATAATTCTTTAAGTTCAAGCAACAGGCTCTTGATCTTGCGGAGGTTTTCGGCTACCGCCAGTCGGGCTTCCTGAGATTCAACGGGTTGACGTTTCAATTTCTCCTTGGCGCCTTGCAAGGTATGCCCTTGCTCCTTGACCAGATGGTAGATCTGGTGGAAATAATCCAGATCCCGCTGCGTAAAGAGCCGGTTTCCTTTGCGGTTCCGCTGTGGATGTATCACTTCAAATTCCCTCTCCCAAAAACGTATCAAAGAGGTATTTACATTAAACAATGCAGCCACTTCCCCAATCGTGTAAAAAAGCTTTTTCGGTGGTTCTTCCATGACTAAGAGAGGCTTTGGTTCACTTCTTTCGCCTTTTCGAAGATTTCAAGGTATTCTTCGGGCGAGATGTCGATGAAGAAATAATAAACGGGGTTCATATGCTTGCCGTTCACCAGCACTTCGTAATGCAGGTGTGTTCCCTTGGAAGCCCCCGTGGAACCTACGTAACCCACAATGTCTCCGCGTTTTACCTTCTGTCCGGGGCGCACCGCCAGTTTGCTCATGTGAGCGTAGAGCGTTTCGTAGCCGAAGCCGTGATCCACCTTGCAGACGATACCGTAACCCGAATAACCGATGGGGCTGTTGGCCGCCACGGTAACGCGTCCCTTGCCGGTGGCATAGACCGGCGTTCCCTGCGGGGCGGCGATGTCTGTGCCGGTGTGCATGCGCAAAGACTTGTAGATGGGATGGAAACGGTATCCGAAACCCGAACTCATGTGGCTGCTGTTCTTGTTGACGGGATAAATGGCAGGTACACAGCGCATATATTCCTCTTTCTGTTTGGCCTGGTCGTAAATCTGATCCATGGAAATCGACTGGGCGTAGAGGTCGTTGGCCAGCTTATCTACCTTTTCGGAGGTCTGTATGATGGCCTTTGATATGGTGTTGTCTTTGAAACCGCTGTAATTCTGCCGCAGAATGGCTTTGGGCACGGGCGGTTCGGCTTCAAAAATCATACGGTAGAGGTTGCGGTCGCGGGAATGGACGTCCGAAACCACTTTCTCCAGTTCGTCCACCCGGCTGCTCAGATAGCTGTATTGCG
>CAYVJX010000030.1:0-13214 GCA_964451895.1 uncultured Bacteroidaceae bacterium | reverse complement strand
GCACGGGCGGTGAGTTTGGCGAGGTTTCGCTGAAATATTGACAGCTGGAAATCAATGTCTTTTCGCTTCTCTATTATAATAATAAAATATTCCCGACCGTGACAAAGATGGAAAAAGAAAGTTATCAACAGGATAAAGTATTTATTATTTGCAGTTTGCCAATCATAAACACCTATTTTCTTGACTGTTTGAAGTTCTCCATACTGCTGATTTACTTACTGTTTAATAAGTTGTTTTCCTCATCGGCCTTGTTCCTGTTGCCTTTTACTGCACGGGCAGAGAAAATGACGGTATGACTATCCATCATTGTCTCCGATATTTCAAAATATTCTATCCCCGACTGTCGAACCGTTTTATGTCTATTTTGTTCTTTATGGCGGTTTGCGTACCTTTACATTTATGTTGTTTGGAAGCCGGAATACCTTTATCCGAAAGAGTGTGAAACACTTTGTTTTCGCCTTGGCCTGCCTGCCGTGGACGGGAACGGTGGCGCAGGAATCTTTCCGTATCTTGGATTATTCCCCTGCACCGGGGCAGTTTATCGATTACACGCAATTCCTTGAACCGGGTCAACCTGCGCATGAACTCTCCGCCGGGCAGGTCTGCCGCAAGCTGGACTCGCTCTATCGGGAGTCTTCGTTTATGTATATCGTGTCTTTGGGCGGATTCGGGGGCAGCATCACGCTCCAGTTAGACAAGCCCGTGCCGAACCGGGAGGGCGCTGATTTCAAGGTGCTGGGCAACGCCTTTTACGATGCCGCGCATACGCCCCAGCTGAGCGACACGCCGGGCGGCAGTTCCGAACCGGGCATCGTGTGGGTGAGCCGCGATGACAACGGAAACGGAATCGCCGACGACCCTTGGTATGAGATTGCCGGCAGCGAGCACCATCATCCGCAGACCGTAAGCGATTACGCCCTCACCTACTATTTCGACCCAGCGGAGCCTTCCGCCGACATTGCCTATAAAAGCAATACGGGCGATACCGGATATATCTTCCGTATTTCCGCCCATACGCAGGAAACTTATTTTCCGCTTTGGCTCTCTTGTGACAGCCTTACGTTCAGGGGCAGGAAATTGCCGCCCAACGCCCGTCTGATTGAAAACAACGGCAGGAAACAATGGCTGATGCTGTGCTATCCCTATGGCTATGCCGACAACCAGCCCAACAGCAGCCCCGCCTGCGGCATCGACCTCGATTGGGCGGTGGATGCCAACGGCGCTCCCGTCGCTTTGGAACAGATAGACTTTATCAAGGTGGTGTGCGCCACCAACCAGCAGCCCGATCCGGGCATCGGCGAGATTTCCACCGAATTTGCCGGCATCATGGCACTGCATACCGACCACACCGGGCTGGAGCCTGTTGAAAACGGAACGGGCATGAAGGTATTTCCCAACCCGTGCCAAGACAGGATCCGTGTGCTGTTGCCCACCACTACCCAAGCCGAATGGCTTTATGCGCTTGACCTCAGCGGCCGATGCCTGCTGCGCCTTTGCGTTCCCGCCGCACAGAACGGCATCGAGCTGGAAACCTCCCGTTGGCAACCGGGCATCTATCTGCTGCGCTTTGCCGGAGAAACGGCCAAATTGGTAAAATTGTAGAATCATGGAGAAGAAATGCCCACGTTGCGGTAAGAAGTTCGAATGTCGGCACGATGATATATCCCGTTGCGCCTGCAGCAAGGTGAAGCTTGGCCAGGCGGCATCCTCCCACATTGCCCGAACCTACGGAGAGCAATGTCTTTGCACGGCCTGTCTCAAGGAAATTGAAAAGGAATCTTCCACCCCAACCCAAGAGCACCGGCGCGACATTATCCTGCGCGGCGTAAGGGTCAACAACCTCAAGAACGTGGATGTAAGTTTTCCGGCAGGGAAACTCATCGTGGTGACGGGGCTTTCGGGTTCGGGCAAATCGTCTCTGGTGTTCGACACCCTCTATGCCGAAGGGCAGCGCCGCTATGTGGAAAGCCTCAGTTCCTACGCCCGCCAGTTCCTGGGGCGCATGAGCAAACCCGAAGTGGATTTTGTAGATGGCATCTCCCCGGCCATCGCCATCGAGCAGAAGACCCTCAACGCCAATCCGCGCTCCACCGTGGGCACGGTTACCGAGATATACGAATACCTGAAACTGCTTTTCGCCCGCATCGGCAAAATCTATTCGCCCGTTTCGGGCTGCGAGGTGAAGCGCCATTCGGTGGCGAATGTGGCGGATTTCGCCGCCACGCTGCCGGAAGGCACCAAGCTGTACATCCTCTCCCCTGTCTGCATACGGCAGGGGCTCAGCGTGGGCGAATACCTGAACCTTATCGAGAAGATGGGGTTCAGCCGCCTCTATAAAGCGAATCCCAAAGATGCCTCGCGTTCCCAAACCGTGGAGATTTCGGAATGCGGCCCGAACACCGACCTCAAAGGGCATTACCTATTGGTGGACCGTCTGGTGGTCAAAAAGGAAGAAGAACAGGGCGGCCTGTACTCGCGCATCTTCGATTCGGTGCAGACCGCTTTCAACGAAGGCGAAGGCCGATGCTATCTCGAATATCTGACCCGGGACGGCAAGTCCCGCCTGCTGGAATTCTCGAACAGGCTGGAAGCCGACGGCATGAGTTTTGTCAAGCCCAGCCCCAATTTCTTCAGCTTCAACAATCCGTACGGAGCCTGCAAGCGTTGCGGCGGCATCGGCACCATCGACGGCATCAGCGAAGACCTCGTGATTCCCGACACCTCCCTGTCGCTCTACCAGGATGCCGTGGCCTGCTGGCGAGGCGAAAAGATGAGCGAATGGAAGAACGAGTTCATCCGCCATGCTGAAAGCGAGGCCTTTCCGATACACCGCCCCTACAAAGAACTCTCGGAACAGGAAAAGCACCTGCTCTGGTACGGGAACAAACACCTCAAGGGCATTTACGACTGCTTCAAGTTCATCGAGAAGAACTCCTACAAGATACAGTACCGTGTCATGGCTTCGCGATACCGGGGCATCACGCCTTGCCCTGAATGCCACGGCTCGCGCCTGCGCCCCGACACCGCCTATGTGAAGATCGACGGCAAGAATATTTCCGAGTTGGTAAAGATGCAGGTGGGCGACCTGGCGCTTTTCTTCAAGAACATACACCTCAGCGCGCATGAAAGGGCCATCGGGGCGCGCACGCTTACCGAAATCGAAAACCGTTTGGCCTACCTGCAGAGCGTGGGGCTTTCCTACCTGACGCTCGACCGCCGTTCTTCCACCTTGTCGGGCGGCGAAGGGCAGCGCATCCATCTGGCCAATTCCATCGGCAGCGCGCTGGTGGGCTCGCTCTATATTTTGGATGAACCGAGCATCGGGCTCCATTCGCGCGACACCGAACACCTGATACAAGTCATCAAGCAACTGCGCGATTTAGGCAATACGGTTATCGTGGTGGAACACGACGAGGCGATGATGCTCGAGGCCGACTACATCATCGACGTAGGGCCGCAAGCCGGGCGGTTCGGCGGCGAGATCGTGTTTGCCGGAACCCCGAAGGAACTGCTTGAAAAGGGAGACAGCCTCACCGCCCGCTACCTGCGGGGCCAGATGTCCATTCCCGTGCCGGAAAGCCGCCGGGCGTGGACACGCAGCATCCGTCTGTGCGGCGCGCACTGCAACAACCTCAAGAACGTGGATGTAACCATTCCGCTCAACGTCATGACGGTGGTTACCGGGGTGAGCGGTTCGGGCAAGACCTCGCTGGTCCGCCAGACGCTTTTTCCGGCATTGCAACGTATCCTGGGGGCGTATTCCGGTGGGGAACAGTTGCGGTACAGACAACTGGAAGGCGATTACAAATGCCTGCAGGCCGTGGAACTGGTCGATCAGAACCCTATCGGGCGTTCCAGCCGCTCCAATCCCGCCACCTACCTGAAAGCTTTCGACGACATACGCGAACTGTTCGCCGCCCAGCCGTTGGCCAAGAAACGGCTTTTCGCGCCCGGCTATTTCTCGTTCAACGTGCAGGGCGGACGTTGCGAGACCTGCCAGGGGGAAGGCACGATCAAGGTGGAGATGCAGTTTATGGCGGACCTTTTCCTCGAATGCGACCAATGCCACGGCAAGCGGTTCAAAGACGAGGTGCTGGAAATAAAATACCGTGACAAGAACATTGCCGATGTGTTGGAAATGACCATCGACGAGGCCTTGGAATTCTTCTCCGCCGACAAGAGCGATTCCTGTGTGAAACGTCTGTGCGCCAAACTGCAAGTTTTGCAGGACGTGGGCTTGGGTTACCTGCACCTGGGGCAGTCTTCGAGCAGCCTTTCGGGCGGGGAGGCCCAGCGGGTCAAACTCGCCTATTTCCTGTGCCGGGGCCATTCCGAAGAAAAAGGGCATACGCTCTTTATCTTCGACGAACCCACCACCGGGCTGCATTTTCACGACATACGCAAACTCCAGATCGCTTTCGACGCCTTGATCGCCCGCGGGCATACGGTGCTGGTGATCGAACACCAGCTGGACGTGGTGAAACTGGCCGACTGGGTCATCGACGTGGGACCCGAAGGCGGCGCCGCAGGCGGAAACATCGTGTTTGAAGGCGTTCCCGAAGAGCTCGTCAAGATAAAAGACTCCTATACGGGCCGTTTTCTGAAAGAAAAGTTAGCCTTGCCCTCGGCAGGATTGTCCAAGGGCAAGACCGTCACCAAGGCGAAAGCCAAAAAGAAACAGTAAAATGGAAATCAAGCAGGATTGGCCGTTACAGAAGTTCAATACTTTCGGTCTGGACATCGATTGCGCCTATTATACCGAAGTTTCTCAAAAAGAAGAGCTGCAACAGCTCTTGGCGGATGAAAAGTTTGCCGACCTGCCCAAGTTCTGGCTCGGAGGCGGCAGCAACACCTTGTTTCTGGGCGATTTTCCGGGTCTGGTGGTGCGTTTGGCGAACAAGGGCGTGGAACTGGTGCGCGAGGACACGATTTCGGTGGTGCTGCGCGTGGGCGCCGGGGAGGTCTGGCGCGATTTGGTGCGCAAAACCGTGCAGCAAGGCTGGTGGGGTTTGGAGAACCTTACCGACATTCCCGGAAGCGTGGGCGGTGCGGCGGTGCAGAACATGGGAGCCTACGGCGCGGAAATAGCCGATTCGATCGAAAGCGTGGAGGTGTTCGACACCGAGACCCGCCAGTTCTACGAGATTCCGCGAGAAGAATGCCACTATGCCTACCGCAGGAGCAAGTTCAAACATCAGGAAAGGCTTATCGTATGGTCGGTGGTGTTGCGCTTGGGTAAACTGGCGCATCCGCGCGTGGCCTACGAGGGCATTTCCCAGCTCCTGCCCGAAGGCAAGGAAAACGACCTTGGCGCCATTTCCCAGGCGGTGGCTACCTTACGCAAGCAAAAATTGCCCGATTTAAAGCAGATGGGCTGCGTGGGCAGTTTCTTCACCAACCCGGTGGTCAGCCAAAGCCGCTATCACGAACTGCAGGTTGCATACCCCAAGATGCCGGCGCACAGAACGCCCGATGGCTACAAGCTCTCGGCCGGCTGGCTTATCGACCAATGCGGCTGGAAAGGCTACCGGGAGGGCGATGCCGGGGTCTATGAGAAACAAGCCTTGGTATTGGTGAACCACGGCTCGGCCACCGGCGAGGAACTATGGGATCTTGCCCTGCGCATCAAAGCCAACGTATGGCAGAAATTCCAGGTGGAAATCACACCGGAGGCCTGTGTGGTGAACGGGCGCGAAAGAGAGGAAGACCAACGCTACAAGGAAGTGCTGGATATCATGTACCACAGCCTGCCCATGTTCCAGCGCATCGGCGCGGCGGCCTACAAGCCCAACCTGAAGAACACCGAACAGATGATGGAAGCCTTGGGGCATCCCTACCGCCGCTTCAAGAGCATCCACGTGGCTGGAACCAACGGCAAAGGCTCCTGCTCCCACCTGCTGGCCTCCGTCTTTCAGGCCGCCGGATACAAAACAGGGCTTTACACCTCGCCCCACCTGCGCGATTTCCGGGAACGCATCCGAGTCAACGGGCAGATGATAGGCAAGAACGATGTGGTGGAGTTCTACGAAAGGAACAAGGAGATGTTCGCCAAGGTAAAGGCATCTTTCTTTGAAATGACGGTGGCGATGGCTTTCGATTATTTCGCCAAGGAAGAAGTGGATATCGCCCTTATCGAGGTGGGCATGGGCGGCCGTCTGGATTCCACCAACGTGATCACGCCGCAACTGAGCCTCATCACCAACATCAGTTTTGACCACATGCAGTTCTTGGGCGACACCCTGCCCAAAATCGCCGCCGAGAAAGCGGGCATCATCAAGGAAGGCGTTCCGGTGGTCATCAGCGAGAGCCAGCTGGCGGTGCACCCGGTGTTCAGCCGTTTCGCCCAGGAAAAGAACGCTCCCATCCTGTTCGCCGATACCGTCTTTTCGTTGCAGAACGTGCGTAACGAGGGGCTATCCTTCTCGTTCGACGTGCTCCGATACGGGCAGCCTTATCTCGAGAACCTCTCCTGCGACATTGCCGGAGACCGCTACGAAACCAAGAACCTGGCCGGAGTGATGGCCGCGCTCGACATCCTGCAACAGGAATTCGACCTGCCGCAAACCGCCATACGGCAAGGCATCGCCCATGCCGCCCAAAACACGGGCCTGATGGGGCGTTGGCAATGCCTGGGTCAAAATCCGCTCGTGTATTGCGATACCGGCCACAATGAAGCCGGCATCCGTCTGGTACTGCAACAGATTTCCAAAATCGACTACAAACGGCTGCATATCGTCTGGGGCATGGTCAAAGACAAAGACATCAGCACCATTCTGGCCATGCTGCCCGTTTCAGCCACCTATTATTTCTGCCAGGCACCGCAGGAACGCGCCCTGCCCGTCCAGGATCTGGCGGAAAAGGCATCGGAATACGGATTGAACGGCAAAGGCTACGCTTCGGTGGAACAGGCCTTGGATGCCGCCAAAAAACAAGCCGGTAAAGACGACCTGATTTATGTGGGCGGCAGCACATTCGTGGTCGCCGAAATTTGCTAAGCATGAAAAAGATTCCCGGAACATTCACGATTGTCTGCTACATTATCCTGGCCGCCGCCATACTCACCTGGATCATTCCCGGCGGAGAATACCTGCGTGAGAGCCAGACGGTAAACGGCGTGGCGCGGGAAGTGGTCGTGGATGATTCCTTTCACTATGTGGAACCCGCTCCGCAGACGTATTCGGTCTTGTTCGCCCTCTTCAAAGGCTTTGTGGATAAAGCCGACATCATCGTTTTCGTGCTTATGGTGGGCGGCGCGTTCTGGATTCTCAACAGCACCCATGCGATTGACCGGGGGGTGCGCTCTTTCGTAAGGTTCACCCAAGCCTGCCGGCAGAAGAAGTGGCTTCGGAAAACCGACATCGATCTGGTGGTGCTGGCTGTCATCACGGTTATGTTCAGCCTTTTCGGGGCGGTTTTCGGCATGAGCGAGGAAACCATCGCCTTTATCATCGTGTTCGTGCCGATGGCCGTCTCGATGGGCTACGACTCGATTACGGGCGTATGCATCTCTTATCTGGCAGCGCACGTGGGTTTTGCCGGCGCGATGCTCAATCCTTTCACCATCGGCATCGCCCAAGGCATCGCCGGCATTCCGCTCTTCTCGGGATTGGGATACCGCGTCTTCTGCTGGGCGGTGCTCACCGCCATCGCGCTGGTGTTTATCCTTCTCTACGCCAGAAGAGTCAAGCGCGACCCGAAAAAATCACCCGTCTATAAGATAGACGGATATTGGCGCGAGCTGGTGCAATCGAACCAAGACGAAAAGAACGAGGAGAACACCGTTCCGCGCATCCTTTATATTCTGTTTGCATTCCTGGCGCTGGTTCAGGTCTTTTTCGCCATACGGTATCCGCTTACACGCATCGAAATCGGAACCCGATCGGTGCAACTCTGCATCCTGCCCGTGCTTTCCGCCCTGTTCCTGCTCTGGGGCGTTTTTTCCTGCCGTAAATCGGTGGCGGCCTTCAACCTGCAGCTGCTTTTCTTTACCGTCTTCTACCTGGTGGTGGGCGTGCTCGGCTACCAATGGTACATCATGGAGATATCGGCGCTCTTCCTGGCCATGGGGCTCAGCGCGGGCATCGCCGCCGGCAAAGGGCTTGACAAGGTGATGGGGCTGTTTCTCGAAGGGGTCAAGGATATTCTCGTTCCGGCCATGGTTATCGGCCTGGCCAGCGGCATCATCTTTATCCTTCAGGAAGGAAAGGTAATCGACACCCTGCTGCACGGAGTGGCTTCCGCCATGTCGAAGATGGGCGAAATCGCCTCGGTGGGCGTGATGTACGCGTTTCAGACCCTGCTGAATGTGGTGATGCCGTCCGGAAGCGCCAAAGCCGCCCTGACGATGCCTATCATGAGCCAGTTCGCCGACCTGATTCATATCTCGCGACAGACCACGGTGCTGGCTTTCCAGTTCGGCGACGGTTTCACCAATATGATCACCCCCACTTCGGGCATCCTGCTGGGCGTGCTGGGCGTGGCAAAGATTCCCTACACGCTTTGGCTGCGCTGGGTATGGAAAT
The DNA here is from genome assembly GCA_964451895.1 of uncultured Bacteroidaceae bacterium. Taxonomy (GTDB): domain Bacteria; phylum Bacteroidota; class Bacteroidia; order Bacteroidales; family P3; genus Pullibacteroides. The sequence goes on along the minus strand of CAYVJX010000030.1, from coordinate 4,692 downwards.
TCATCCTCTTCCTGATTGTGGTGGGATTCCTGCTCATTATCCCCACCCTCTTCCTCCACTTGGCGGGATTCTAAGGAATTGTCCGTTTATTGTTGATAACTTCCCTCGTCCGATAAAAAAAATGCCGGAGAAATCCGCTACCTTTACATTCCGATATGGCATGGAAAACAAACGTCAGGAATGTACAGAATCCCGTATCGGCATCGACCGGGAAACCGTTATCCTTTCTTGTCATTGTTCCCGATTCCCTTTCGTCAGGCGACCTTTTTCAAGGCCGCTTTTTTTTTGCCGGATTTTCCGTCCTGAACCCTTTCTTCCCCTTGCATAACAGATAACCTCATACTCATGAAAAACAAAAACCTCATCTCCATTACCGACTTCAGCAAAGAAGAGCAGCTGCACGTGCTGGACGTGGCGGAGGATTTCGAAAAGAATCCCCACCAACGCATCCTGGCAGACAAAGTGGTGGCCACGCTCTTTTTCGAGCCCTCCACCCGCACCCGGCTCAGTTTCGAAAGCGCGGCGAACCAATTGGGCGCGCGCATCATCGGGTTCTCGGATGCCTCCAACAGCAGCACGGCCAAAGGCGAATCGCTCAAAGACACCATCCTGATGGTGAGCAACTACGCCGACCTTATCGTGATGCGTCACCCCAAGGAAGGCAGTTCCCGTTACGCCTCCGAAGTGGCCAGCGTGCCGGTAATCAACGCCGGAGACGGCGCCAACCAGCACCCCACCCAATGTCTGCTCGACCTCTATTCCATCCGCAAGACACAAGGCCGCTTGGACAACCTCAACATCGCTTTTGTGGGCGACCTCAAATACGGCCGTACCGTGCACTCGCTCACCCAGGCCCTGTGTAACTTCAACTGCACATTCCATCTGGTTTCTCCCGTGGAACTGAAACTGCCCAGCTACGTAAAGCAGACGATTAAAGACCGCCATCTCGAATACCACCAATACACCGAGCTCTCCGACGTGATTCCCTTTGCCGACATCATCTATATGACCCGCGTGCAACGGGAACGCTTTGCCGACCTCATGGAATACGAAAAGGTAAAGAACGCCTATATCCTGAACAAAGCCATGCTGCAAGGCTGCAAGGACACGATGAAAATCCTGCACCCGCTGCCCCGTGTCAACGAAATCGCCACCGATGTAGATGATACGCCTTACGCCTATTACTTCCAACAGGCCAAGAACGGCGTTTTCGTGCGTCAGGCACTCATGGCCCTTATCCTGGGAGCCAAACAATAAAAAACCAATCGTATTACCTTAAAACATTCCGAAATCATGGTTAAAACAGAATTGATCGTTTCCGCACTCGAAAACGGAACCGTTATCGACCATATCGATGCCGCACAGGTATTCCGCGTGCTGCAGTTGCTCAACCTGGACCAAAGCACCGAAACCGTCTATATGGGCTCGAACCTCGAAAGCAAGAAATTGGGAAAGAAAGGCATCATCAAGGTAGCCAACCGCTTCTTCGCACCCGAAGAAATCAACAAGGTGGCTCTGGTAAGCCCCAACGCCACCATTATCGAAATCAGGAATTTCGAAGTGGTCGGCAAAACCAAGGTGAGCCTGCCCGAAAAAGTAAAAGGTATCGTAAAGTGCATGAACCCCAACTGCATCACCAACCACGAAGCCATCGAAACCGACTTTACGGTGATGCAGAGCGACGGCAACACCAAACTCAAATGCCGTTACTGCGAGAAATTCACCACGGGCGAGAATATCGCCTTTAAATAACCGGAGTATCTTCCGCTTCTTTCTGTGGAGTCTCCACGGCAAAGAGGCTGGCGCTGATGGTTGCGGGCGATTCCGCCGCAGCCCCGTAAACAGGCGCAGGTTCTGCCACCCCAAGCATCGGAGCAGGATTCTGCGCCTGTTCCGTTTTTGCCGGTGTCTGCACGGCATCGGGCAAAGGAGTGCGGTAACCTTTCTTGGACTGTTTCTCGATATAAGGGATAACGCGGTTCTTGTAGGCGTTTTCGGAAGCGATCTGTTCGGCGGCCTTGATCGATTGGTCCATGCCCTCGCCCCAGCATTCCTCGCCCACCATAGCCGCCACCTTATAGAGTTTCTTGCCTTTCTGATGCAACGCGCCCAAAACCTGGAAATGTATCTTCAGGCGTTCTTTCTGCCCCCAGTCGATCAACTTGCTCTTGTAGTTCCAGTCGCGGCTTTCGATTTCGTCCATATCGATATGGATCGCGATAACCCGCCGAAGCAGTATCTTTTCGGTAAAGCGGTAGCCCTTGTCGAGAAACACCGCGCCAATCAAGGCTTCCAGCGCATTTCCGTCCACCGACTTGAATCCGCCCGACTTGGTGTCGATATGGAGCAGTTCATGCAGCCCCATCTTGAGCGCCACCTTGTTCAGCGTGGCACGGCTCACCATCTTGGAACGCATTTCGGTAAGGAAACCCTCGTCTTTATTGGGGTAACGCTTAAAAAGGTAATGCGCCACCGCCGTGCTGATTACCGAATCGCCCAGATATTCGAGCCGTTCGTTATTGCTTTTTAACGAACCCGACACGCGCGAAACCGAGCGGTGCATGAAGGCGAGCCGGTACAAAAAAATATTCTTGGGGTAAAACCCAAGAATATTTTTCATGGCCTTGTATAGCTTCTTGTCTTTCGAAAAGCAGAAAGCGACAAATCCAAACATAAAATCCAACATTTTCGTTAAGCCATGCGCAGAAGCCAAACTTGTTTGGATTATGCCATGGCGAGAAAAGGTCGGTTGAAAACCAGCCTATTCTTCGTATTTCTTGAACGCCATCGAAACGTTGTGACCACCGAATCCAAAGGTATTGCTCAACGCAAGCCTTACCGTGCGTTGCTGCGCCTTGCCGAACGTAAAGTTCAGCTTGGAATCGATGTCGGAATCATCCGTAAAGTGGTTGATGGTGGGAGGAACGATATCGTTCTTTACCGCCATGGCCGTAGCGATGGCTTCGATAGCGCCGGCAGCCCCGAGCAAGTGACCCGTACAGGACTTGGTGGAGCAGATATTGATTTTGTAGGCGTGTTCGCCGAAAGCCTTCACGATTCCCGTTACTTCGGCCACATCACCCACCGGCGTAGAGGTGCCGTGCGTGTTGATGTGATCCACATCCTCCATCCTGCAACCGCTTTCTTCCACGGCAAGCCGCATGGCCCGCGCCACACTGCTGCCCTCGGGATCGGGAGCGGTCATGTGATGCGCGTCGGCGGTCAGACCCGAACCCACGACCTCGGCGTAAATCTTGGCGCCACGGGCTTTGGCATGTTCCAATTCTTCCAATACCAGACCACCGGCACCTTCACCCAGCACAAAACCGTCACGGTCCTTGTCGAAAGGACGGGAGGCCGTTTTGGGATCATCGTTGCGTGTGGAAAGGGCGTGCATGGAATTGAACCCACCGATGCCGGCAGGCGTAACCGCCGCTTCCGAACCGCCGCAGACAAAAACGTCCGCCTTGCCCATACGGATATACAGATAGGCTTCCGCCAAGGCGTTGGCCGAAGAGGCGCAGGCCGAAACGGTGGCGAAATTGGGGCCTTTGAACCCGTTCTTGATGCTAATATGGCCGGCGGCGATGTCGGCAATCATCTTGGGAATGAAGAAAGGATTGAAACGGGGCGTGCCGTCGCCGGTGGCGAAATCGGCAACCTCCTGATGCAGGCTCATCAAGCCGCCGATACCCGAGGCCCAGATAACGCCTACCCTTTCTTTGTTCAGATTCGGGGCGTTCAGGATACCCGAATCGGCCACGGCTTCATCCGAAGCCACCAAAGCATATTGTGAAAAAGCGTCGTGTTTGCGCGCTTCCTTGCGATCCATGTAATTGTTGATGTCGAAACCTTTCAATTCGCAAGCGAACTGCGTTTTGAAAAGGCTGGCATCGAAATGGGTGATAGGCGCGGCACCGCTGGTACCTGCCAAAAGGGCGTTCCAATAGTCATTGAGATTGTTGCCTATCGGGGTAAGAGCCCCCATCCCGGTAATAACCACTCTCTTTAATTCCATACAGCTGAATGATAAAAGGTATTAATCGCAACTCTTTCGAGCCGTTTCTTTTAAGCGTGAAAAGGCGGAAAACAATAACCTTGCTTCCCGCCTCTCCTTAATCTTATTGGAAGAACAACAACTTACTTCTTGTTTTCTTCAATATATTTGATTGCGTCACCCACGGTGGCAATCTTTTCGGCCTGGTCATCGGGAATGGAAATACCGAATTTCTTTTCGAATTCCATAATCAATTCTACAGTATCCAAGGAATCGGCACCCAAATCGTTGGTGAAGTTTGCTTCGGGAGTAACTTCTTTTTCGTCTACACCAAGCTTGTCAACGATGATAGCTTTTACATCATTTGCAATTTCTGACATGATTTTCTTTTTTTAGTTGGTTAAACTTGGTGCAAAGAAACGACTTTTTTCTGACTTTTACAAATTTTTCAGACGCAGTTCAGACATTAATTATCCGCAGTAAATCTATTAGTTATCAACCAAAAACAAGAGAGGGGCTTTCCGTGTGGAAAGTCCCTCTCTGAATATCTTCCAGAAACCGGGATCCGCCCCGTTTCCGCGATTAGGCCTGCAATCTGTTTACCTGCAACATCACTTCCGATTTGAGGTTGCCGGCTTTATTCTTGTGGATGATGTGACGTTTTGCCAAACGGTCGATCATCGAAACCATCTTGC
>CAYVJX010000029.1:0-13611 GCA_964451895.1 uncultured Bacteroidaceae bacterium | reverse complement strand
GCGAGGTAGAGGAAGTGGGGGAGGCCATAGCCGGTTCGGTAACCGAGTTCTTTGCACGGGAACAGGAACAGCAGATTGTTGCGCGCCTCAAAGAAGCCGGGCTTGTGATGGAATACGAAGAAAAGAAAGGCGAGAACCTTCTGGAAGGCAAGGCCTGGGTCATCAGCGGCACTTTCTCGCGTTCCCGCGAAGAAATGAAACGTATCGTGGAATATTTCGGCGGCAAGATGCTGTCGGGCATCTCCTCCAAGACCGACTATCTGCTGGCAGGCGAGAAAATGGGGCCCGAAAAGCGCAGGAAAGCCGAGAAAGAAGGCATTCCCATTATCAGCGAAGCCGAGTTTTACTCAATGATAGGCGGTGAACCCGCACCCGATTTGTTTGAAAGCAAAACGGAAACATCGGTGAACTCCACCGATGGAACAACCGCTCAAGCCGCGCCCAAGCCGCAGCCCGTTCAAGGCAGTCTTTTCGATTAAGCAGACAGACGTTAAGATTAAATGACCCGCCGTATCAAACGCAGGTGGTGGGAATAGGCTCCCAGATCCTGACGGTAGATGCCCTCGTGGTCAACCGGGTCGATGCGCACGCAACCGCTCGAATGCAGCACGTGTCCGTTGCCGTTATAGATGCCCACGTGCACAATCTGTTCGTTCTCGTTGTCGAAAAACAGCAGGTCGCCCGTCCGGGCTTCCGCCAAAAGGTTGATCAGCGTGCCTTGGGTGGCCTGTTGGGAAGCGTTGCGCAGGAGATTTAGGCCGCAGGTGCGGAAAATAAGTTGCGTAAAGCCCGAACAATCGAGGCCTGCCGAGGATTTGCCGCCCCAAAGGTAGGGCATGTTCATCAGGAGCGAGGCCCGTTCCATCACCGATTTCCGTTTCTGTTCGGCATCGGCGGGTATCTCCCAGACCGGGTTTTTATAAGAATAGTCTAATTTTCCGAGTTTGAACGCCCCGTTTTGGAACAGAGGCAAACGGCATCCCATTCCGATACGGAAAACGGCATGGTCTGTCTCGCGTTCCGCTTCCGATACGAAACCGGTACTGAACACAGGGTTCTTTTCGGCTTTCATGGCCTCGAAATCCTCCTGTTCCAAGGGGATGAACTGCTTTTCGTCCAGCCAGCCTTCGTAGCCGTCGAAAACCGTTTCCACCTTGTGCCAGTTCTGGTACTTGTCTTTGATTTCCACAATATCGCCAAACAGCACTTGCGAAATCATTTCGGAAGAATGGGAAATAGTATCGCGCAAGGGAGCTTGTGCCAAGTGGCAAATGCCGTATTTGCTCATAGATACCGTATAAAAACAAACCGCTCACAAATCTGCAAGCGGTCTGTCTGAATTTCTTAATAAAAACTAATTCAGGTTAAAGATAACGGGAATGGAGTAAAGTACGCGCACCGGACGTCCGCGCTGCTTGCCCGGATTCCATTTGGGCATCGCCTTTACCACGCGCACGGCTTCTTCGTCGCAGCCGCCGCCGATACCGCGCATTACCTTCACATCGGAAATGCTGCCGTCTTTTTCAACCACAAAGTTGATATAGACACGACCCTGGATACCGCTTTCCAACGCAGCGATCGGGTAACGGATGTTCTTTCCGAGATATTCGTAAAGAGCCTGTGTACCACCCGCAGGACCGGGCATTTCTTCTACAATCTGGAAAATTTCTTCTTCGGGAACCACTTCTTCTTCCACCACCGGAGGAGCCACGTAATCTTCCACTACGGTATTTTCGTTGGCTTCGGCGTTGATTTCCACTTCGTTTTCAATTTCCACATCGTCTTCTACGATTTCGATTTCCTGAGAAATCTGCGCAGGAGGAGGCGGAGGGGGAGGAGGCAGGTTCTGTTCGGTTTGGATAATTACATCTTCCTCGATATCAACCGCCGCTCTGTTGGCCACTTGAATCTGTTCCTGATCGTAGGATTTCCACTCGAAAGCCACCAGCGTGATAACGAGTGCCAAGACCAGACCGAAAGTGCCGAACATCCCCTTTTGGCTTTCAAGATCCGCTTTGGGAGATTTTTTAAGTTCCATATCGCACGTGTTAAGTTGGTATTAAACCGCCGTTTCCGCACTTGCACGGGAAACGGAAGGCAAATGTAAGAAAATTTTTGGGATTGTGGACACCGTTTTTATTCACCGAACACAACCGAAAGAACCACATCGCCCACGATTTTGAGCGTGGCGGGCGAAATATGGTCGATATTGTCGTTTCGGGTATGCCAGTGCGGAAAAAATCCGCTTCCGCTGCGGTTGTCGTAGTGAACGATGTCGATGGTGGGGATATTGGCGATATTGTTCACAAAAAGATGGTCGTCGATCAAAGCCCCCGAAGCCCGGCTCTGGAAGATATTCCCGTAACCCGCCAAAGCCGCCTTCTCCCACACCTTGCGCATGATGTCGGGCGCGTAGTACATCGAGGTGGCTTCCATCACGAAGCACGGATTCTCAGTACCCACCATATCCAGCAGGATGCCGAACATGGGGCGGTTCGCAGAAGAAAAATTCTCGCTCCAGTATTGCGAGCCGAGGCACCAGGTGTATTCATCACCCTGTGCATGGCCTTGGTTGCTCGGTTTGCCCGAATCTTCCAAGTCGAACAACACGATATCCACGCCCACACGAGGCGTGTTCTGTTGCAGGATACGGGCTATCTCCAGCAATACCGCCACACCGCTGGCCCCGTCGTTGGCTCCGTCGATAGGCGTTTGGGCGGCCTTGGGGTCGGAATCCTGGTCGGCGTAGGGGCGCGAATCCCAATGGGCGCAGAGCAACAGCCGGTTGGTCTTTTCGGGAAAGAAAGAAGCGGTGATATTGTAGCCTTTCAAACGAATCTTATCCCAGCGCAGGCTCTCGAATTCCTGCACGCTTACCTGTGCGCCATAGGCTTCCAGACGGGAACGCAACCAATCCGCGCAGGCTTTCTGCGCGTTGGAGTTGGGTGTCCTCGGGCCGAAATCCGTTTGCGCCTGCACGAAGGCCAACAGCGAATCGGTCTGGCAGACGGGCATGGAGGCTACCTGTTCCCCTGCGGTCAGTTGAGGGGCGGCCTTGCGTTGGCAGCCCGACCATACCGCTATGCCGAGCACAAGCGGCAAGATGCCGCCGATACAGGATTTGAGTTGCATAACGCCAAGAATTTAGAACTGCGCCAAAAACCGGCGGTCGTTTTCAGAAAAGAGCCGCAGGTCGTTTACCCGGTAGAGCAGGTTGGCGATGCGTTCCACGCCCATGCCGAAAGCGAATCCGCTGTAGGTCTGCGGGTCGATGCCGCAGTTTTCGAGCACGTTGGGATCCACCATGCCGCAGCCTAAGATTTCGACCCAGCCCGTGCCCTTGCACAACTGGCAGCCCTTGCCCCCGCAGATGGAGCAGGCGATATCCATTTCGGCCGAAGGTTCGGTAAAGGGGAAATAAGACGGCCGGAGGCGGATTTCGGTTTTCGAGCCGAACATTTCCTTGGCGAAATACAGCAGCACCTCGCGCAAGTCGGCATAAGAAACACCTTTATCCACATACAGCCCTTCCACCTGATGGAAAAAGCAATGGGCGCGCGCCGAAACCGCCTCGTTGCGATAGACCCTGCCGGGGCAGAGCGTGCGGATGGGCAGCGGCTTTTCTTTCATGGCGCGTATCTGCACCGAAGAAGTATGGGTGCGCAACGCCACGTCGTTCACGCCGTTCTTTTCCACAAAAAAAGTGTCCTGCATATCGCGGGCAGGGTGTTCGGGTGCAAAGTTCAAGGCGGTGAACAGATGCCAGTCGTCTTCTATTTCCGGGCCGTCCGAAATATCGAATCCGATTTTGCCGAAAATGCGGTAGATCTCTTCGCGGATAAGCGAGAGCGGATGCCGGTGTCCTACCGTATCCTCCACCGGGCGGCTCATATCGAAGTCCGCCTGGCCGTGATCGGCCTGTTGCGCCATTCCGAAGTCGTTCTTCGCCTGTTGGATTTTTTCCTGCACGGCGGTCTTGAGCTCATTGAGGGCTTGGCCGATATTCTTCTTCATTTCGGGCTGAATCTTCTTGAACTCTTCAAAAAGTTCGTTCATCTCGCCCTTCTTGCCCAAAATGCGGATGCGGTACTTCTCGGATTCTTCCGCCGAAGCCAGCTTGATTTTGCGGGCTTCTTCCAGCAAACTGTCTATTCTTTCCTTGAGGCTCATGGAATGGGTGTCCTTATTTTAATGTAACGGTCATGGGAATGTCTTCGAGCGGACGGTCATTCGGGTCGGTGGCCTGTCCGGCAATGCGGTCTATGATGTCCAGGCCGTCGATTACCTCGCCGAAAACGGTGTATTCGCCATCGAGGAACGGCGTTCCGCCCACGGTGGTGTAGATTTGTTCATTTTCAGGGCTAATCTTGATGCCCCGTTGACGCAGCATATTGATTTCCTGCGGTGTGTAAACCCTTCCTTGCACCAGGTAGAATTGCGATGCCGAAGATTCCTTGGCCGGGTTCACGTTGTCGCCCAGACGGGCGGCCGAGAGAGCCCCTTTCTTATGAATCAATCCGGGCACGAATTCCGCCGGAACCGTATAGCCCAGATCGCCCGAACCCAGCATCTGCCCCGGCTGGGCGTTCTTCGACTGCGGGTCGCCGCCTTGAATCATAAAGTTCTTGATGACCCGGTGAAACAACGTGCCGTCGAATATCTGCGCCTTGGCCAACTTGATGAAGTTGTTGCGGTGTTGCGGCGTCTGGTTGTAGAGTTTCACGGTCATATCGCCGTAGGGCGTATGGATAACCGCAATCTGTTCGGTTTCGCCTGCCGGATAAGCGGAAGTCTGGGCTTGCATAAAGGTAAGGTTTAAGATAAAGGCGGCCGTCAGAACGGCAGCCCGCAACAAATATTTCATGGCTTTCATTGATTTTAATGCAAAGAGCAAAGATAATGAAAGTCGAGAGCAGAAGCAAACATCCCCTTACACAGGGGTGGCCATCGTAAGCACCGATACCCGGGCATCGGGAATCTGCAGGATTTGGCGGGCGCAGCTCTCCACGGTGGCGCCGGTGGTAAACACATCGTCTATGATCAAGAAGTGCTTGCCGGCAAAACGCGCCTCCTGCCGCGCGGCATCCGACAGACAGAACGCCGTTTTTACGTTTTCCCAACGCGAAACCCGGTTCTTGCGCGTCTGGCTCTCCGAACCGTGCCGCTTTTCCAACAGCGCCTTTTCTATCTTCGATTCAGGAAAAAACTCCCTGAAACCCTCGGCGATGCAGAGGCTTTGGTTGTACCCCCGTTTTTTCTCCTTGCGCCTGTGCATGGGAACCGGCACGATATAGTCAGGCGGCAGGAAACACGAAGACCCACGCAGCCGCTCCCCGGCGATCCGACCCAAGAAAACGCCAATCTCGGGGCGGTGGTTGTATTTGAGTTCATGCAGCAGATGCTGTATGATGCCCTTTTTCTTAAAGTCGAATACCGCTCCGGCAAAAAGCACCGGCACCCGTCCGGCGATATTGGCAAACACCGGATTGGTAGGCGAATCCTCGTTTCCGATATAAGGAAGCTGCCCGATGCAGTCGGCGCACAGCAGGCCTTCGCCCGCCATAAGTTCTCTGCCGCAGCCTATGCAGCAGGCCGGATAGAAAAAACCGAGCAGACTTTTGAACAGCGTTCCGAACATGGTGGGATTTGTTGTTTGCAACTTGGCAAAAATAGTCTAACTTTGCTCGTCTGTGTGTTAAAAAAAACTTAAAAAACGCAGCAGCATACGTTAAAATTTTAAAAAGATGGCATCCACCCAAAAGAAAAACAGAGTCCTGTACATTATTATCATTGTGTTGGCGGCAGCCTTGGTGTATATGTTCATACGCAGCCAAAAGGCAGTGAACGACCGCAATGAAAGCTTTACCCGTGGTGTTGAGCTCAAAGGGGAGTTAGACAAGGTGATGGACGAATACACCACCATCAAGATGGAGAATCAGGATTTGTCGGCGCAAATGTCAGAAAAAGACAGTATTATCCTTGCCAACCGTGCCGAAATAGAAAAACTTATCGCCAGTCAGGCCGACTACAATAAGATTCGCCGCAAACTTGAGCTGTTGCGCAAAATCACCCAAGACTATGTGGCTCGTATCGATTCGCTGGTGGTGGTGAACCGTGAATTGACGGAAGAAAACACCCAGCTGGCCGAAACGGTGACCCAGTTCAAGGCGCAGAACAACCGTCTGGAAGCCGACAAGGCCCAGCTGCAGGAAAAGATAACGGTGGCTTCCGCGCTCAAAGCCTACGATTTGCAGGCCTTTACGGTGCGTATGCGTGCCGACGGCAAAGAAAAGCCCACCGACCGCGCCGCCCGTGTTACGCGCATCAACCTGCAGTTCACCATTGGCGAAAACAAGGTGGTGGAACCCGGCATGAAAACGATTTACGCCCGCATTTCGCGCCCCGACGGACAGGTGATGTCTTTGGGAACCGACGACCTCTATTCGTTTGAACTCGACGGCAAGACCCTTCAATACACGCTCAAGCAGGAAATCGATTACCGCAACGAAGCCCAGGATGTAAAGATGTTCTGGGACCGCAAGGATATTTCGACTCCTGCCATGGCAGGCACCTATGAAGTGATGCTGTATGCCGAAGGCGTTGAGATAGGCCGCGGCTCGTTCATGATTCGCGAATAAGCCGTATGTTCTGCGGGGTAGATATCGGAGGCACCAACGCCAAGGTAGGCCTGGTGGATGAAGCCGGCCATCTGGCAGACCACGACACCGTAAAGACGGGCCTTTATAAATCGCCTGCCGATCTGGTGCTTACCTTGGCCTATACCATTCTGCGTCTGGCAAAAGTGAACCGCGCCAAGATAGAAGGCATAGGCGTTTGCTGTCCCAACGCCTGCGCCATAGACGGCACGGTGGCCAATGCCGCCAATCTGAACTTCAAAGAAAGGTTTTCCCTTACCGAACTCTTCGGAAACTATTTTCCCCACACGCCCGTAGCGGTGGATAATGATGCCAATGCCGCCACCTTGGGCGAACAGTTTTATGGAAAAGCCAAAGGCCTCCAAGATTTTCTTTTTGTAACTCTGGGCACCGGGGTGGGCGGCGGCGTGGTCTGCCACGGAAAGTTGGTTTACGGACTCAACGCCATGGCCGGAGAAATAGGGCATATCCTCGTGGAACCCGAAGGCAGAGCCTGCGGTTGCGGACGGAAAGGCTGTATCGAACGCTATGTGGCCGCGCCCGGAGCGGTGGATACCTATCTTGAAATCTGCCGTGAGAACCACATCGCGCCCCAGGCCGACAACTACCGCGCCTTGGCGGACCTGGCCTGTGCGGGAAATCCGCAGGCCTTGCAGACCTATCGGAATATGGGGCAGTATTTAGGCAAATTCCTGGCCAACCTCGCTTGCGTTACCGCTCCCACGCATATCTTTCTGTTCGGCGGTGTTACCAAGGTAGGCGATATCTTGCTCGAACCCACGCGCCGCGCGTTCTACGAAAATCTTCTTTTCTGCTATCAAGACCGCATCAAGATAGAGCTGTCGGGTCTGATGGATTCCAAAGCGGATGCCGCCATCTTGGGTGCGGCAGCCTTGGCGAAAGCCCGTGGATAATTTTTTTCTTTCTGTAAACCATATTCTTGCAAAATTTTTAATCAGTGCTTCTTCGATAAAATCCAAAAAATGGGTTTTATAAGAAAAAGCCCATGAACACCGAAAAAGCCCCCTGTATCCCGTATGCCTTCCGCAAAAGGAAAGCCGATTACCGTATGGGCATGGCCGGCGAAGTGCTGGCGGCCGCCTACCTGCGGCTCAAAGGCTACGAACTGCTGTGCTCCAACTATCGTTTTGCCCACCGCGAGATAGACCTTATCATGCGCCACGACCAACAGCTGGTGTTTGTGGAAGTAAAGACCCGCGCCCCGGACAGTCTCGTGCGCGCGCCCGCCACGGTGGATTTCCGCAAACAGATGTTCCTCTATACGGCCGCCTCCCGATATATCCAGAAAAACCACTGCACGGAAAACATCCGTTTCGATATCGTATGGGTGGAACGCCAAGGCAGTTCCTGCCGCGTGGTGGAACACATCCAAAACGCCTTCTCGCCCTTCGGGGGATAGAAGCCCCGTTTTGAACAGGAACGGATAAATATGTTTCTGAGAAAACAATAAAAATAAAATCATCAAAAGTTTGTAATCAAAATATTATACATATATTTGTACTGTTCTATATAGTACATAGAATGATACAAATTACAATATAATATGATTACGGAAATAGAGATAGCCGGTCAGGTTATGGCATTGCAAAAACAAAGCGGTAAACAACTTAAAGGACTTTGGGTTGAATTGGTAGTGTCTTTTGACATCTTTCGGTTTGAATTCAACGGGCAGCCTATGATATTGCTTGCTCCTCGTATTCCCAATACTTATACACCGCATACAATGGCTATGATTGCAGGAAGGATAGAAGAAGAGAATGGTTCTCCATGTGTGTTTCTATTTGAATCTCTAACTACAAACGAGCGGGACAGATTGATTCGGCAAGGTGTGTATTTTGTGGTAAACCGTAAATATGCTTTTATTCCTACGCTTTTGATAAACCGAAAAACGGGAAAAACCCAACAGAAGAATTTTTTGTTGCCTTCCTCACAGTATATTTTGCTTTCGCATATCCAGCAGAGAGATTTGGATGGAATAACGCTCAGGGAAATGACGGAAATAATGCCCTATCGATATTCCACGATTGCCAAATCGGTTAACCAACTTGTTCAATTCGGATTGGCGGAAGAGAAAACAGAGAATGTTAAACATGTTTTTTTTAAGTTGGATAAGAAAGAATTATGGAATCTTGCCCAACAATATTTGATTAATCCTGTAAAACAGATTTTGTATGCCGATGAGGTTTTGCCGGGGATTATAGGGGGCATCAGTGCCCTGGCTCATTATTCGATACTTGCTTCGGAAGAGGTACCGACAAGGGTATGGATTTCAGGACAAGAGAAATCCTTATATGGACAAGAGATTCGGTTGAATGAAAGTGACGGTATCCAACGGATAGAGATATGGCAGTACCCCCCCATTCTACAACAAACGGATATAGCCGACAAACTTTCTGTTTATCTATCGTTGCGAAACGACAAAGATCCAAGGGTGGCAAAAGAATTAGAAACCATGATAAATGAAATGCAATGGTAGGAGGTCTTGATAAATTTCGGGAAACGTTTCGTCGGTTTTCCGACCATTTTGTAATTATCGGCGGAACCGCTTGCGATGAAGTGCTCCGTGGTACGGCAATTTCACCGAGGGTAACGCGCGATATCGATATTATCGTTATCACAGAAAAGATGACGGTCGAATTTGCGAAAGCTTTCTGGAATTTTATCGCAGAGGGAGGGTATCGGCCGGGAATAAGGAAGTCGGAAGGAAATGTACGCTATGTGTTATATAGTTTTGATGATGGAAAGCGCGGATTTCCTGTAAAAATAGAATTGCTTTCGCATCATAATGAAGTATTGGGAGCCTTGCGGCCTGGTCATATAGAACCGATTCCGATAGGTGGCGACGTTTCCAGTCTGTCGGCTATCATACTTGATGAGCCTTTCTATACGTTTACCGTGAACCATTCATTCTTGAGCGATGGATTGCGGTTTGCCTCACCGGCCGCGTTGATTGTATTGAAAGCGCGGGCATATCTTAATCTTCTAAAAGACAAAGAATCCGGGATTCATGTAAATAGTCATGATATTTTAAAACATCGGAATGATGTGTTCCGGCTTGTGGCTATTATGCCTGTGGGGAAGACATTCCCGGTAGAAGAACGTATTATGGACACCATTTCCGAATTTCAAGAGCATGTAAGGCAAACCTTACCCAATCTTTCGCTGCAAGATGCCTTGAAAAAAGATTCGACAGTTATAAATAGTTATTTGTCTCTTCTTCCATCTTTTTATAAGATGGATTCCGAGTAAGGCTTTCCCTCATTTTTCAAAAACCTCGCTACAGCTATCTCACCCCATGTTTTTGTACGAATCAAATTTATTAATATGTTTGCAGTCGGTTTGTGGAAATGGCTTTGATTTTTAGATTGATAGTTTAAATCATTGATAATTTGGTGATTTATGAAAACTTTTGGCTTGTTGTTTTGTCAAGGCGATAATTTGTATTATTTTTGCAGTCCGTTTCGTCGGAAAGGTCGTCGGTTTGGTAGTCAATGGCCTTGGACGGTAACAAAACGGATATGGGCGGCGGTGTGGCAACCGTCAAGCATATAAGCATGTCCGGTATCATGCCTTTGCCACGGCAGGGGCATGGGTCGGACAAATTTACATAAGCCAGCCTATTAGGCGAAACCCAACACAAAGCAAGGCAGAAACCAAAGCCAGCGATTACGAAACAGAAAATTAATAGAAACCCTTAATAATAACAATCAAAATTTTTACAAAATGAAGAAACTATTGTATTCGGGTCTCACAGCCCTTATGATGCTCTTCGTATTTGGCACCGCCAAGGCAGCCGGAACGCTTCCTTCGGGGTCGACGGAAGATGCATCTTTCTTTACCTTTTCTCCCGCAAGTGGTAGCACGGTAGCTCCGGGCACGGTGCTTACCATCACAGCCGAGAGTAATTGGATTGTCTATATCCCGTATGCCAGCCAAGCAGAGGCGGATGCGGCCACCGTTATTGGTTTTCAAACGGCTGAGGAGTATGGTCTATATCATGAACCGATCATTCAGAAAGACCAATGCGTATTCCTGATTGCCGCTAATGTCGACGGAGGTTGGAAATATACGTATGTCAGCTATACGGTTAATGTGGGTGATATCGACTATCCGACGTTTTATGTGAATAGCAATTATATCACGAACAGGCGGATTACGGTTGCGGACGAAATTTCGATTATACCGGAAGACGACGATGAAAATACCCAAATCTGGTACACCACAGACGGTTCCGATCCTGCGAAAAACACGGGAACGGAATACACGGGCAAATTCACATTGGACAAAGCTGACGATGTGGTGGTAAAGGCTATTGCGGTAAACAGCAGTGACCAAACTTCCGCCATCGTGGAAGCCCATTTTACCGTAGTTGAAGCTGCCGCGTCCGCCCAATTGTATTTGCTGACGAAAGATAATGCCCCGATGGGCGATACTTACGGAAAATACGTTGCTTTCATGGCGATGCCTATGGTTGGAGAGGATGATGATTTGATGCCCGCCGGTGAGGTTGCTGATATTTTCTACACGATTGACGGTACGACCGAACCTGATGAAGAAGCGTTTTATGAGCAAACTAGTGATGAAGGTCCGATATTCCGTGCTGTCTACTACTATGATGAGGAAAACGATGAGCCAGTTTACCCGTATATTACACTTACGCAAAACGCCACGACACTTAAGATCCTCGGAATTGCGTATGATGAGATGGAGAATAGTCTCAGTACGGGTGTACAGACCTACAGCTTGACCGCCACCGAAGTTACCAATCCTTCTTTCAACACTGCAGAGGGAACCGTGGACAAGAATACGGTTGTAAAGGTGGAGAGCGCTAGCGATTATGATATGATTTATTATACCACAGACGGTTCGGTTCCCGAATATGTCAAAGCCGGCGATTACAGGTATACCGCTATTAAAGAATACAATGACGAAGAAGGTATTGAGATTACGGAAACCGTAACCATCAACCTTATCGCTTATACTTCTACCAGAACTCTTGAGGGGCAGGTTGTGGCCGGTTCCGATATGATCACCGCTACCTACACGGTAGAAGAACAAGGTGGTGATGAAGACGCTTACGGTCTTACCGCTGTAGGCGCCACCGAAGAAACCGATGAAGAATCCACCACGTACATGCAGTTCACCACCTCCGAACCGCAGTTCACCATTACGGTTCCCGAATCCGCGCCCGAAGGCTGGTACGCCACGGTAGTGGCCTACACTTTTGAGGGGGTTGCGGTGGAAGGCGACACCCTCCGTGCCGGTAACACCACCAAGACGTTCTCAACCTTGGCGGAAGGCACGATGTATCTCTGCATGGCCACCGTCTATAAGGCCGACCATACGCAACTGTGGGCCAACCACAACGGCAATGGAGGTGGCGGGATGCTCTTCAAGATTGCCGGTGAAGCCCAGCCTGACCCCACTTTCACCATCACCGCCGCCGGCAAAAACACGATGGAAGACGATGTGGTTGTATTCGACGGCGTGGCCACGTTCAAGATGAAGGCGGAAGGCATTGCCGAAGGAAAAGACACCAACTATCAATTCAAGGTTGATATTTTTGCCGATCCTGAAGATATGTTTAAGGTTACCGACACCAAGTATTTCCCCGTTACCGACACCATCGCTGAACTCGATGAACTCTACAACGGCGAATACGGTGTTGACTTCTATCTGCAAACGAAGGGTGTGGGCGGAACCTGGAATGCTGAGGGTGTAGCCAAATCCTTCAGCATCAAGGTAACCAACTACACCGCACAAGTTCCCGTACCTGACCCCACCCTTACCGTAACCGCCGCCGGCAAGCACACGATGACAGCCGATACGGTAGTATTCGACGGCAACGCCGCTTTCCGGATGAAGCTGGAGGCTGCCGAGGGCGACACCACCACATACACGATCATGGCGCAGCTCTTCAGTAAGGAAGCCTACAACACGATGGGCGAAGCGATCACCATCTATTCGTATGATGCCGCCGACACAATCGCTGAATTCGTGGGTGTTTACAACGGCGAATATGCGGTTCATTTCTATGCTGAGAAGGTGTACACCTTGAGCGGAGAACCGGAAGAAGTGGAAGGCACGGATTTCGATTTCTACTTCAACGTGACCAACAATGCCGAACCGGTTTACGTGGATCCTGAATTTACCGTAGCCGTGGCCGGCAAGAACACGATGACCGCCGACACGGTTGTATTCGACGGTGCGGCCGCCTTCAAGATGAAAGTGGGCGAGATGAGCGCGGGCGACAGCCTCAAGATCGCCGCCGTTCTCTACACCAAGACCGCCTACGATGCGTTCGGCGAACCCATGACGACCTTCTCGTATGAGGCCACCGACACGGCGGCCGAGTTCCTGGGTGTTTGGAACGGCGAATATGCGGTGAGATTCGAGCTGCAGCGCTACAACCTCATGCTCAGAGACTTCGCCCTCATCACCGACACGGTGATCTACTTCAACGTGACCAATTACGAAGAACCCGTAGAGAACTACGAACTGACGGTTAAGCCCGTGGGTGCGGGCGAGAACAATACGTTCACCGCCGCCGAAGTGGCCTTCGACATGTTCGTGAAGGGAATGACGGAAGCCGACAAAGACCTGCTGCTCTACGCCACCATCTACACCAAGGCGCAATACGAAAACTTCGACTCCGTAGGATTTACGGCGATGGCAGCGGCCGACAGCGTACGCTTCACCGCCACGCTTGAAAACGGAGAATACGTGGGTGTGTTCCAGCTGATGCGCAAGGGCGGAAGGGATACGGTTGCCACCAACGCGGAAGATGTAACCATCGAGTTCACGGTTAAGAAGAATACCGCCAACGAAGCCAAGGAACTGGCCGGTGTGAGCATCTACCCGAACCCGACGGACGGCGAATTCAATGTGGTAGCCCCCGCCAACGCGAATGTTGAGATCTTCAACGCCGCGGGCG
>CAYVJX010000028.1:0-14260 GCA_964451895.1 uncultured Bacteroidaceae bacterium | reverse complement strand
TTTCCATCTGCCAGTTCGCCAAACGCCAGCGCACCTGGTTCCGCAAGATGGAACGCGAAGGCTGCCCTATCCGTTGGATAGACGGCCATCTGCCCTTGGAGGAAAAGACCGCGCAGGTGCTCGAAGCCTATATGTCTTTACGATAAACAACCGGAATCCCGGCGGCTATCTCGCCGTGTCGCTCTCCGCAATCGTGTCGTTTTCGGAAGAAACGGGCACGGTAGGGAATTCCACGCGGCGTATCACGCGGCGCTCGCGGTTCATCCAGCCTTCAAACTGATTGATTATCTGCTGCCCTAAATTGAGGCGCGCACTGTCCACCTTGCGGATTTCGGCGGGCGTGAACGAGTTTTTATACAGCGCCTTGCCTATGCCGAACTTCAGTTTGTCGGGCGTGCCCTTCACGTTGATGCCCATCTTGAACGGCACCGGCGATTTGAGCACCGAGATATGGTAGTTCAGGTTCATGTCCAAGTCCTGCCGTCCGCCCACGCCCACTTGGTAGCGGTCTATCTCCACGATAAACGGATAGACGGTAACCTGTCCGTCCTGCAAGGTGATGGTGGCCGAGATGCTGTCGATGAGGTTGCGTTCTTTGTTTTTGAACATCAGCATCTTGGATATTTCGGCAAAGGTTTCTCCATCCATGAGCACGAGGTTTTCCCCGTGCAGGCGAACCGCGCCCGTCAAGGTGGGCAGCAGGATGTTCATGCCCGTGTCCAGCTGTGTGGAAACGGTGGTCTCCAGATCTACCTTGCCTTTGAAGGAACGCAACATGGGCAGTGTGGAATCCAATGCCGGAACAGACTGTATCAGTTTTTCGATGTAAATGTCTTTGATATGCAGGTCGCAGCCGGCATCCGCCTTTTCGGGGGTGGGCGTGGCATAGACCATCGTGAGCTTCATGTCGGCATCCAAGGCTTTCATGTCTAATTTCTTGAGGTTGATGGCGCGGTTGCGCACTTCCACCCGGCCCACGATACTGTCGAAGACCATACGGTCGTAAACGATGCGGCGGGCGTTGAGCGCCAGTTTCAGATCCACGCGGTCGGGAACCAGAAAGAGGGGCATGGATTGCAGCGAATCGTAGGTATCGATGTTTTCCACTTCGTCCAGGGCGTCTTGGCGTGCCTCCTCTTCGGCGGAAACGTTTTCCAGATCGAGCGCGGTGCTGTCCACCGGGCTTGCCAGGGCGTTCAACAGCTGGTTGCAGTCGAGCATCTTCGATTTTACGCGCAGGTCTGCCACCAGGGTTCCCTTGCGTTTGTAGAAACGCCAAATCTTCTCGATGTCGCCTTTGAGGCTCAGGTGCGAGTTGCCGATACGCACGGTGGCGCGGTCCAGGTGGATGTTGTCGCCGTCTAACGAACCTTTGAGGCGGTTGAAACGTATCGGCGAACCGAATTCGGGTAGCACGAACACAGCCCGGCGCATATCCACGCTGGCTTTGGGTCTCCAGATGGAGTCGCGCAGACGGGTCAGGTCAAGGTGTACGGCGGCCTTGCGCAGACGGGCTTTGGCCGCCCCTGAACGCGCCACCATCGTGTCGGTCTCGAAATCGAAGTTCACAAAGGCTGTGCGGGGATTTTCGGGCGAGGGTTTGAGCGAGGCCTTGGCCACGGTACGTACGTTGTAGAACAGAAGCGTGTCGAACAGTTTGGCGTAGGCTTTCTTGATCTTGATGGAGGCGCCCATGCGGATGATGTGCGTGGTGGCGGTGTCTTTGGGAGGCACGGTAAAGGCGCGCACCTGCAAGGTATCCATATAAGCCTTGATAAGTCGGCTCTTCCAATGGATTTTATTCACGGTGAGGGTGGCGCCCAGAAAACGCTCGCTCTTGAAACGCAGGTTGGCATCGGTGCGGGCGTAGAAATCCTTGTTGGTGTCGTTGAGGAACACCTGCTCCATATCGGCGTGCCCGTTGAATATCATCTTGGCGAAATTCTTCTGCTTGACATCTTCCAGCCGCACGTTCCCCTGAAGGTCTATGTTCACCATACCGCCCATATTCACGCCCTTTTGGAAAGGAATGATTTTCATGAGCGTGTTCATGTTCAGCTTGGTCGAGGTGGAAAGCGTGGCCTTGGGGTCGTCGAGCAGGTGATCCACCCGGCAGCTGGCGAACACATCCACATCCATTGCCTTGAGCCGGAAAATCTTCAGGTCGGCATAGGATTCCTTTTTCTTGCTCAAATCCACGAAGGCCTCGAAATGGGCAGTGAGCGTGTCGATGCCGTAGGGCATTCCCGCATAATGCGCCGAACCGTCGGTCACCTTCATCTTCAGTTTGGCTTCGGGCATCTTACCGTTGCCGTAAACCCCTGTCAGTCGGCATCCCATATCCACCTTGCCTTCGGCATCGAAATCCGTTTTCTTAACGATGCTTTCGGGAATCATGCCCAGCACGTCTTTGAGCGAGGGGGTGCGCATACCGAAGCCCACATCCATCGAAACCTCGCCTGTCAGCGTATCGTAGATAAAATCGCCTTTGGCACCGAAACCGATGTCGTTGAGCTTGATTTTGGTGCCTTGCAGATGATATACGCAAGAGTCGGAATTAATGCGGATGCCGGTCTTGATGCCCAATGAAACCTTGTTGACCAGCAGCTGGTTGTTCTGCCAAAAGAGCAGGTTGTCGTTGCGGAAGTCCAGCTTGACGCTCGATTTGTGTTTTCCAAGGCGCAGCTTGGCTTTCAGGTCGGCGTTTTCAATCCGTGTGTAGATGTCGTTGGCGCGGTCGTCAAAACAGATATCGGCATGGCTCAACACTAAAGACCTTATGCTGATGCCTTTGAGGGCGGCTTCCGACGAAGTGTCGCAATCCGTTACGGTATCTTGCGAGGGTGCGGTAATATCATAGTTGGCGATGCCTTCCTTGCTGCGGAAAACATACACCTTGGCGGAATCGATCGTCAGTTCGCGGATAACCAGCCTTTTCTTCTGCAGATACTTCCCGATGTTTACGTTCACACGGCACCGGGCAAAGGAAATCAACGAATCCGTCTTGTCGAAACAGCTGTCTTTGAGGGCTTTCGATACCAATGAACCGTTGAGTATCTCCAATTCCACGCGCGGGTAGGACGAAAAGAACGTAAGGTCCACGCTACCCAGATGCACATCGGCATGGAGCTGTTCGTTGGCTATCCTCTCTACCAGAGGCGTTATCTTTTTGGGGGTGAGCACAAAATTTATCGCCACCGCCACCGTTGCCGATATCAAGAGCAACAGGCTTAGAAGGCTTATCCATGTAATGCGGAGCGCTTTGCGCCAACGGGGAAGTGTTTTTTTCTGTTTCATGTCGCTTACATCTGTTTTCTGAGCCGCGCCACGGGAAATCCCAGGCCTTCGCGGTATTTGGCCACGGTGCGCCGCGCCACCTGAAAGCCTTGTCGGTTGAGGTTCTCGGTCAGCGCGTCGTCCGTCAACGGATTTGTTTTGTCTTCGTTTTCGAGAAGCTGTCTCAGCGTTTCCTTGATCTGGGAGGTGGAAATCTCTTCTCCCTCTTCGTTTTCAATGGATTGGGAAAAGAAACTCTTTACCAGGAAGATGCCGAAGTGCGTCTGTATGTATTTGTTGTTGATGACCCGTGAAACGGTGGATACGTCCATCTTGATGATTTGCGCGATGTCCTTGAGCCGCATGGGTTTGAGAAAAGCGATGTCGCCGTCTAAAAAGTAATCGTGCTGAAAATCCACCACGGCCTGCATCGTGTTGAGCATCGTGTTGCGCCTTTGGTGGATCATTTCCATGAACCAGCGTGCCGAGTCTATTTTCTGCTTGACGAAAAAGGCCGCTTCCTTGGTCTGTTCGGCCTGTCGGGGATTGGTGCCGGTGCGGTTCTGTTCCCTTTCGTATTTGAGCAGCATTTCTTCATAGGAGGGGCTGATGCGCAGGCCGGGGTCGTTCTTGGCGTTGATGCTCAGCAGCAGTTTGCCGTTGTCGTTCACGAGGTAGAAATCGGGAATGACGCTTGCGGCCACGTTTTCCGATACCTCGCCGCCGTGCCTGCCGGGTTTGGGGTCGAGGGTCTTGATTAAATCCACGGCTTCTTTCAGGTCTTCTTCGCTTACCTTGAGTTTTTCGGCTATGCGGTTGTACTGGCGCTTTACAAAAGGTTCGAAGCATTTTTCGAGAATGCGCGCGGCGGTCTGCAACACGAAAAGCGAACCGAGGTCGGCTTTTTTCTCCACGGCATCCTCTATTTTGTTGCGGATTTGAATCAGCAGGCATTCGCGCAGGTCCCTGCCGCCGATGCCGGAGGGCTCGAGCCGCTGTATGCGTTGCAGCACTTCTTCCACCTGCCGGTTGGTTACCATAAGGTTGTAACTGAAAGCCAGGTCGTTCACCATGGCATCCACCGAGCGTTGCAGATAGCCGTCTTGATCGAGGTTGCCGATAATCACTTCGCCTATCTGCCGTTGCATGGCATCCATGGGCAACATGCCCAGTTCATCGGTCAGTTGTTCCTGAAATCCTTTCTTAAAACGGATGGGAGCCTGGTAATCGTCTTCGGGGTCGCGGTAGTTGTTCGATTTGAGTTTGTAGGCGTAGTCTTCGCGCTCGGCGTCCACATAGTCGTTCACATCGAAATCGCGGCTGTCTTCCCCGGCATCGAGTCTGGAATCGGAGGCACTGTCGTCATCGTTGAAATGCCCTTCGTCGGAGGTGTCTTCCAGGCGGTTGAGAGGTATTTCCTCGTCTGCCTTGCTGGCGGTTTCCTCCAAGGCGGGGTTGTTCTGCAGTTCTTCCTTGACCCGTTGTTCCAATCCCATGGTGGTAACCTGCATAAGCCTCATCAGCTGCAATTGCTGTGGCGAGAGCTTCTGCATAAGCTTTTGAGACAGGTTTTGGTTCAGTTTGAGCGCCATGGGGGTTTGTAAAAACAGCACTAAATTACAAAAGCGCCATGAATAGGCGAAATTTCATACCTTCGCGAGAGGATTTGTAGAGGCGTTCCATATGCAGAAAATCAAAATTCTTTTGTTGTCCAGTGCACCCAATGTCCATACAAAGCGGTGGGTGCGAGGTCTTTCCGAAAAAGGGGTTGAGATTCTATTGTTTTCTTTTGAGGATGCCGATAATGATTACTACAAGGCAATGGATGGGGTGCAAGTGGTGTCGTTCGGAATGAAAGCGCACAATCTTTTCGGCAAACTGAAATATCTCGGTGTGGTACGCAAACTCAAGCGATGCATCAAGGAGTTTCGGCCCGATATACTCCACGCACACTACGCCACGGGATACGGATTGGTGGGGGCTTTGTCTGGATTTTCCCCCTATATTATTTCCGTTTGGGGTAGCGATGTATATGATTTTCCCCATACATTCCCGTTCGCCAGATATATTTTGCAATGGAATCTGCGAAAGGCCGACATGATTCTTTCCACCAGTCGGGCCATGGCTCGGGAAACCGCCCGGTACACTTCCCGAAAAATAGAGATAACGCCCTTCGGTGTGGATACCGCGAAATTCAAAAAAAAAGAAGGTCTGCAACCACAAAACGAGTTTGTGGTGGGATGTGTCAAAACATTGGATCCCACATATGGAATAGATATCCTTATCAAAGCCTGTAAGAAGGTGGTGGAAAACAATCCCTCCCTGCCTTTCCGTCTGATGATTTTCGGAAAAGGGAATCATCGGGAGGCCTATCTCAGGCTTTCCCGTGAATTAGGCATGGAAAGGATAGTCTCTTTTCCCGGTTTTATCGACAACGACCTTCTTCCCGATGTTTATAATTCGTTTTCGGTGGCGGTTTTTCCTTCCCGATCGGAATCTTTCGGTGTGGCGGCGGTGGAGGCGATGGCCTGCCAATGTCCTGTGGTTTGCTCCGATGCCGATGGCTTTGCCGAAGTGGTGAAAGACCGAGAGACAGGATTTTTAGTGCCGAAAGAAAACGTGGAAGCCACCGCTGCGGCAATTCAACGCTTTATAGAAAACCCGAGTCTTCGAGAAACGATGGGAAAAGCCGGCAGGGCAAGGGTGGAAGAGTTTTATGTTTGGGATAAAAACGTGGATCTTATGCTCGATATTTATCGGCAGCGTATAAGTTCAAACAAAACAGCACTCCGAAAAAAACGCATAGATAGCCAAGGCCTATGATGCGGTTGAAAATTTTATATTTTCGCGAAAGGATTTTTGATGAATATGTATCATTTATACAAACATTGCTGGGTGTTCGACAGAGCGCCTCATTTGGAAACTGAATTGACTTCGGACGAGGTGGCCGCATTTTTCAGCAAAGGTGGTTTCATGTTCCGCAATGTGTTTGATTTCGACAAGAAAGAGCCTTCGGAATTTTGGTTTGTCATCAAGGACACGTTTGGCGGAACAGAAGAGTTGGGTGACAGAACGGGACGGTCGGTGAGAAAGAGTCTCAAAACCTACGATTTTAAAATCGTAAACAAACAGGAGGTGGTGAGACATGGTTATCCGATTTATCTGAAAGCCCTTAAAAACTATAGGGTTAAAGCGGTGAAACAATCATGGGAAGAATTCGAGCGATGGATAAACTCCTGTACGGAAGACCATGAATTCTGGATGATGTTTTCAAAAGAAACCGGAGAGGCGGTGGGCTATTCCGTCAATACCTTGCGCGAGGATTGCGTGGAATACAACCAATCTCGCGTGGATCCTGATTTCTTAGGCAACACCTATCCTTTTTACGGTCTGTTCTACGAAATGAACCGCCATTATCTGGAAGAAAGGAAATACCGGTACGTCATCGACGGGGCGCGTTCGTTGACCGAACACAGCAACATACAGAACTTCTTGATAGACAGATTTAACTTCCGCAAGGCATATTGCAAGGTAAACATCCATTACAAAAAGCCTTTCAAGGCCGCCTTGATGCTCCTATATCCTTTCCGGAGATTTTTCAGAGACCAAAGGTTTGTGGGCATCTTCAGGATGGAAGAAATCAGACGTTCGTTCGCAAAACAAAATGCCATGAAAACCGCATAGGTAGATAAAGCCTACGGTGCGGTTGAACAGCACGTCGATGGTGCAGATGATAAGCAACCCCGCGAACCAGATCCACCAAAAGAGGCTTTTTCTGCGCCACACATCCCGTAAAACACATAGAAAGAGCCAAAAGAAAACCATTCCTCCGACAATGCCGGAAGCGTCCAAAATTGCCAGAAGTTGATTATGGGGGTGCGTTAGAGCTTTATAATCCAACCAATACCTTTTTTGTAATTTGTCTAAATGTTTCTCATAACGTTGTTTGAACTCCTTGCCATAGGCAGCCCCCCATCCGGTAACAGGCTTCTCTTTAAACATTTCCCATCCCGTTTTATATGTATAGATACGGGGAATGAAAGAAGAATCGGTCTCCGTATTTTCTCCTTTCAAAAAAGTTTTCGTCGCGTTCATCGTGTTATAAAAACGAGACAGAACCATTTCGGGGGCATAGAGTGTTACACTTCCGGCTAACAACAAAACCCCGATGGCCGAAACTCCGGCAAACACATATCGCTTCTTGCAGAGGGCATAGACCCACAGCGAGAAAACAGAAACCACACAACCCAAAGCCGCCGTCTTCGTGCAAAAAAACAACAAGTCGATTATAATGGCGCACAACGCGAAAACCGCTAGGATTTTGCCGTACCAGCGCGAAAAAAATACGTCTCTCTTAATCCATGCCCGTAAAACAACCACCATGGCCATAAGTTCGAACAAGGCCTCAAATGCCGGATGCTCCAATTTATATCTATAGACTCTTGCAAAGTACTGAAAATACTCATATCCATATTTGAAAACAACCCCAAGCCCATGCTCTCTATATACCATCAATCTATTGGAAAAACAAAGTTGATAAAAAACAGAGAACTTCCACAACACACCTATCACGGCACCTGCCACCAAGGAAAATGCAAAAATTCTGAGCCGTCGCGTCGTGAAAAAAGAAGGTGTCATTCCGACAAAAACAAGGGGGATCAACAGTAGGCAAAAATATTTTCCACAATAGGCAAGGTTTGAGGATATATTGTCTGAAAAAATACTGGAAATCAGTAAAATAACATACAAAACAAGATAAGGGAGGGCATAGCGGAAAGTAGCGTGAGTTCGTTTGTTTTTCGGCAACAACAGACTATGCACCACGGCGAAACCAAGACAAAAGCCCATGACATAGGAAGTAAAACGGCTCGGATATGGAAAAAGTACCATGAGTAACGTCAAGGCGATGCCCGCCGTTTGCCAAAATTGCCAGAACTCCGGCGTAAATATCTTGTATCTTCTCATAACAAATCCTTATTCTCAAGCTCCCTGCCAGACAAACCTTCCTCCGGCATCAAGCCCTGACAAAATAAAACTCCGTGAAATCCACAGAGGAAAACAAAACCCACTGTGCGATCGAAAATCGATTCGACAATAAAAAAAACAAGCAAATACCCGAACCAAAGCCATCCGTAAAATTTCTTTCCACGTCTCACATCTTGCAAGGCGGAAAGGAGAAGCCAAATAAAAACAATCAAACCGAGCACGCCACCGATAAGGGCGACCTCTAAAAATTCGTTATGCGGATATTTCAACCCCTCAGGAGGGTATCCTATATCGTAATTTTTCCGGAATCTCGTCTGAAACTCTTTTCCGTATGCCGGCCCCCAGCCTATAATGGGTTTTTCCCGAAACATATCCCATGTTTGCTTGTAGCAGTAGAGGCGAGGTGTAAACGAACCGTCTTTCTTGTTTTCGACTTTCCCGCCTTCTTTGGTAAAACTCCTTATAGCGTTTTCCGTACTCCGATATCTTTCGCCCAACGTGCTTTCTTGTTTGGCAAACAAGAGCAAGGTTCCGCACACAAACAGAACCCCTATGGCAGACAGAACGCCGGAAAAACGGTACTCTTTCTTACAAAGCGCATAAATCCAGATCGAAAAGAAAATCATTATACAACACAGAGCCGAAGTCTTGGTGCAGAATAGTAAAATGTTTATGGCTATCAAAAAGATATAGACAAAAGCAAACACTTTTTTGTATCTATGGTCAAAAAAAGCATCCCTTTTTATCCATGCGATAAGGATAATGGCGATGGCGAGGTTTCCAAACAAGGCTTCGAATGCAGGATGTATGGTCCATTTCCTTTGCGGCCCCATTGCCAACCTATAAAATTCGTGGAAAGCATCATTCCATCCAAGTTCTTCGACATTTTCGGGACGCGCGTACTCAAATATCCAAACACCGATTTTCCAAAGATAGCCCGCCAAAACACCAAAAATAAGAGAAAATGCTAAAATCCGAATCCTTTTTCGGGTAAAGAACCCAGGAGTCATTCCCACAAAAATCATTGGGATGAATAAGAGGGGGGTGTATCTCCAAAGCCTTTGCAGCGACAGGAAAAAATTGTCGGAAAAAATACCGGAAAACAACATAAGCACATAGAATACCAAATACGGAAGCGCGTATTTCCATGCCGGATTCCATTTTTCCTGTCGAGGCAACAACCACCAATGTACAAAGGCCACCACAAAACCCAAACCTATGGCGTATGTGGTGAACCGTGGGGGAAAGGGCACAAGCATATCGATAAGGAGCAAACACAACACTATCGTTTGCAGAGACTGCCAAAACAGAATATTCTGTAGCCGCTCAAGTAGTTGTTTCATCTCTGTGTTCTTTTTACCGTGTTCAACATACTTATTGCCAAAATCCAAAGAGGAATCTCCCAAGATGACAAAAGTTGGAGGTAGCTGTCGAACCACCCCATGAAAAGCAGGGAGCAAAGCCAGGCATATACGAAAAGAACCGCTTGGTTTTGGGTGATTTCCGTCAATCTCTTTATTCCGTAGCCGGCCGTTCCGAAAAGAAAGACGAACAAACCGAACAGAAAGGGCGGACAGAAGACATACCATGTTCCGAACAGCGAACGCACGTTGGTATAATTGAGCCCTGTATAAAGAAATTCCGGATTATAACCGGAAACCATCGGCTGACCCGTCAACAAGTTCCATACATTTACAAAGGGTGTCAAGACATAACGTAAATCATAGCTCTCCAAAACTCCTTGCTGCATATCGATACTCAAACCCATGGTGCCCGAGGTGAGATAATGCACGCAGAGTACACCTACTGAGGAGAGTTGGTCAACAAAAGGTGTTCCTTTTTTAAATTCGCCGTTTCCGTAAAGATACATAAGCAGGTAACTGGCAAAGAAAAGAAATATGCCCGCCATCGCCACCACCGAAACAGCCTTGATGTTGAAACGGCTCTTTTTTGCCGCCAATCGAGCGATAACACCTGCCACAAGGGGCAGAATCACCCAACTTTTTATCTGCAGGAACACAACAGCTGCCACCGACAACAACAGTAACAGCAACAGCCATCGGTTGTATGTCTTTTCTCGGGCGGGCATACATCGGGTGGGACGATGGAACAGAAACAGGTTCACTGTGATTAATGAGGATAAAAACACCCCTAAGTGTGAAAAGAAACGGTTGCCGACGAGTTTACCGGCAAAACAATCACTTCCCAACCCACAGGAAGGGTCGCTTGCCGCAAGTTGATGGAAAAAATTAATACCGAAGACACACAATCCCGCAAGGGTAATCCAAAACGAAATCGGGTATGCCGACGAACCGCTATCGAAACTCCTTTCACCACCTTTCGCTTTTATCTTCCGGGTCAGAAAAAAAACACCGTAGCCACCTGCAGCGAACAATGGCAGGCCGATAATCCACGGAAGCAGGCTCGGATAGTAAAACTTTTCAAGGCCGAAACGTCCCGCCACACAAAGGGTAAGAAGCAGAATCAGCAGATAGGGGATCATAAGGAAATGCAATGGTGTGAAATAGGTCTTCCACAGCCTCCTGTCGATATAAGAGAGCAACGCGCATTCTGCCAAAAGAAGTATCAGCCAAAACATATGCGAATATAACATTTTTATACCTTTGTCTAGAAAATTTTAGGCGGCATGAAGAATGGCATACTCTTTTCCGTTTGTTTCACCTTGTTGTGTTCGTTGCAGGCTTGCCGGCACAAGGAAGAGGTGAACGAGCCCGACCCGGCGGTCGTGGCGGAAACGGCACGTTTAGAAGAAATCGAAAACGGGATTCCGGCTCCCGCAGACTATACCGACACGATTTTCGGTGTGCCCTTGGAAATGGTATATGTGGAGGGCGGTATGTTTCGGATGGGGGGAGATCCGGAGCGTGATGGAAAAAAAATCTACGGAGATGAAAAGCCCGTTCATGTGGTTTCCCTGTCTTCATATTACATAAGCCGTTATCCTATTACGCAAGCATTGTGGGAGGCGGTGATGGGCGACAATCCGTCCGAATTTCAAGATGCGGCAGGCGCCGTAAGCAATGTGAGTTGGACTGAGGCGCTGGAATTTTGTCTCAAACTTTCTTTGGTTACAAGACAACCTTACAGTATTCCCACTGAAGCGCAATGGGAATATGCGGCGCGCGGCGGAAACAGAAGCCGTGGTACTTTATACAGCGGAAGTGATTTTTTGGATTTAGTGGCTTGTTATTATCAAAGTCATCCTTGTCCGGTAGGACAATACAAACCCAACGAATTGGGTATTTACGATATGAGCGGTGGAGTGTGGGAATGGTGCCGGGATTGGTTCGGAGTGTTTTCGGCAGATACCGTGTTTAACCCCCAAGGTCCAGGATTTGGACTTCATAAAGTTTTAAGAGGAGGCGGTTGGGGTAGTATTGCCGTAGCCTGTCGAAATTCATTTCGAAGCGGTTTGGAGATGGATATAAAAGATGCCGGTATAGGTTTTCGTGTAATGAGGCCGGCATCCCAAAAGTAGATTCGAAGGATCTAGTTTTTGCTATCGGCATTCATGGACCACGCCTGTATTTGGAAAATCTTTTGCGCGGATTTGAGAAGGATGAAAAAGAAAGCGTGTTTCAGTCCCTTTTCCCAACGTTTTCCGTATTGTCGATACATGGGGTTTCCCGTCAATTGATAAAAAACGGTCATCATATCTACATGCAGTTGCTGATAAAACTTACTACAGATGGATCCTTTCCTATCGTAATAACTCCATATACCGAAACAGAAGCCGGGCAAAAGATTGCGAAGTGCGTTTTCAAACTGGGCAAAGTTTCCGGAATCGCCCGTAAACACTTCATAGTCGTATAATCCCAACAAGGCAAACATAGAACCGTTTAAAACGGAGGTTCCTCCAGAAACGCTGAATTCTTCGATAAAAGGTTCTCCATCTATTTGATTGACGCAAAGCGAAGAAAGCATCAGATTTTTGGCGGGCAGGATAACGCTGAGACAGTCTTCTTTCGACAATAATCCAATACGTTGGCAACGTACAAGAAAGGATATGGCCAAACCTTGCGTCATGCCCGACACTTTTCCTCCGGCCATTCCATGCGTTACGTTCTGAGGAATCTCGTAACGCCACGCTCCGTCTTGATTCTGTTTCTTCAAGATAAAATCCAACACCTGCTGCAATTCATGTCGCACATTTTCTCCATCGTGAAGCCTGTTCAAAAGCCCCAATCCGTAATTCAACACGGTAATGGGAAAAAAACTACGGTAAACTCCATTCAGGTAGAAAACCGGTATTCCATTGTCCATTTCGCCCGGATACACACCTTTCCTTTTCATATCCAGATAGTAAATATCCGGACTTAAAAGATTTTTAGCCACCGCCGGTTCCCGCAAATGCCAATAATCGACTTTTCCTGAAAGTTCGGATCTCAGGATGGAAAATCCATATTTTAATTTCTTACAGAACAATATTATCCTTTTCATATATCCGTTTCTGGAACAATTCCTTATCCACCCCGTCGAACATAAGGGATTCTTTCCAAAGTTTTCTTTGATATTGTACAATTTCTTTTGGCGCAAGCTTGTTTTTAAAGAATAAGAAGAGTGCGATATAGGGAAGATACAGTTGTTTCCAAACGAAAAATTTAACAGGACTCCAATGTTGGCGCACATCTACGAAACGGTTGAAGTGTCCCATGTACAGATATCCTGCCGGAAAAAATTTCGCTCGTGTCCCTCCCTCTTTATGGTAAATTACAGCACCGAGCACACACGCCATTTTCTTGCCTTCTTCCTGTATGCGCAGCGAAAAATCGAAGTCTTCCTCGCCAAAGAAAAAACGGTTGGTGAGCAGGTCTGTGTCGTCGGTGGGAGAGAGAGGTGTTTGTGCGTAGCGTTTCGATTTGCGGCGCAAACGGGCGTCGGGATGTCCCAAGAGTTCACGTTTGGCAAAGAGGGCGCAACCGGTAATCAGATTGATGTTTATAAAGCCGCGCCGTGCGTGGCGGGATTTCTCAAGTTTCGCCACATTCTTCTCGCCGTAAAGATATTTCCGCAGGCCGAAAAACATCTTCCCGCCGCAATTCCAGATACGGTCGCACGGTTCGGCATAACGGATCTGCGGAGTGAGCGCCACGTATTGCGGATGTTCGCGGGAAAAAGTCTCGAGTTTTTCCAAAAAGTCGGGTTCCACCAAGGTGTCGTTGTTGAGCAGAAGGTAGTGGCTCGGCTTTTGAGAATCCTCGTTGGCTGCCAGTTGTTCCACCAAGGCGATGCCTAAGTTGTTTCCTTTGGCAAAACCGTGATTTTCCTTTAAGCAATATACGATGCCTTGTCCTGCCTTCAAGGGAGATGTCGGTTTTTTACCTTCCTGCACTACGGCAAAATCCTTGCCGCTATCATTCAAAAAGGAGATGATTTCCTGTACCGATTCGTTTTCGGAACCATTGTCCGCCACTACCCAAACAAAATCTTGCTTCGTGCAGGCAAAGAGCGACCCGAGACATTCAATGGTGTCTTGGTATCCGTTCCAGTTAAGCAGGATGATGGCGGTCATAAAAAGCTACGTCCTTATCAAAAAAGACGTAAAGATAAGGCTTTTGGAGTAAAGTTCTCAACGCAGGCGGTACAATCCGAAAAGACAGGCAAAAAAGAGAACGGTTTCGGACAGGGTCATCGCCCAGGCACCGGCTTCCGCCCCGAGAGAAGAGGCCGTGCAGAGTGTCCAGACCACACTGACGATGCCGGCCAGCAAGACACTGCGGAAGAATTTTCCTGACATGTCGAGATTTATCAAACCTACGATACCCAACAGGTAGTTCATGCCGCCGAAAAACAGCACGGGAATCATGATGCGCAACAAACGGAAGGCTTCCATAAATTCCGCTCCGCAGAGAATCCGCACGAGCGGTTCGGCCAAGAAGAACACCGCCGCCATCTCCAAAAACAGCAGAGCCGCCATATACATCGATATTTTCTTGAGTTTGAGGAGGTTTTCTTGACGCGGCTTGTCGGCGAAATC
>CAYVJX010000027.1:0-15678 GCA_964451895.1 uncultured Bacteroidaceae bacterium | reverse complement strand
AATCCAGAAACCAATTCTTAAACAAGCCGGGAATGGACACGATCCGCCCGGCATCTCCTTCCTCTTTAACTTCTGACATCGGTTAATCTTTTTTGGCAGTTCCATGCAAAGGATTCCTCGGCCTGCCGCGTAAAAACAAGGTTTCCAAAAGGGCGAAAACCAACGCGAAAATAAGGAAAACTTTCCACAACTCCTGCCCGCGGTTCATACGTTCCACACTCTTGGCAAGGTCTATCCTGTCGGGATTCATCACAAAGCCGTTCTTTATCCGCAATCCGCGCAGGCTTTCGCGCAAGGCGGCTTCGTCCAGGCATTCTTTCTCCGATTCGGAACGGCTGTAGTTGAACGAAAGCGGAATATCAACGGTCTTGCGGTCGGTAAGCCGGTAGTTGCCCGCCTCAAGGATTGCGCCCTGCAGGAAAAACGCCGTTTCCGAACCGGCCCGGCGCAGGGAGGGAATCAGGTCGAAACCTGCCTTGCCTGCCGGAACGAGATGATATACTTCCTGACCCGCGCTTTCGGGGAAGGATGCCGAAGGGAAATAAAGACCCTCTTTTCCCGAAGCGGTATGATAGATTTCCGTGGCGCCGCCTTTATAGAACGCCATATTGAGCAAGGCCACCACAAAGGTGTAGTGTTCCTGAAAGTCGGTGTATTCTTTTCCCAAGGGGGATGCCAACAGGTAAAGGAAGCCTTTGCCGACGTGATACACCTGCAGGAAAGCGGCATCCTCTCCCGTATTTTCCATAGTGAACGCCATCAGGTTCCTCACGGGCACTTTGGCCGAGGCCGGCAAAGGATAACGGGCGCGGGTAAGCGGCAAGGAAGCGTTGGGGCTTACCGAGGAAAGGGCCAGCCCGAAAACGGGATGTGCGGCATCAAGCCTTTTTACCGAAAGATCTTCGGTAACGAAGGGGGCGCGCGTGCTGCCCGTCAGGTCAAGGCACAGCTGGGCATCGGGAATGAAATCCGGTTCTCCCACGGGCGGAGCGGCGGGTATCGAAAGCAGGCTGCCGCCACGGTTCACAAACTGTTCCAGCTCGCTCACCAAGGCCGAAGGGTATTCACGCACGGCATCGGCGATAATCAAATCCGCCGTCTTCAGCTGGCCATAGTCGATGTTCCTTATCGGGAAAAGCCGGTAGTCGAAAGCCGAATCTCCGCTAAAAACCTTGGCAACGGCGGCGGAAGGCTCTTCCTGGTACAGATGGAACACCCGGATTCGGGGCGATACCTGCAAACTGAAATACAAACGGTTGTCGAATTGTATGGGATAATCCGCCACTTCCACGAAGCCTTGCAGGTTTCCGCTCTTTTCGATGCGCAAGGGCAACACCGCCTCTTTCCGCTCTCCCGGCGCCAGATCCACCGGATAGGCTCCGACCTGACTTTCACCTACAAACATGCGCAAAGGCACTTGCAACTGTTCTTTGTCGGATCGGTTCTGCAGGAAAACCCGCAAAGGCACTTCCCTGCCGGCCTGCAACACCGGTGTTTCCAAAC
Source organism: uncultured Bacteroidaceae bacterium (assembly GCA_964451895.1). Classification (GTDB taxonomy): domain Bacteria; phylum Bacteroidota; class Bacteroidia; order Bacteroidales; family P3; genus Pullibacteroides. The sequence goes on along the minus strand of CAYVJX010000027.1, from coordinate 14,175 downwards.
GGGCGGAATCAAGGCTCACATTCGCGTATTCCACGCCCTTTACCGGCACGAAAACAAGTACCGAGGAGGAATCTCCGGCCTGCAAATCGAAACCCGTCTTCTGAAAATCGGAAACATAATAGCAAAGTCTGTGCCTTGCATCCACGCCCGATTGTTCGAACAACGCCCGTTGGCGTGCCTGAACCTCGCTCAGGGAACGGGGCAGCGCGCAATAATCGGTCTGTTCCAAATGTTCCAGAATCCGTGTGGGGGGCACAAACGCCTGGTCTTCGCCCCGGAAATCGTTGGTAAGGAACTGCACGGAGGCATCGGGAGGAAAGGCATGGAGAATGCGGCGCACCTGCTCTTTGGCCTTTTCGAGCAATACGGAACGTTCGGCAGGCGCCTGCATCGAAAAGGAATTATCCATATAAATGCTTACCCGTGAACCCGTTCCTGCCGCCACCGTATCTTTTGGCAACAGGTAAGGCTGGGCAAATGCCAGCACGAGGCATACCACCGTGAGCACACGGGCGGCAAGCACGGCATATTCGCGCAGACGGGCGTTCTTTTTTTGCTGCGTATTGATTTCCTGCAACAGGCGCACATTCGAAAAATACACCCGCCGGTAGCGTTGCAGACGGAAAAGATGCACGATGACAGGAATCAGCGCGGCAAAAAGGAAATACAGACAGGAGGGATTGACAAACTGCATAGGTCAACGGCAAAAGTATAAAAAATCCGACACGGACAGGCGGCCGGCATTGGCTTTTTTACCGTATCTTTGTCTTTTGTGTGCAACCCCCTGAGCCTTGAAAAGCGAAAACAAAACATTCAAACAAATCTGGAAACATGCCTTTACAAACGTAAGGCATAAATACCGTTTGTCGATAACCGATGAGAATTTCCACGAAAAATTCTCGTTCCGCTTGTCCAGCCTTAACTTTTGGACTATCGTTTCGTTGTGCAGCATCGTGCTTATCGCCTTTACGGTCTTTATCGTGGTGTTCACACCCGTGCGCCGCTTCATTCCCGGATACGTGAAACAGGATCTGGTGGAACAGACCGTGCGCGACCGAATGCGTTTGGATTCGCTCCAGATACAACTGGAAACACAGAGCCTGATGCTGCGCACGCTCAATGCCGTGCTTACCGGCAACATCCCCATGGAAGACAGCAAGATAATCCGCGACTCCCTGCGCGATTACAGCAATATCGAATATCGTGCCAGCATGGCGGATTCCCTCTTGAGAATCGAAATCGAGAACTCGGACAAATACACGCTCGACCTCAATGCCATGCAGATGAACGGCGGTGATCCCAAACGGGCCAGTTTTGCAGACAACATCTTGTTTTACAAGCCCGCCGAAGGTACGGTTTACCAAAAATTCGACCACCAGACAAGGCACTACGGCATCGACCTTGAGGTGGATCCCAACAGCGTCATCAAGTCGGTGTTGGACGGTTCGGTGATACTGACCACCTGGAGCCCCGAACGCGGCCATATCATGGTTATCGAACACGACAGCAAACTTATTTCCGTTTACGCGGCCGCGGCCGCGCTCTTTAAGCGCACGGGCGAGTTCGTGCGGGCGGGTGAGGCCATCGGCATCGCCGGGCAGTCTGTCTTCAACGGCGAGTTGGTTCACCTGCATTTTGAACTCTGGTACAACGGAACGCCCGTAGATCCCGAAAAACACTTGATTTTATGAGTAAGACCGAACGCCTGGCGGTTTTGGGTTCCACCGGTTCGATCGGAACGCAGACGCTTGATGTCGTAAGGGCGCATCCCGACAGATTCTCCATAGAGGTACTCACGGCATGGAACCAAGCCGAGCTGTTGATTGAACAGGCCTTGGAGTTCTTGCCGAATATGGTGGTGATCGGCAACGATGCCTGTTACGGCAAGGTAAAGGAGGCCCTGGCGAAGACCGATGTAAAGGTATTTGCCGGCATGTCTTCGATTGTGGATGTGGCTTCCTGCGGCACGGTGGATACCGTGGTGACCGCCTTGCTCGGTTCGGCCGGATTGCGCCCTACCCTGAGCGCCATAGAAGCCGGAAAGAAGATTGCCTTGGCGAACAAGGAGACCTTGGTGTCGGGCGGCGAGTTGGTATGCCGCAAGGCGCATGAGAACAGGGTCATCGTCAATCCTATCGATTCCGAACATTCCGCCATTTTCCAATGCCTTGCCGGAGAAAGCGGCAACCGGGCCGAAAAGATTTTCCTGACCGGTTCGGGCGGCCCTTTCCGTGGACGGAAAGCCGGACAGTTGCAAGGGGTAAAGCCGCAGGAAGCCTTGAAGCACCCCACCTGGCACATGGGGCGGAAAATATCGATAGATTCGGCCACCCTGATGAACAAGGGGCTGGAAATGATCGAGGCGCGCTGGCTCTTCGGGCTCGCTCCCGCCGATATTGAGGTGGTGATACACCCCGAAAGCATCGTCCATTCGATGGTTTCTTTCGCCGACGGTTCGGTCAAGGCACAGTTGGGACTGCCCGACATGCGGCTGCCTATCCAATACGCGCTCACGTTCCCTGAACGGCTTGCGCTGGATCTGCCGAGGCTTGACCTCACCGCCTTAGGCTCGCTGCATTTTGAAAAGCCCGATACCGACACTTTCCGTTGCCTGCCCCTCGCCTACCGCGCCATTGAAAAAGGCGGCAATATGCCTTGCATCATGAACGCCGCCAACGAAGTGGCGGTACAGGCATTTTTGGAAGAACGCCTGCCGTTCACCGGCATCGCCGACCTGATTGAAAAAGCCATGGACCACGTGGCGTTCATAGCCTCGCCCACCCTTGAACAACTGGAAGAAACCGACCGCGAGAGCCGGCGTTTCTGCCTGGAAAAAATATAACCGATGAACATCCTCGTTATGGCCGGGCAGTTGCTGCTGGGCCTGTCTGTCTTGGTTTTCGTACATGAGCTGGGGCATTACCTGGCCGCCCGTATCTTCGGCATCCGTGTCAATAAATTCTATCTTTTCTTCGATATAGGCGGTTTCAAACTGTTGCATTTCCGCATCGGGGAAACCGAATACGGCATCGGCTGGCTGCCTTTGGGCGGTTATTGCAAGATTGCCGGCATGATAGACGAGTCGATGGACAAGGAAGCTCTCAAGAAAGCGCCGCAGCCTTGGGAATACCGCAGCAAGGCGGCATGGAAACGCTTTATCGTGATTACCGCCGGTGTGTTCATGAACCTGGTGACGGGCATCCTGATTTTTTCCGGCATCCTGCTCCACAACCAAAAGACTTACCTGCCCACAGAAGAAGTAAACAAACACGGTATCTACGCCTATCCCGTTGCCCGTGAACTCGGCTTACAGACCGGCGACCGGATTATCGGCACCCGGAAGAAGACACCGCAACGTTTTTCGGACGCCATTCCCGGCAGCCTGCTCCTGGGCGGCAACTTAAAGGTGGAACGCAACGGCCAGACCGTTCAAATCGAGATTCCGGCAGACACTTACAAGCGGATTGCCGCCGACACTTCGGGTTTTCCCTTTATCGATATCACCAACCACCCGGTCTATGTAGATACGGCGATTGCCGGTTATCCTGCCTATGCGGCGGGCTTACGCCAAGGCGACCTTATTGTAGCTGTGAACCATATCCCGACCCCTGTTTTCGGTTGCTTCAAGGAAGTGCTGGCGCAGTATAAAAACGACAGCCTTGAACTGACCGCCCTGCGCGGCAACGATAGCTTGCTGTTCCATGTAAAGGCAGACAGCAACGGCACGATTGGTTTTCTGAGCCGTTCCCCCTTGCAGACCCAACGATATACCCTACTCACCGCACTCCGTTACGGCACCACCGATGCCATCGACATGCTCTGGACCAACATACGGGGCTTGGGCAAAATCGTGAGCGGACAGGAAAAAGCCAGTGAAAGCATTTCAGGCCCTATCGGCATCGCCACTATCTACGGTTCGATATGGAACTGGGGCAGGTTCTGGTATATCACCGGCATGTTGTCGTTGGTGCTGGCGTTCATGAACATCCTGCCGATTCCCGGCTTAGACGGTGGGCACATGATGTTTACGCTCTACGAAATGATTACGCGGCGCAAGGTAAGCGACCAAGTGCTTGAAAAAGCCCAAATGATAGGCATGGCTCTCTTGTTCGCGCTGATTATCCTTGTGTTCGCCAACGATATTCTGAAACTATTCCACTAAGACGGTTGCTCTCCTTCGCCCTCTTTCGGTTTTTCCGAAGCTATTGCTTGGGGCGGCTTCTGCGCTTCCCGGTGCTTTTGCAGAAAGATATAGGGGGAACGCTCATAGAGTACCTCATCATCGTCTGAAGAATCTTCGTCCTTGTCGCCGTAGCGCGCCACATCGTGCATAAAGATACTGTCCGCCGAATCGGTGCTGCAACCCAGCATACGCTCGAAAGCATGGCGTACAAAGCGGGATTTGTCCACCAAAAGTATCATCAGCGAAACGAAGGAGATGGAAAACAGGATCACCGAATAGGTGACGTTCTTGATGAACAGCCCGCCCGCAACGCCTGCCGCCAAGGGAAGTTCCGCCAATACAGCGGCGGCGAGCCCCTTGGGAACCATCATCGAGATAATCGTCTTGTCGAAAGGCCCTGCTGTTTTGGGCGAGAAGAAACGGGCGGCAAGCACCCTGCCGAAAAACAAAAGGAAAGTGATGATCAAACCGGCAAGGATCGATGGCCAATCATGAAATTCAATGGATATACCGATATAGACAAAAAAGAACGTCTTGAGCAGGAACACGATTTCGCCGAAAAACACCATTTCGGTCTTGTTCAGCTGGTGTCCCGGCCCTCCCATCACCTTGATGAGGAAGCGGTTCTTGATGGTATCGATATTCGCCATCGTGATACCGAACACCAGGGAAGCGATGGCGCCGCTGTAACCCAACAGGTTGGCGATGCCATAAATGACGAACACAAAGGCCGGCGTGGTGAAGATGGAGTTCTGCAGCTTGCGGATACGGGTCAGAAGGCGCGACCATACCAAAGCGCCGGCAAAGCCTAGCAGTCCTGCCAATACAAAGGAAGAAAGGATATTGCCCACAATCGCCCCCACCTGCACCGTGCCCATCTCCATGGCGTGCAGGAAAGAGAGGGTAAACACGATACACAACACGTCGGTGGCCGCCGACTCAAGCACCAGCACCGTGCGCGATTCCTCGCCCATATCCAGAATACGAACCAAGGGAATGACCACCGCCGAGGAAGTACCGCCCAGAATAGCCCCCAAGGTGAGCGCGCCGAGCAATTCCATGCCGAAAGCCATGCCCACGCAGGCGACCAGAATCATCGAAAGGAAAAAACAGAAAACGGTCAGGTTCATGGTGCTTTTCCATGCCGACCGCATCACTTTGAGCGAAAGCGAGGTGCCCCCTTCAAACAAAATGACCACAAGGGTTATGGCCACAAAGACAGGCCCGCCCACACCCAGATTCTCCGTTCTGACAAGGTTCAGCACCGGTCCAACCAATAGACCTATCAGGATAAGCAGCAATACATCCGGTATCTTCCTGCGGTTATACATGGAAGCGAACAGATGCGCCGCAAAAACCAGCAGCCCGAAAAACACCAACGAAATATCTACATTCATGAATCTTGCTTTTTTTATTCCGACAAATAGGTCTCCAGCAATTCCATGCCGCAGGTATCGGGATAGAGGTCCACGATATTGCAGCAGGCGGGCACCAGCACCAGTTCGCCCTGTTTTATCTCCACGGCTTTCCCGTCGGCCTTCAACACGCCGCCGCCGGCACTGCAGAGATAGGCCACAAAAGAATCCGTGCCTGTAAAGTCTTTCTCGACCCCTTGGTTCAAAGGCAGGTAATTGACCCTGAAATGAAGCGTGTCCAGCATAGGGTTGCTCGTGTTCAGCACCCGGGCATAGGGTATCTTGCCGGCTTCCAGCACCGGTTTCCTGCCCTGCGGGCCATCTCCGAAATCCAAGGCTTTCAAGGCCTGTTCCACGTGCAGCTGGCGCGGCTTTCCATCCGTGCCCATGCGGTTCCAGTCGTAGATACGGTAGGTGGTATCGCTGCTCTGCTGGATTTCCGCCAACAGGATGCCGGCACGAAGCGCGTGCACCGTGCCTGCCGGAATGTGGAACACATCGCCCCGGTTCGCCTCTTCCTGCCGCAATATATCTTCTATCCTGCCTTCCTTAAGGGCTTTAAGGTATTTCATCTGATTCACGCCAGGCTTGAAGCCGCACACCAGTCGCGCGCCCATCTCCGCCTGACGGATGAACCACATCTCGTCTTTCCCCAAGCCGCCTTCGCGCTCCATGGCCAGTTCATCATCGGGATGCACCTGCACCGAAAGATCGGCCGTGGCGTCTATCCATTTGAAAAGCAAAGGGAATTGCAGGCCGAAACGCCGATACACTTCCTCCCCCACCAAATCGCCCATATACACTTCCACCAAATCCACCAGGGTATTGCCTTCCAGAAAACCGTTGGCGACCACCGATTCTTCACCCTCCAATCCCGAAAGCATCCAGGCTTCGCCGCAATTGGGCATCTTGCCGAAATCCAGGCCCAACACTTCCTTTATGGCGTTCCCGCCCCATACCTTGGACTTGAATATCGGGATAAACTTGAGCGGATATAAGGTTCTTTCTTCCATCTTTTAAGAATTGAAGGTTCTATGCCTCAGGCGATGTCCTTACATACACCGCATAGCGGAACTCCAGACCCGACGCCGGGTCTTTCTGCCACGGCTTGGCGCTTTCCAGCACCCATTCCGAGGCATCCAGTTCCGGAAAGAACGTATCGGCCTCGAACGCCTGGCGCACTTCGGTGATATAGGCTTTTCGGCAATAAGGCAGAAACATCCGGAATATCTGCCCGCCGCCTATCACGAAAGATTCCTCGCCGGCCGGCAAGGCGGCCAGGGCTTCTTCCACGGTGCGCACCGTCTTTACGTTTTCTTCTTCGTAGCGAACCTGCCGGCTCAACACGATATGAAAACGGTTGGGCAGCGGACGGCGCGGAAAAGATTCGTAAGTCTTACGCCCCATCAAGATAGTATGCCCGGTGGTCAAGGCCTTGAAATACTTCAGGTCGTCCGACAGATGCCACAACAGATCGTTGTTCTTGCCTATCGCCCGGTTGGAGGCTATCGCCACCACCAGACTGAGCATCGGTTGGGGGAAATTCTGGGCTGTCATCAGCGTACGATTATCTTTTGAACCCCGTTCTTATGCAAGGTCTGTATGCGCAGCACATAAAAACCTGCCGGCAGTTCGTGCACATCGAATGCCATTCCGTTGAGTTGTTCGGCATTGTCGAACACGGTGCTCCGCAAAACCGCGCCGTTCATATCGAACAGCTGCACGCTGCCGCGCCCCGTTTCGCCATAGGTCTGAACGAAAAAGCGGTCGGATGCCGGATTGGGATAGACCGAAAAATTCAGTTCTTCACGCGAGGCCACCTGTTCGTTGGCCACTTCCGGCAGGGAATCGTACATTTGGTTGTAATATGCGATCAGATACGAAGCGATATAATACTGAGGATTGTAGGTATCCATACAATCAACACAGGTTGTGCCGGTCTTGCAATTTGGATTGTGCGGATGACATTTGTCCATGTACGATTCTTGAAAGATAAACCGCATTTCCAATTCCTTGCTGCCTATCTGTTCGGCCAGATTGTAATTGTACCCCGGCGCAATCGCCCCCGGACACCAACCTGCCCGGTTGTATTTCCATGTACCACGCTGTCCGGTACAACCATCGGGATTGGGATTGCATTTCATCCAAGGCGAATGGGCAAAAGATGTCTGGTTTGCCCAAAGGGTATGCTTGGCTTCATAAAACTCGGCGGCATTGAAGGTATTGTTTTCTCCCCAGCCATGCCCGGTGGTAACCACCTTGAGATTCAGCGCCGCCGCACCGGCAGGCGTTTCCACATGCAAGGTATCCATCGGTTGCAGGTTGGCCGGATCGCCGAACGGGAAATTACCGTTCCAAAGAGGGACGATGCCACTGTACAGGTATTGCGGCAAGCCCTTTACAAACTCAAAGTCGAGCGTGATGTCGTAGCCGCCGGAGCCCCATGTGTCGATAAACATCCGCATGGGCACTTCGCCTTGCAGCCAAGACGAGAAATCAGTTACATCCAATTCGTGTTTGCAAGGCACACCGTATGCGGTCGTATAACGGATAATCTCACGCCATTGGCCGTCGGGCGTCTGCATTTCGACCCAGGCCACCCGGTCCCAATCGTCGCAACCGCCATCTATCTGCGGGCATTGCATATCCAATTTGGCGACAATCCGCTGGTAACTGCCCACATGTTGCGGAAATACGAAAACGCCGCCGTTGGTACGCCCCGGATCGGGAAAATTGATCAACATATGCTCAAAGGCACGTACCGTTCTCGATTCGGTAACGCTATCCACCGTGATTTTCCGCGTAAAGGACGTATCACTGCCGTTGCTCGCCGAGGCATGGAAACGAACCGTAAACTCGCCGTAATGCCCCGGGGTGAAATCGGCGCGGACGGTATTGTTCTTTTCGTTCCAGTGCGAAACCACGTCTTCACCTTCCACTTCGATGCGCATGGCGGTGATATGGTTGAAGACCGAACCGATTTCAGCCCTTGCCCAGAGCGGATAGACGAGGGTATCGGAAGGCATGGCGATAATCTCGGATTCCACCACGGGCGTATAAAGCTGCACGCCATACAGCATAGGATTCTCCACCTGTACGCCGAACCGGTGACGAACAGGATAAAATTCATCATTTCCTGCCTGCACGGCTTCCAGCACCACTTGTTCTTCCTGGCCATCCAAGACCAAAAGGAAACCTCCATCCTGTTCCAACAGACGGGCAGGTCCCGAAATCAAAGAAAAGTTTACAGGCAGAAGCGAGGAAGCCGTAGCCTTGAGGGGCACGGTATCCAAAGAGGAAACCACTGCCGGCAACGAATCGATATTCAGCCACTGGTTTTTAAGCAAGGTCTTGGCTGCCGTATCTTCCAAAACCCGCAACTCGGCGGTCTGTATCGCACGGTTCCACGTGTTGGTGTTATCCAGATACACAATCTTCACGAAACGCCCCGATACCGCACCGAAAGCCAAATCCTTGACGGACACGTCTGAAGCACTGTCCCAAAAAATACTGCCCGATGCCTGTGCCTGACCCCAATCGGCGGTGTCGTTCGACACATAGACGGTGTAGTCCTGCAATTTGTCGCTGCTGTTGTTCGGATTGCAGAGATAGCGGATGCCGCACACCCGATGCACGGTATCCAGTTCCAACACCACGATAGCCGGAAGCGGCGCAACCTGTGCGGTATTGACCGCCCACCAAGTATTGGTATCACCGTCAAAGGCTTTCTGCAGCAGATTACCCGCCGTCTGACTGTTGACTGACAAAACCGTGTAGGCTTTAGGAGTGATTTCCGTTACCTGCGCCCAAAGGCTTCCCGAAAGGAACAAGCCTGCCAACACGCTCAAAAATCTTGCTTTCATCGTATTTATCTCTCTTAATTTTTAATCGGATATTATCTGTTATTCTTTGTCTTCTGTTTCTTGTCTGCCGGAATCCTCGAAATTAATCCGTTCCTTCTCGATGACCAGCGGACGCTTACGCACCTGTGTGTGTACGGCTCCCACGTATTCGCCCACGATACCGATAAAGATAAGCTGCACGGCGGAGAAGAAAAACAGGCCGATGACCAAAGGAGCCTGTCCGGCAGAAAATGACTGCCAGAAAATAAGTTTATATACAAGATAGAACAAAGCCACCAAAACACTCAGTATCGCCACACCGAAACCTAGAAAGCACGCCAAGCGCAAAGGAACCTTGGAATAGTTCACAAAGCCCAGCATCGCCATATCGTAGAGTGTATAGAAATTGTTTTTGGTGCGTCCGTGCTCACGGCGGGGTTGCACGAAATTCACCGTGGCTATATCAAAACCGAGTTCGGAAACAAGGCCGCGGAAATACGGATAAGGATCGTCTATCTCACGCAACACATCCACAAACTTTTTGTCGTACAGCCCGAAACCGGTAAAATTCTTTACCTGCTCCACTTCCGACATCTTGGCTATCAGGTTGTAGAACAACTTGCGGACAGCAAACATCAGGCGGTTCTCCTTGCTTTGGTTCTTTACGGCAATCACCACCTTATGCCCTTCTTCCCAACGGGCAATCAGTTCGGGTATCTTTTCGGGGGGATCCTGCAAATCGGAACTCATGGCAATCACCGCATCGCCGTAACATTGCCTGATTCCGTGAAAAGGCGATCGGATATGGCCGAAATTCCGCGCATTGACGATGCAACGGATATGAAGGTCTGCCGCAATTTCCTTGCGGATGAGTTCAACCGTGCGGTCTTTGGACGCATTGTCGATAAAGATATGTTCATAGTCGTATTGCGGCAAAGTCTGCATCACCTTACGAATCCTTTCGCAAAGAATGGCCACATTCTCTTCCTCGTTATAACAGGCCGTGATGATGGAGATTTTCTTTTTCATGTTTGTGTGAACCTATGGTTAAAGCAATTCTTCATATGTATGGATGATGAAATCCGCACCGCTTTCCACCCCGAAATCCTCTCCACCGTAGCCACCCGTAAACGCCATGGTCTTCATGCCGGCATAACGGCCGGCCTCGATGTCGGGCAAAGTATCTCCCACCATAACGGCTTGCGCAGGGTCGATGTCGAACATCCGCACCATGGTTTTAAGAACCTCGGGTTTGGTAAGATGCTCTCCCTCGAAATCGGGTGTTCCGATAAAGAAAAAAAGGTCTCTGATACCCAAAGTCTGCAATACCTCAAGCGTAGGCTTCTTGGGTTTGTTCGTGGCCACATACAGTGTTTTCCCCTGCTTGCGGAGCTTCTCCAAAAAATCCATCACGCCGGGAAACAGCACGGTCCGGCGATATTTTCCGGCGGCATAGAACGCGCGGAACGTCTGCGCCACGGTCTGCCGCTGCGCCGCATCCAACTGCGGGGAAATCGTGGCGATGATGTCCGGCAACAGCGGGCCTATGCGCAGTTTGGACGCATCGTAGGCCCAGCCGAGACTTTCGTAGGCCTGCGCGATACTGCCCAAAACATCCGCCTTGGAATCGGCCAGCGTGCCGTCCAAATCGAAGAAAAAATGATGGATCCGATACAAGGCATCTTTCCGTTCCTGTCGCATACCGCCACTTTTTATTGATATTTTCCGCCAGCGGCTTCTATCAGTTTATCGTAACGAGATTGAAGCATGGCGATACGCTGGGAATCTTCCTCGTATATCATCTTATAGAATTCCCGTTTGTTCTTGAGCCACATCAATTCAAAACCGACCGCCTTGAGAATCCCCTTGTCGGCGCCTTCGGACACCGCCCCCGGCAGTTGGAAAAGCACCTTACGGGTTTCATAACGGTCTAACGTTCCTTTCGGCAAACGGTTGAAGAAGTCGATGGACGCCGCCGAAACTCCGCCGCCTATCACGCATTCCTTGCCGTGTTGCTTGGCTTTCAGGAACAAGTCTTTCGCCACATCGAAAACGGGTTCCGAATTGATGTCTTCCCGCGTCAGTCCCATCGACCCAGTCATATCCACACGTCCCAAAACGATACCGGTCAGTTGCTCCACACCGGGCACCCGCATCATTTCGTCGAAATTCTTGTAACCCGTATAGGTTTCCACATTGATGAGGAAATCCACGCCCTTCCATTCATCCTGCGGATAAACCATATGGGTGGCGGCCAAATATTTCTTGAGGGCATACGGCGTTTCTATCATCGGCGCCACGATACGGGTAACCCCGATGGAACGGGCGTCGTACATATCACGAATGGCTTCGCATCCTCCTATTTTAATCGTCAAGTCCAAACCCGCCTTGGTCACCACTTCTTTCAAGCGCAAAGCTTCTTCCATACGCGTGCCTTCCGCCTCGAACTCCGCTTTAACCCCTACCACATAGTGGTTTTCCTTAAGGTCTTTAAGCTGGTCCACCATTCTCTGTTCCAATGTATTCATAGTGCTATTCTTTTATAGGGTCAATAATCATGTTTTGTAAAAACTCTTCACGGGGCAAGAACGGATAGAGGTCTTCGAGCGGTTTCGACACCATCTTGCCGTCCGGCTTGCGCTCCGACGAAGTTTTGGGTTGAAAGATATAATCGTGCGGCAACATGACCTCGCATATCACCGGCTTATCCATCGCGCACATCGCCCGCAATCGGTCTTCCACCTCTTCGTTGCGTTCAATCCGCATCGAAACGAAACCGAACGCTTCCGCCAGTTTCATGAAATCGGGGAACACGACACCCGAATCGGCATCGATACCGATATGCCGCCCCGAAAAGAAATTGTTTTGGGTCTGACGAATCGAGATATAGCCGCCATTGTTGAGTATCACCAATTTCAGATTGATCTTGTTGGAGATGACCGTACTCAATTCCTGTATATTCATCATCAGACTGCCTTCACCACTCAGACAGACGTGCGTTTTCTCCGGCGTCGCCAAGGCCGCGCCGATGGCCGCGGGCAAGTCATAGCCCATGGCCGCGCATCCCGAGTTCCAGAACCAACGCTGTCCCTGTTTCACTTTGGCGGCCTGGAAGCCAATCACGCAGGCGCTTCCATTGGCTGTCGCCACCACGGCATCTTGGGGCAAGGCTCGACTGAGCGCATCTACGAAATAATAGGGATTCACCGCACCCAGCTTGGCGAATTCAGGCAATACGACCGGATATTTCGCTTTTCTCTCCAATGCCCAGGAAAGCCATTCTTTATAATCCTTACGGGGCTTATAGGCTGACAGGGCCTCGAAAAACGCAGCTGCATCAGCTTCTATGTCAAGATGCGGTTGAACCGTGGGTTTCTGCATTTCCGCCTTATCCACGTCCACACAGACCAATTTGCCCCCCCGTGCAAAAAACTCATAATTATAACTTGTCTGGCGGATATTGTTGCGCGATCCCACACTCAAGACCAAATCCGCATTTTGCAAAGCGAAATTACCGCTTCTGCTCCCCAATGTGCCGATACGTCCAACAAAACAAGGATATTCCTCATACAGCATATCCATGCCATTGAAAGTGCCTAAGGCCGGCATCGGCATCTTTTGCAGAAACGCATACATTTTTTCTTGCGAACCACTGATGCGGATACCGTTTCCAGCTATCAACACGGGGCGTTCACAAACATCCAACAACTCAAAAAGTTGCTGCATCTGCAAAGCATCCGGCTTTTTACCGGAAAATTCTTCCATCTCAACCTTTTCCGCATCCAAAGCCGTTCCATCCACCAATGCGCCCTGAATATCCATCGGCACGTCTATCCATACCGGGCCGGGACGGCCTGACAGGGCGGTATGCACCGCCTCGTCCAATATCCGCCGCACGTCTTCCACCCTGCGGATTTGCGCCGCGTACTTGACCAAGGGTTTTACCACCGAAATAATATCCACTTCCTGGTCGCCCAACTGACGGAGAGACAATTCCGGACAAGCGGCTATCGTGGTGGCTTGCTTGACCTGCCCTGATATATACAGCACGGGCACCGAATCCGTCCACTGCCCCATAACGCCCGTCAGCGTGTTCAGACCGCCTGGCCCCGTGGTAATGTTGACCACACCCAAGCGTTTGCCCGCCCGCACATAACCTTCGGCCGCGATGGCGCACGCCTGTTCATGATGACAACACGTATAGGCTAAGCCGCTCTGATACACGGCATCGTTCAGGTGCATGGCCCCGCCGCCGGTAATCAGAAACACGCGTTCTACGTCATAGACTTCTTTCAGCCGCTTGAAGATATAATCGCTCGCTCTCATTTGTCGTGTAATAAGCAATCCCTGTTCAATGTATCTTTTACGGAAACATACCATGCATACAGTTGTTCCATGGCTTCTTCCATCGGCGTGAACCGCAATCCACCGCCCATTTCCGCCCGAAGACGCGCGTTGCTGCCCGTATAAGGCAATCCCTCGCCCTTGCTGCCCACCTGTATCGGCAAGTCCTTTCCCGACATCGCCACCACTTTTTCGGCCAATCCCAACAGCGAAGGAACCTCATCGGGAGTGATGTTGTAGGCTCGGTATTTGGGTTTGTTCTCGATGAACCAGGCCAAAATCGGCGCTAAATCGGGCGCGTACAGATAGCTGAACCGCCTGTCCTGCCGCAAGGTCACCGGCAAATCGAACAAGGTCTTGCACATGGCGTTCGATATAAACCGAATCGCAT
>CAYVJX010000026.1:0-15901 GCA_964451895.1 uncultured Bacteroidaceae bacterium | reverse complement strand
GTTATTTCCCCATCACATAAGCATCGATAGAGGCGGCGGCCTTGCGGGCGGCGCCCATGGCCAGGATTACGGTGGCCGCGCCGCTTACCACGTCGCCGGCGGCGAATACGCCGGAGCGGGAAGTGGCGCCGTTCTCATCGGCCACGATACAGCCCTTGCGGCTGGTTTCCAAGCCCTGTATCGAGTGCGCCAGCATCGGGTTGGCAACCGTGCCGAGCGACATGATCACTTCATCCACCTCCACTTCGAATTCCGAACCGGGCATTTCCACCGGGCTGCGGCGACCCGAAGCATCCGGTTCGCCCAGTTCCATGTGGATGCACTTGATGGCCCGCACCCAGCCCTTGTCATCGCCCAGGATTTCCACGGGATTGGTCAGTTCCATAAAGTGGATGCCTTCTTCGTGCGCGTGGTGAACTTCTTCCTTGCGCGCCGGCATTTCGTTTTCGGTACGGCGGTAAATGATATACACGTCGGAACCGAGACGTTTGGCGGTACGGGCGGCATCCATCGCCACATTTCCACCTCCTACCACCGCCACTTTCTTGCCGATGAACACCGGCGTGGCGTAATCATCCCGATAAGCCTTCATCAGGTTGGAGCGCGTAAGCAACTCGTTGGCGGAAACCACCCCGTTGAGGTTTTCGCCCGGAATGTTCATGAAACGGGGCAGACCCGCGCCCGAACCGATAAACACCGCATCGTATTTCTCAACATCCATCAGGTGGTTCACGGTATCGGTCTTGCCGATAATCACGTCTGTTTCGAATTCAACGCCTAATTTCTTGAGGTTTTCGATTTCGTGCGCCACGATGGCCTTGGGCAGACGGAATTCGGGAATGCCATATACCAACACGCCGCCGGCCTTGTGCAAGGCTTCGAAAACGGTTACCGAATAACCTTTCTTCGCCAGGTCGCCCGCGCAGGTAAGACCCGCCGGGCCACTGCCTACCACCGCCACTTTCTTGCCGTTGGAAGCCGGTCTCTCCACCTTCGCGCCCCCGTTGGCACGGGTGTAGTCGGCCACGAAACGTTCCAGCTTGCCGATAGCCACCGGTTCAAATTTCTTGCCCATCACGCAAGAACCCTCGCATTGCGATTCCTGCGGACAGACGCGGCCGCACACCGCCGGCAGAGCCGAGTCGATGGCGATAACGCGGGCGGCTTCTTCAAAATCGCGTTGCGTTATCTGGAAAATGAACTGCGGAATCTTGATGGAAACCGGGCAGGCTTCCATACACGTGGGCTTCTTGCATTGCAGGCAGCGGGAGGCCTCCAGCACGGCTTCTTCCATATTGTAGCCTAAGCATACTTCCTTGAAGTTGCGGCTGCGTTCAACAGGGTCCTGTTCCTTTACGGGAACCCGTTTTTTCTTGTCGAATTCGCAGGTTCCGCCCTCACATTCGCGCAAGGCGGCCGATTCTTCCACGGCGGCGGCCAGATTGCAATGGTGGTCTTCGGTATTCTTGGCTATCTCGTGCTGGCGGTACATTCCCTGACGGCGCATGGCTTCGTCGAAATCCACCTGGTGGGCGTCGAATTCAGGCCCGTCCACGCAGGCGAACCGGGTCTTGCCCCCCACCGTTACACGGCAGGCACCGCACATGCCCGTGCCGTCCACCATCAGCGTGTTGAGGCTCACCACCGTAGGAATGTTGTATTCTTTGGTGAGCAGAGAAACGAACTTCATCATGATCATAGGCCCGATGCAGATTACCTGATCGTATTTCTTGCCCTGGTTGTCGATAAGGTCTTTGATAAGGTCTGTTACACGGCCATGGAAACCGGCGGTGCCGTCGTCGGTGCACAGGAACACATCCTTGCCCACCGCGCGCATTTCCTTCTCCAACACGAAAAGGTTGGCCGACCGCGCGCCCAAGATCACATCGCAGGCCACGCCGTTTTCGTGCATCCATTTAACCTGCGGATACACGGGAGCGGCGGCGAAACCACCGGCCACAAAGAGGATATTGCGTTTCTTCACTTCCGCCAGGTCTTCTTCGATAAAATCCGAAGGCCTGCCGAGCGGTCCCACCACATCCTGAAAACATTCGCCCACCTTGAAAGTTCCCAATTTCTTGGTGGATGCCCCCAGCATCTGGAAAACGATGCGGATGGTGCCGCGCTGCCTGTCGTAATCGCAAACGGTAAGCGGTATGCGTTCGCCCTGTTCGTCGGGAATCACGATGAGAAACTGCCCCGGCTTGGCCGATTCCGCCAAACGCGGCGCATACACTTGCATGCTGATGATTTCAGGCGCGAGTGTTTCTTTTTCCAAAATTTCAAAACGTCTTGTTGCCATGGTTGTGATTTTTATTTTTTCCTGCGTTTGCCCGGTTTGGTATCGCGTGCCGTTTCAATGGCTTTGCGCGCCCTCCGTCCGGCCGCACTGTTGCTGCGTTTCTTTGCGGGTGCCTCTTCGAACACCGATCGGTCGAAAGCCGAGAAATCGTAACCCCTTTTCTTCTTTCCGTGGCTTTCCTTCCTGTAATCTTCGGCATCGGGATCCACCATATTCTGCCA
Source organism: uncultured Bacteroidaceae bacterium (assembly GCA_964451895.1). Classification (GTDB taxonomy): domain Bacteria; phylum Bacteroidota; class Bacteroidia; order Bacteroidales; family P3; genus Pullibacteroides. The sequence continues at coordinate 13,378 of CAYVJX010000026.1, read as the reverse complement.
GCCCGACCGCTTTACCTTCCATTCGGATTTCTTGTCCTCCAAACCGCCTTCGTTCCGGCTGCGGCGGGAGGAACGCGGCTTCCGTTCCTCGTAGGTCCTTTCTTCCTTGGATTCCCGGCGGCTGCGTTTCGCCTCCGAAGGCTTTTCGTCCTTGCCCGTGGCAGGTTCGGCAAACAGTTTGCGGTCGCCCCATACGGTGTGGTTCAGGCCATCCAGAATATCGTTGCAGAAACGTTTGTCCACTTCCACGAAAGAACAGGTCTTGTATATCTCGATGCGGCCAATCTGGGCTTCCTTGGTGCCGATGCTGTCGTTGATGATGCCCAGCATGTTCTGAGGTTTGAGCCCATCCATGTGGCCGAGGTTCACGAAAATGCGCGTGAGCCCTTCCGCCACGCCTTTCTGTCCGCGTTTGGAGTCGCCCCGGACTTGCTTGCCCTTGCCTTCGGGATTGCTCAGGTCTTCCACCACGGGCGCGTTGGCGTAGTATTCCGAGAAACGGTTGAACTCGCGCCATACAAAGCGTTTGATGATTTCTTCCTTGCTCAGGTCCTGCAATTTCTCATAGATGCCCGGCAGGTAGTTCTCGATAGGTCCCGCGCCGTCTCCCATATCCAGCTGCATCATGCGGTTAATCTGGTAGAGCAGTTGTTTCTCGCAGATTTCCTCGCCCTGCGGAATGGGTTGCAGTACGAAATCCTTTTTGAGTACCTTCTGTATTTCCTTGAGTCGGCCTTTCTCGCGCGGCGTGATGATGGCAATGGAGATGCCGGTGGCCGAGGCCCTGCCTGTACGTCCGCTGCGGTGCACGTATTGTTCGGTTTCGTCCGGCAGGTTGTAGTTGAGCACGTGGGTCAGGTTGGTAACGTCCAAACCCCGCGCCGCTACGTCGGTGGCCACCAGCAGTTGCAGGTTCTTGAGGCGGAAACGGCTCATGGCGTTGTCGCGCTGTGCCTGAGACAAGTCGCCGTGCAAGGCGTCGGCATTGTAACCGTCTTTGATAAGCTGTTCGGCCACTTCCTGCGTTTCGCGGCGCGTGCGGCAAAAGATAATGGAGTAGATTTCGGGGTAGAAATCGATGATGCGCTTCAAGGCGAGATAGCGTTGGCGCGAGTTCACCATGTAGTAGTGGTGCGTTACGTTGGCCGAACCCTCGTTGCGCGTGCCGATCACGATTTCCTGCGGGTCGTGCATGTAACGGTTGGCCAGCGTGCGTATTTCTTTGGGCATGGTGGCGGAGAACAGCCAGGTATGCTTGTCTTCGGGCGTGTTCTCGAGAATGCCGTCCAGTTCATCGCGGAAGCCCATGTTGAGCATTTCATCGGCTTCATCGAACACTACGGTCTGCAAGCCGCCGAAGTCTATCTTTCCACGGTGGATGATGTCGAGCATACGGCCGGGCGTGGCCACAACGATCTTTACGCCCCGGGCTATTTCATCCAGTTGGCGTTCGATGCTGGCCCCGCCGTAAACGGCGCAGATACGCAGGTTCTTTATGTTTTGGGCAAAGTTCTTGAGATCTTTGGCAATCTGCATGCACAGTTCCCGGGTCGGGCTGAGCACCAAGGCCTCCACGCCCGGTTTGTCGGGATTGCATTTTTGCAACAAAGGCAAGCCGAAAGCCGCCGTTTTTCCCGTTCCGGTCTGTGCCAATGCCACCATGTCGGTGTCGGTTGAAAGAAGCACGGGCAACACTTTTTCCTGCACGGGCATAGGCTGTACGAATCCCAGGCTCTCGATGGCGGAAAGGATTTCCTGCCGCAAATTAAAGTCAGAAAAGGTCATTTTCGGATAAATGGCTAAATAAAGATGTAAAGTTACATCTTTTTGTGTACTTTCGCGCCTATGAAAAAGATATGCTTGTTTTGGACGCTCTTGCTGGGGGTGGCTTTTTCCTCCCAGGCCTTTTCGCAATGCCTCCGGTGGCGTTCTTTTGAAGAATCGTTGGTGGAAAACGGTGTCCGCGCGCAGATGAGGATGCCGCTCAAAAAGGTGTTCATTGATGTCTATACCGATTGGTGCGGATGGTGCAAACGCTTGGATGCCACCACTTTCGCGAATCCCGAAATCGTGCGCTACATGGATAGCGCGTTCATTACCGTAAAACTTAATGCCGAACGCACCGACACGGTCTATATCAACAACAACGCATTCGTGAACCAGTCGGCGGCTTCGGGCAAACGCGGTTCCCACGATTTGGCGATTCAGCTCCTGCAGGGCAAGATGTCTTATCCTTCCTGCACTTTCTTAGACGAGACAGGCCAGCAGATTACGGTGGTTCCCGGTTATATGGATGCCAAACAGTTCGAGGTTCTGTTGCATTTTGTGGCGGAAGAAGCCTATAAGACCACTTCCTGGGAAGATTTCTCCGCCGCTTTCGCGCCCCGCGCCCGTGTGCGGTAGTTTTTCTTTAATGTCCCGATTCGGGCGTGAACGCTCCCGGACGATAGTAATTTTCGAAGTAACGCATATCTGGCGCTACGGCAGGTTGCTTTACCGCCGATTCCCACAGTTCGAGATTGAACGGCGCCATGTTCCGGCTTAGGGTCGGAAACAGGAAAGAACGGGTGTTCTTCAAGTAAAAGTTGTCTTCTTCCTGCGGCAGTACAAACGGGGTGGAAAAACGCCCCCTTCGGTCAAAGTAAGCTATGTAGATATGGGCGGTTCCTCCGTTGATGCGCTTGCTGCCGAACACCACCCAACGCCCGTTGCTGCTCCAGCTGTGGTATTTTTCTCCGTCGGGGCTGTTCAGTTCATAGGCCGGGCGGTCGTTTCCTGTCCAAAGGTCAATCAGATGCAGATCGCCTTGGTTCTGTGAGGGGAAGGAACCCAGCAGAAGCGTGGAAGCCAGGATATAGCGGCCGTCGGGGCTGGCCTGGGGCATGGAAAAACTTTGGTTCAGGCCTTGTTCCCTTAAATCACAGACCGGTTTGACTTGGCCGAACGTGCCGTGCCGAGGGTCGAAACCGATAGCATACAGGCCGTATTGAAAATCCTCCACCCGGTTCAGTTTCTCCGTGCGGAGGAAATACAGCTTGCCGCCGTCCGCACTCCAGGCAGGAAACGAATACTCATAGCGTTCATCCATCAGTTCGGGGCAGGAAAACAAGCGGTTGGCCGCCACATCGTAAATGAGGATCTTGCCCAGGGTATCGGCAATCAGGTCTTGGGTACGGTAAGCGTTCGCGTAAGAAGAAACATGGATTCGCGTGCTGGCGAAAGCGATGTATTTGCCGTCGCGGCTGTAAGACGGATAGGCCAGGCGCAGGTCGGGATAGCCCTCCGGAATGGCGATCTTGAGGGATTCCTTTCCGTTGAAAAGCAAGGTTCCCGCATACGGGCCGCGCAGATGAACCAGCATCTTTTGGGCGTTGTTGCCGCTGTTGGTGTGGCAGTTCATGCAGTTGCCGCCGGTAAAGCGGTTGTCCATCAGAAGCCTTTTCGAGAAATCCGAAAGCGTGCGTTCATAAACCTGCAGTTGCCGGCAGGGGTTCTCGTCGTGCGCGCTCAGGCGATATACCAGATACGAGTCGATGCTGTCGGAAGCCACGCGCCATGTCTTGCGTTGGTATTGCAGCAGGCTGTTTTCGCCACGGGCAGAGATGTCTATCAGCAGGCTTCCTTCGCACGATGCCGCCTTTTGCAGAAATTCGTGCCAAAGGGAGATGCCGAAACGCACGAAACGCTTGGTTTCCTGCCTCGAAGAATCGAGTAGCTCTCCCGAGGGCGATTGTACATAAAGCCTTATCAGGTATGGACCGCTTGAAAACGAATCGGGCCGGATCCTGAAATCCAAGGGCGCGATATTGGGCGGAAGCACCAAGGTGTCGGCATAGTGGGGAAAGATGGGAGCGGAAACGCCCGTTGGCACAACGGGGCCTTGTGGTTTGGTGCGCAGGGGCGAGCAAGCGGTGGCGAGGGTCAGGAGCATTGCCGCGCCCAAGAGGGCTTTTTTGAGCATGATGTGTTTTCTTTGTCTGTTACTGGATAACGCCGAACAGATAGTGGTAGGTATAGGTGGAGTTGTATTTTCGGGTAACTTCTTCAAAAGAAATGCGGCGTTGCCTGAGTTGGTCGAGGGCCGACACGACACTCTGCACGTCGGCGGCCGCGCCCGTAGAGATGCGGTAGCCTTGGTATCGGTTCTCCAGCAGTTGTTGTGGGGAGGTCTTTTGCGGAAAACCCGCCTGCAGGCAGACGGCTTCCTGCATATAGCGCGGCAAGGTCTTCACTTCCGCCAGACGGTAGAGGCGCAGCAGAAGCCCGATCCTATCCAGACGTTTATCCATCAGGTTCAGGAAAGCGTAATAATCCACCATCGGCGCCGAAAAGACCGAATCGCCTTGCGAAAGCCGGTATTCCACTTCGCTCGCCACCCATTGGTCGATGAAATATCCGCCTTGGTGCAGGCAGGAATCCTGTAAGGAAGCGGGTCGGCTGCCGTCGATGCCTTGGGTGAGCATCGTCTGGACGGTGTCGCGCGCGGCCCGATAAAACGGGCGTGTGTAGAGCGATTTCTTGGCGTAATAGAACGTGGTCTGCATCAGACGGACCTGCGCCGTGCCTATCTGGGCACGGATCAAAGGTTCGATAAAACGGTTCTGGATGCCGAACAGTTCCATGTTCGAGCGGATTTGCGGCACGGCGGGAGCCCAAAGCCCTAATTTGTCGTAAACCTGGATATAGGAATAATCATAACCGCCGATAAACGGCAGGGGCGCGGGATACATCAGCCCCATTTCATGCAGGTTCGAATAATCGAGGAAACGGTTGTTGAGTTCCCCCTCCGTCAAAAGGCTCAACCGCAGGTAGGAGGCCAGCCGGTAACGGCCTTCCAGCACTTTTTCGGAAGGATGTTTTTTGAGGACCCCGAATTTCTGGAAATAGCGGTCGCACAGCCGCAGGCTTTTCGCGTAATCGCCCTTGATTACGGCATTCTCCACTTTCGTGATGGTCTGCAGCAAAGGGCTGTGCGCGCAGACGAATACCAGCACACAGGTAACGCCCGTGGCGATCAATGTAAGCAGAATATGATAGGGCGATGCCAAAGCCGGCTTCCCGTCCTGGATCTTGCCCTGCATGCGCGCGGTCTCGTAAAGAAAAGTCTTTTGGTTGTTGTAGGCTTGCAGCACGATGCCGGGCAGACAGGCCAAGGCGAAGACCACCAAGGCCACCCACACATACCAGGGCGCGCTGAAACCCGGATAAGACGAGGCTTTCCAGAAAAACAGGCCGGAACAGAGGGCAATGGCCACCGAGATGCCCGAATCCCACAGACGTATCTTCAGCAAACGTTTTTCCTTGGCCGAGAGTGCCATGGGAACGCCTATGAGGTTGGCGCACACAACGGCAATCGAGAACATCAACGCCCAATGTCCGGTAAGGTAATAGAGCGCCACCGACAGCACGGCGGAGAAAAGATGCATCGCGATCAGCGGCCCCCACGCGCCGTGGTGCTTGGCCGCCATTCTGAACATAACGAAATAAAGCCCCAGAAAGAGCATCACCAGCCAAAGGCTCACGGCAATGCTGGCATGGGTCGGGTCGGGGGAGGGGAACATCAGGAAAAAGAGCGGCAGCAGGAAAGGCGTGTAAGGCCCGGCGGTTTTCCAGGAGGTAAGACAGAAGCCCGTCACCATAAAGGCCACCACCAGCACGGTCAAAGGCGTGTTGAGGTAGAACTGCGCCACGAAACGCCATAGGAATTCACTGATATGAAGCCCGTTCGTGTTGTCGAAGAAGGGGCGCACGAAATCGCCGGTATAGGCAAAGAAGCTAACTTCCGCCTGATGCCGGAAATAGGGAAGGCTGAAGATGATCCAAACAACGGTAACGATGGCAACCGGTATGATGGTGCCCCATTTCAGGTAGTTTTTTTGTGTCGGCGTGATGTCCATGCCCGCGGCGTTCTGACGGTAAGCGCGTACAAAAGGCGGCCAGTGTTTGAAGATGTTGAATCCGGAGAGTTTGCTCATTCTGTCGGTGTTGAATCTTTTTTTATATTGCAAATTTAGGCAAAAGAGCAATATTGCGTAACTTAGCCCCTATGAAGCGCCGATTAACCGATAGGCTTTTCCTTGTCTTTTTCCTTTCGTGTCTGCCCCTGTTCGGCCTGGCCACGCACCAGAAGGCCGCCGAACTTACGGTAAGGCACGTTTCGGGATACACATACCGTGCCGTATTGCTTACCTATACCTTTACCGGCAGTCCGGTTGACCGTCCCGAAATAGAGCTGGCCTGGGGCGACGGTTCCATCGAGGTGGTCTCGCGCACCAGTAGCCAGTTTCTGGGCAACGAGACCCAGATGAACCGCTACGAGGCGGAGCACACCTATTCGGGTCCCGGAGTCTATACGCTCTATATGGAAGATCCCAACCGCAATTCGGGCGTGATAAACGTTCCCAACAGCGTGCTCACTTATATGTACGTCTCCACTTCCATCATCATCAGCCCTTGGCTGGGTAGCGGCAACAGCACGCTGGTAACCACGCACCGTCCGGTAGATGACAACGCCTGTCTGGGCAAGCGTTTCACGCACAATCCGGGGGCTTACGACCCCGACGGCGACAGCCTTTCCTACCGCCTGATTCCCTGCCGCACCATGAACGGTGAGGATGTGCCGGGTTATTCCTATCCGGTGGCCAACGACACTTTCTATATCCATCCTCAGGTGGGAACGCTGGTATGGCAGAGCCCCATGGCGCAGGGCGAGTACAATGTGGCGATTCTGATGGAGGAATGGCGCAACGGCATCAAATTGGGCCATGTTACGCGCGATATGCAGATTCTGGTGCGCACCTGCGACAACAATCCTCCCTATATCGAAGCGGAGGAAACCTATTGCGTGATGGCCGGAACCGACCTGCATCTGCCCGTGCGCGTGCGCGACCAAGACGGAAACCGTCTTCGGCTTTCGGCTTTCGGCGAGATACTGTCGGGAGGAAAACGGGCGGGACTGAACGAGATTTATAACGGCATCGATTCGGCGGTCTATGATTTCTATTGGGTAACGAGCCTCGACCAATCCCGTAAGCAGCCCTATATGCTCTACCTGCGGGCGCAAGACAACGGCGATCCCAACCTGAGCGATATCCGCACGGTTTCGGTCAGGGTGGTGGCGCCGCCAGTGCGTTTTGCCGATGCCAGGGCGAGCCTCGACCGGGTGGAACTGCTTTGGAACAAAAGCCTTTCCCCCCATGCTTCGGGATACGAGCTGTACCGACGCGATTTCTGGCGCGATGAAACCGTTCCCGACACCTGTTTTACGGGCATCTACGATTCGGCATATACCCTGATAGGCACTTTTTCGGCATCGGATACCGCCTATACCGACTATCAGGTGCAGGAGGGCATGGAGTACTGCTACAAGATAGTGGCGGTTTTTCCCGACGGCGACCGCAGCCGCGAGTCGGAACCGGTTTGTGTGGAGATCCCCAATGTTTCGCCGCTTCTCACGCAGGTAAGCGTTCTGAACACCGACCGTCTTGAGGGCGTGTTGCAGGTGTCTTGGGTTCGCCCCAAAGACTTTGACAGCGCGGGTTTGTCTTACCGTCTCTACGGCGGGAATGTTCCCGACAGCCTGCTGTTTCTGGGCGAGTTTCCGTTTGATTCCTGTGTGCGGTACATCGATTCGGGGCGGAATACCGAACAGATACGCTATTTCTACCGCGTGGAAACGGGTCCGTTCGCTTCCCGTCGGGCCTCGTCGGTCTATCTTACCTCGGTGGGCAAGCCGCGACGCGTGGAATTGCAATGGATCTGCGATGTTCCCTGGCGTGTGGAACGCTACGACATCTATCGCTACAACGATACCTTGCAGGATTTCGTCCGGATAGGCAGCACGCAGGAAAGCACTTATTCCGACCGCCATCTGGAAGCCGAAAGAGAATACACCTACCGTGTGGATGCCATCGCCACCTACGGAAGCCATCGTTTGAGCGGCTACACGCACAATCTTTCCAATACCGTTACCGAACTTTCCCGCCCCGGCGAGCCTTGCCGTCCCTATGCCTTTCTGGTGCAGTCCAATTGCGACCCGTTCTTCAACCGCTTGGTGTGGAGTTTCGACAGCGCCTACAATCCTTTTGCTCCCGACGAAGCCGATGACGGATATCTGGAAGACTGTCGCCTGTCTGCCGACTATTTCGAGGTGTATCGGCGTGAACCGGATCAAAAGGAATGGGATTTGATAGCCACCGTGCCGGAATACGGATATACCGACAACGAACCCGGTTCTCTCTTTTCGTGCTACCGGGTGGTAAGTGCGTCGGATGCCGGCCTGTACAGCGAGCCGAGCGGGGAGGTATGCACCGAGAACTGGGATTGTTTCGTGTTCGACCTGCCGAATGTCTTTACCCCCAACGGCGACGGGGTCAACGAGGTGCTCCGTCCGCGCCGGTACCGGGATATTTCCGAATTCTACATCAAGATTGTGAACCGTTGGGGCGTGGAGGTCTTCAAGGCTTCCAGGCCGGATTTCGAGTGGAACGGGCAGATGTACAACAAAGGCAAGGCCTGCCCCGACGGAGCGTATTTCTATATGGCGGAGTTCAAGGCGCGCGCCAACGGCAGGACGTTCAAGAAAGTGCAGTCGGGAAGCGTTGTGATTCTGCGTTAGAATTCAAGAAGGGTCAGCAAGGTCGCTATAAGGGCGGTCAAGAGGAATTTAAGTACGAGCGGCAGACGTTCAAACGCACGGAGCCAGGATTGCTTGCGCCTTTCGCGTACAAAGATCAGCACAAGGAAAGCCGCCAGCATCACGAAGAAAGCTATGCCGTAAGCATAGTTCAAAACCGAGATGCGCCCCCAGTCCGTGGGGTCGAACAGTCCGAAAAAGAAATCCGCCGCCGATTGCAGCGTTCCCGAACGGAAGAAAATCCAGGCGAAACTGATCAGGTTGAACGTAAAGAACCAGCCACCCAGACGCGACACGCGGCGCTGTTCCACCTTGGTATCCCAACGGCAGAGTTTTTCTAAAGCGAGCACCGCCGTATGCAGGGCCGCCCAAAGCAGGAAGCCCAGTCCCGCTCCATACCAGAGCCCGGCAAGGAGCATCGTGGCCATTAGGGAGAGTATCATGCGGAATTGCCCGTGGCGGTTTCCCCCCAAGGGAACATATACGTAATCCTTGAACCAGGCGTGCAGCGTGATGTGCCACCGCCGCCAGAAATCGGTGAGGCTCGATGCCTTGTAGGGCGAATGGAAGTTGTCGGGCAAAGGGAATCCCAACAGGGCGGAAATCCCCGCCGCCATATCGGTATATCCCGAAAAAGCGCAGTAAATCCAAATGGAAAATCCGTAAAGGGCCATCCATTTCTCGATGCCCGAAAACAAATCGGGATTGTCGAAAACGGGAGAAACGATGTGGGCATCCACGAAACCCGCCACCAAGGCCGCTTTTACCAAGCCCAGCAGGATAAGGCTCAACGCGCTTGAGAATTCCTGCCGCGTGAGCATGTAATGGCTCTGCATCTGCCCCATGAATTCCTCGGTGCGCACGATAGGGCCGGCAAACATTCTCGGAAAGAACAGCAGGTAGAACCCGAAATCCCCCACACTGGCGAAAGGCAGGGTATGTCCGCGTTTGAGGTCTGCCAGATACCCGATGGCATGGAGCGTAACGAAAGACAGACCCACCGGCGGCATCAGGCGTTCGATGGCGGCGGGAAGAATCCGTCCGGAGGCCGTTTCCGCCAGTGAGAAACCGTCGGAAAGGTAGTCGATGGCCGGCAGGCCGCTGCCCCACAGGGCGTTCCACAACTGGGTGAAGAACACGTTGTATTTGAACAAGACAAGGATGCCGAGGTTCAGCAGAACTCCGATAAACAGCCAGTTGCGGCTTCCTCGGTCGGAGCTTCTTCCGATGATTTTTCCGATGCCGTGGTTGAGGAACACCGACAGCAGGAGCACGAACACGAACAGCCCGCCTGTTTTGTAGCAGAAAAAGAGGCTGCACAGAAAAAGGAAGGTGTTTCTTGCCCGGCGGTTCTTATAGCAGAGCGACAGTCCGCCTAAAACGATGCAGAAAAAAATCCAGAAAGAGATTCCGGTAAACAGAAAACCGTTTTGTGGCGAAAACGAGAAGAAATCCGACAGTAAATTCAGGATGTTCATGATAAACGGTTTTGGGTTGCCGGCAGCAGTTGGCGGGCGCGTTGCAATAGGGTGCGTTTCCGTTCCTGCAACAGGAAACGGCGGTATTCTTGCAGGAAAGAACGGTAAAAGAGCTTGCCGACCCAATCCGCGCCCCGGGGCGTGAAATGGCTCAGGTTGCGCGAAACCAGAGCCGGTTGCGCTTCCGCCCAGCGCGCCAGGGCGTTGTCTCCGCCCAAGGCCTGGTCAAGATTCCAGAACACGCATCCGCTGGCAAAGGCACATTCCCGCTGGATGTCCAGAATCTGATTCACGTCGCCCGAAGAGGCCGTGCCGATCACGATAACCGGCGTTTGAGGCATGAGCATACGCAGGTAGGCGAGTTCCTTCATCAGCAGGATGCGGTAGTTTCCATAGTCTTTGTTCTTTACCAAGGGGCTGCCGTCGAACTGGTACAGCACCAGGCCGGTGTTGAGCAAGGTAAGCTGGTTGATGAGGAAACGGCGGTTGTTGGGCGAAAAAACCGCGCCGTCGTAGCCTTTTACCGACATATTGTCCACACAGATGCCGGTCGTGTCGTTGAGGGCCAGAGCGTAAAGGCAGGCGTTCTTAGAGAGGGTGAGCGACAGTTCCGTTTCCTTGGCGCCGGCGGGCAGGGCATAGGTGCGGCCTTGCTGTCCGGGCACTTCCACCACCTGCGCGGCGGCCTTTTGCTTGCCTGCCGTTACCGAAAGTTGTTTTTCCGAAACTTCATCATGAAAGATGCCTTCCAGAAACAGCCTCTGTGTCCGGAGTTTTTCGGGAATGTCGATATGGATGGAGCCTTTGTCTTTGGTTCGTTGCCCTAAGGCATTCACAGGCGGTGGTGTCAGGGCTGCCCCATAGACACCGAAATTTCCGCGCGGCATTTTCTTGTTCGGTTGGGAAATATGCCATTTGCCGCTTTTTTTAACCGGAATAAAGTTGGCGTTGGTCTGGAAAAGCGGCAGCAGCCCCACGCCCGCGCCGCCGAAATCTTCCTGCATCAAACGCCGCAGCGTGCCGCTCACATAGTCGTTTTCAATCAGGCTTCCGCCGTAATGCAGCACACGCACAAAGCCCGTGCGCTTGGCCGTCAGGTCTTCGTTCCAGAAATCGGGCTTTTCGTACCAGTCGGCTATCTGTTCGGCATGGAGCGGATTGCTCAGGGCAAGCAGTTTGGCAAAAAAATCCTGCAAGAGATATTTTCCGGCGCCGGTACTGTCGTATTCAAACGGAAAAACAGGCACGTCCCGCAGTTCGGCATCTTCAAAAATATCGGTATCCAAACGGTAGAGCCGTTTATAGAAAAGCATCATGCTGTCCTTTTCCCAACGTTGTATCAGGGAAGTTACGGCCTGGGCTTCTTTCTCCTCTTTTTCTTTTTCCGCCTGTTGTCTGGCAACGATGATTCTTTCGGTCTGCCCTTGGTTCGGAACGGGCTTGTGCTCCTCGTGCAGGTTCGGCCTATATACGCCCAGATAGACCGCCGCCACGATAATCAGGGTGCAAGCCAGAAATAGGAATGTCTTGATAGGTTTCATGCCCTAATGTTGCGTGGTGACGATGCGAAGCGTCTGCCCGGGATAAATGATGCCTTTCTTGTTGAGTTTGTTGTCGCGGATAATGGCGTTTACCGACGAGCCCTGGTAGCGGCGAGAGATGGAATACAGCGTTTCCCCCTTGCGCACGGTGTGGGTGTAGGTACGTGTTTCCTGCAGCTGCGAGGGGCTCTTGACGGCGGGTTTGTCATCGCGCGGCTTGGTAACGGTCATGCTCACCTTGCCTTTGTCGGTGTTGCCCGTTACGTGGTCGGCGGGAAATTGCAGTTTCGAACTGCCTTGAACGGGGCGGTTGTCGGTATAGATATACAGTATCTGGTTGGGATAGATGGTGGAGGAACGCAGGTTGTTCCATTTCATCAGATCCGAAACCCGTACATGGAATTTGGCGGCGATGTTCGACAGGGTCTGGCCGCGTTGCACGCGATACGGAAAACGAACCGGGGTGGGGGGGATGCGGTTGTTCGTGTCGGCATAGATGTCCTCTTCGTTTTCCATGAACTTGATTGTGAAGTTTACTGGAAGACGGATGCTGTAGTAGTCGGTGTTTCCCGGAATCACGTCGCGCCGGTACTGGGGGTTGAGGTCGCGCAGCACCTGCAGGGGAATGTTCAGTTTTTCCGCCACCACACCTAAGTGCAGGTCCCTGTCCACCATAAGCGTATCGGTGAGCAGGGGCGCGGAAGAGGGCGCTTCAAAGCCGTATTCCCGATAATAGTTCATGATATAGGTCGCCCCGATAAAAGCCGGCACGTAACCTCTTGTCTCGCGCGGCAGAAAAGGATAGATCTGCCAGAAATCGGTCTTGCCCTGGGCGCGGCGGATGGCGCGGTTCACATTGCCTGGACCGCAGTTGTAGGCGGCAATCGCCAGAATCCAGTCGCCGAAATTGTCGTAGAGGTCTTTCAGATAGCGTGCCGCCGCGTCGCTGGCCTTTGCGGGGTCGAAGCGTTCATCCACGTTCTGGTCTATCTTGAGGTTGTACATACGTCCGGTCTGGTACATGAACTGCCAGCTGCCGGAAGCCCCCACGCGCGATACGGCTCTGGGGTTGAGCGCCGATTCGATGATTGCCAGATATTTGAGTTCCTGCGGAACGCCGTTGCGTTCCATGGCCTGTTCAAAGATAGGGAAGTAATATTGCGAAAGCGCCAACATTACGTTTATCTGCTGGCGGCGCTTGTTTACATAAACGTCTATGTAGTTCTTTATCTTCTGATTGTAGGGGAGTTTCACCACGAAATGTTCGCTCAGCCCGTCCAATCGGGCCCGATAGACCGAATCGGGGTCGTTGAAGTAGGGAATGTCGCCCGTAAGTTCGGGGCGTTCCTGTATCTGCGCCGTATCGTTGTTTTTCTTGTAGTTCTTGTTGAAAAACAAGAGTTCCTTAGAAAGAAAGAACTCCTCCAGAAGAACATTCGCCAGACTGTCCTCGCGGGTAATGGCTTGCGCCTTGGCGCAGGGAGCGTCTCCTTGCGGAACAGTCGTCTGCCCTTCAACTACAGGCAAAAACAAGCAAAACGCCACCCAAAAACAGGGCACCGTTTTAAAGAATACGGATTTCTTGATTCGAAACAGCATAAACCGCAAAGATACGAAAAAGTCGAGAGCAGAACCCAAACATGTTTGGGTTCCGTGTGGAGTATCACCGTGTTTCCCCGTCATAGAACTTCTTCCACTGTTCATTGATTTGGATAAAGAGGGGG
>CAYVJX010000025.1:0-16315 GCA_964451895.1 uncultured Bacteroidaceae bacterium | reverse complement strand
AAGGAAACCGCCGGCGGTGTCTGGAACAATCTCAAAGAAACCTTTACTGGTGTGGTGGGTTCAGTGAAAGAGCGTATCGGAGGTGTCTGGAATAATCTCAAAGAAAGTGTAGGCGGTATTTTCGGCAATATGAAGGAATCGTTGGGCGGCATCTTCGGCAAGAAGAAAAAAGGCGGCGAACCCCCTTTGAACGAAGAGCCTCTTTTAGACGAAGAACCTGCGGCGGCTTCCGCCATGCACTCGGAAATGCAGGCCGAATCGTTTTCGGAAATACAGCGGGCCACGATGCAGCCGGTGATGGCCATGAACCAAGACAGTATGCAGTCGGCCACACAGACCGAGATGCAGACCTCCCACCTGATGCCGGCCGAACCCGCCCCTACGGAAGTGCATATGGAACCCGTGCAACCCACCGTGGAACAAGCCGCTGCGGGAAACCCAATACAACGCCAATTCCAGAAATTCTGCGACAAGGTGGAGATCATCCTGCCGCAGGGCACCCCGGAAGAACATGTGGATATTTTGTTGAACGAACTGATGAGGAGGATAAACGATGCCGTGGCATAACCCTGTACAACCTACAAAGATTTCTTTCGATATGAAACGCCTGCTGGAAAACGTAGGCGGTTATAAGGGTCTTGATTTCCCGATGGCCTGGACAGGCAGGGAACGCCATAAAGGCACGGAGCTGGCCGACAACGGTACGGTTCTGCGCAAGAAAGACCTGATGGGCGGCTACTACTTTATGCCCGTAACCTTTTCGGCCGACGGCAGGAACTACGAGATAGACTGCGCCATGGTTCGGCTGCAGCTCAAGAAGAACGTGGTGCAGACCCCACTGTCGGGGCAAGGCGGCACGGTAAAGGAAATGGTGGGAACGCAGGATCTGGCGGTTTCCGTTACCGGTTGCCTGATGGGAGAAAGAGGACAATGGCCCGAAGAAAAAGTGAACGGTTTGCGGCGGTTGTTTGCGGTAAACGACTCGGTGTCGTTGAAGTGCGCCTTGACCGACTGTTTTTTTGATGCGGACGACAAGGTGGTGATTACCCGCATGGATTTTCCCCAAGGCGGCCAGGTGGAAGACGTGGTGCCCGTGAATATCGAATGCGTGCAAGACAATGTTTTTGAACTAAACCTCGATTAGCCGTGTTTGTACTGCAAAGCGAAATCAAGATAGGCGCGTACCGGTTTACGCGTATCGTGGACGTGGAGGTGATGCGGAGCGTGCATCATCTCTCTGCCACGGCAAGCATCCGCATTCCCGTGAGCTCGGTTATCAAGGGCCAGGGAGAAGTGTTGGGGCAGGGCGAGACCGCCAAGGCGGTGCAGGTAGGCGACCCCGTGGAAATCCGACTGGGTTACGGCAAGGAACTCAACACGGAATTCAAGGGCTATGTGCGCAAGATAAACCTTACCACGCCTTTGGAAATCGAGTGCGAGGATGAGTTTTACCAAACGCGTTCCAAGGAGGTGAGTTTTTCGGGTGATGCCGTAAAATTGCCCGACTTGTTGCAGAACTGCGGGCTTTCGGTGGGCGAGGCCGTCGATTTGGAACTGAAGAATTTTGTGGCCGACAACGAAACGCTGAGCAAGGTATTGCGGCGCATCGCGGCGGAGTGCGGTTTGGATGTCTTTTTTGATGTGGAGGGCAAAGTATATGCGGTGGAAGCCGCCGGCCATCAGACCGCCACGGTAAAATATGGTTTGCGCAAGAATGTGATCCGTGCGGAGGAATCGGAACTGAACACCTTTCTGCTGCCCTATGCCGAGCCCTGCATGTTGGCCGAGATAACGGACGATGCCTATTCGGAACGCAACGGAAAATACTTTATAGAAGCTGTGCGCACCACCTTCGGCAAGCAAGGGGCGCGGCGCAGGATAAGCCTTGGCAACGAGGTGTAAAAATACAAGAAAATCATGGAAAACGTATTCAAGTTTTGGAAGAACGTGGAGCGGAAAACGCAGGAACTGCTTCCGTTGCAGGTATTCCCGGCACAGGTAAAGAAGGTGGACGAAGAGACCCGCACCTGCACCGTGCGGGTGAACGACAACGTGGATCTTTTTGATGTGAAACTCTACGCGGTGACGGATAAGGACTTAAAGGGTTTCTGCCTGATTCCAGCCCAAGACAGCCAGGTTTTGGTGGCACGCATCGCCAACGGAAACGACCTCTACGTATGTATGTTCAGCGTGGTGGATAAGGTTTTGGGAACAATTGGGAAACATACCGACCTGCTTGTGGAGGAGGAACATATACAACTGAAAACGGAACAGGTAAAGATAGAGGTTACAAATGATAAAATAAAAGTAGATGCTCCCGAAATAACGTTTAAAGGAAGTGACAATGTGGGATTGCTGACAACGGCAGAGTTGACCGATAAGATAAATGCCTTGGTGGATGCTTTCAATGAGCATATGCACTCTTCTTCCGTTACTAGCATTATTGCACCTTCGGGTACAACAGGTGGAGCGTGTTCTGGAGAACTCGAAATGCAAAAACCTAACAAACAAGCAGAAAAGCTCCAAGAAGAACCCAAAGAAAAAACACAAGACCAATGACAGATATAAAACACACCGAAGACGGCGATCTCGACCTCACTACGGGCGACCTCTGCTACACCACCTCCGACTACCAGCACCAAAAAGACATTCTGCTGGCAAGGAAAGGCTACTACAAGGAACACCCCGAAACCGGCGTGGGCATCGAGGACTACCGCAACGAAACCGAGCCCGAAGAACTGCTGCGCTCCATCCGACAGGAGTTTGCCGCCGACGGCATGAAAGTGAGCAAGGTGGCGATAGCCGACAACGGAAACATAGAAACAGACGCAAGCTATGAAAACAGTTAAAGTGCAATCCAACCAAAACGTCTTCGACCTGGCCGTGCAGCACTACGGCAACGTGGAGGCGGTGGACGAGATCATCCGTCTGAACCCCGATCTGAAGAACGAGGCGACGGCCTTGGACGCGCTCGGCATCAACACCGCAGGCAACGAAGTGGTGTTTCAGCTCGATGCGGCGGTAAAGGCGGGCTTTCCGCTCAAAATCGATGATACGAGCAAAAACATAAAGAAGAACATGCTCAAAAAGATAACCCAAGAAATAACCACCTACGAAAACAAAAGATTATGACAAGGACCATAGAAACGATAGAAAACGAAATCGCCCAAAACGTGGCGAAAAACGTGTCCGCACTCAAAGGCGGCGAAAACGAAACGGCAAGCAAAACCTCGGAATGGAAACTCTGGGCGCATATCGTGGCCACGGCCATTCATGCCTTCGAGTATATCCTTGACCTATTCCGCAAGGAGATGGATGCCCTCACCGAAAAGATAACGCCGGGCACGGTGCGCTGGTACGCCGAAATGAGCAAGCGTTTCCAAAACGGCGATACTCTGGATTTTGATGAAAAGACGGCGATGCTGTACTATCCGGAGGACAACGCGGAGAAACGGATTATCGCGGCGGTGGCGGTGATGGACGGCAAAGACGACGAGGGCAAGGGGTGTCTGTATCTGAAAGTGGCCAAAAAGGAAAAAGAGAGCCAGAAGATGCTGCCGCTCAGCGAAACCGAAAGGGAAAATTTCGCCAAGTATATGGAAGCGGTAAAGTTTGCCGGGGTGCAGCTGAAGGTAAGTTCCACCAACGCCGACCAAATCCGCTATACGCTGTCGGTCTATCACGATCCGGCCATCGCCAAGGAGAGCATCGAGACCGCCATACGGGAAGCCCTCGACACGTTCAAGACCGAAATAGACTTCAACGGCATCCTGTACCGCCAAAAGTTCATCGATGCCGTGATGGGCGTGAACGGTGTGGTGACCTGTACGCTGGACAGGTTTGAACAACACGGCGCCGCCGACGGAGAAGGCGTCTGGAACGAAATCGATACCCACACCGAACTGCAGGCCGGCTACTTCGACTATGCGGAAGAAACGGAAAAAGACCCGTTTATCCGGATGTATTCGATTAACCAATTAATCAACGGATAAGATGAACCTGAACATTAAAAACCTCGTTTACCAACTGATACCGCCGCATAAACGGCTTCCGAACCGCACGGGGTGGCTGTGGTCGTTGACCGGGTCGCTTTCCTCCCTTTGGAACGAGTTTGTGGCATGGCGGGCCAACACCCGCATGATGGTGAACGTGAACAGTCAGAAACTGGTATTGGAGAACTACCTCACCAAGAAATACAGGCAGCAGGTACGCATCCGTATCGAGGACTACGACGACCAACTGCTGGAGGTATCCAAAGACCTGTTGGAATCCGAAGCGACGATGCCTGGATTTTGCCTATTGGTTGAAAACAAGGATTTTCCCGAAATTCCGTTACAGGGGGAATTGCGCCAGCGGTTCGACGATGTGGATTTTATCGTTTGTCTTCCGAAAGAACTTGAAGACAAAGAATACCTTGTCTCGGCGGAGATAGAAAAATACAAACAAGCGCAACTCAAATACAGAATACAGAAACAAACAGAGCAATGAAAGAACATGCACAAGAGTACGGCGTGCGCCGTTGGGCGGGCGACGATTTGATTGAACTGCAAGGTGAACCGCTGGAAGCGATTCAGAAATTGGTGGAACCTTACGCGCCCTGCATCATCCAGGGCTGTAAGGTCAATCCCGAAGAAAAAAAGATAGGGCCGGGTTTGGTGGCCCTATGGGAAACGGACGGGAACAACGAGCGGACAGGCGTGAAGATAGCCCGCTTCGCGGGCTGCGCCTACGAGAATCTGCCAGTATATCTTTTCTTGAAGAAGACCGAGGAAACGCGCATGTATGTGGACGGCAGCAACAAAATCGTTGCCTACAACTACACGGCCGACCAGAGTTCCGTGTATAACGATGTAAAGGATATGTTTCCGTTGGAAGTATCCGAAAACATCTGTAACCGCCTTCCCGAAAGCCTTATCGTGAACTTTACCGCCGCCACGGAACGGGAGAACATCCAACCGAAAGAAACCCTCGGCACGGCTTTCGGAAAAATCAAAAGATGGTTTCTTGACCTCAAGGAGCATGCTTTCCGAGCCATTGGTAAAGAAGACCTTGACGGAACATTAAGAAACGAGCTCGATGGAAAAGCCTTAAAAATCCATACGCATCCAGTAGATGACACATTGGATGCGAATTCTAAAAACCCTGTGCAGAACATGGTGATCAAGGCGGCGTTGGACAATAAGGTGGACAAAATCGCTGGTAAAGGTTTGTCGGAAGAGAATTTCACAAAGGCCGAAAAGGAGAAACTCAAAAGCCTAGAAATAGGGCTTGATGGATTCAGCATCTACCGTATGAACCAATCTCGTACCACATCCACTACCTACACAGGATTAAGCATCGCGGAGTATTTCAATTCCGATTTGAGCCTCTTGGGTGGGCGCACCTTACAGGTGGGAGATTTTGTTATCGAAACGTCCGAGTATTCCTATATGTATAGGATTACAGCGGTTAACTCCACCACTTTCAACTGCGAACGGGTTTGTTCCCTGCGTGGGGCAACTGGAGCGCAGGGTACGACCGGAGCGACTGGGCCACAGGGACCCATAGGGCCACAGGGCGCGAAAGGCGATACAGGAGCAACAGGAGCGCAAGGATTGGGCATTTATAGGATAAATCATTCCCTATCAAATACCTCTTACTCAAGCTATTCCATTTCGACTTATTTCCCATCTTCGATTCTCAACGGCAGAGCCTTGCAGGTGGGAGACTTGTTTATCGAGGCAAGTGCCAATTCCTATCTATATAAGATTACTTCCGTTACCAGCACGGCATGGAGCGCAACACGGCTCGTTTCATTGCGCGGTGCAACCGGAGCGACCGGAGCAGCGGGAACGAACGCCACCACAACGGCGGTGGCCACCCAAACCGAAAACGGGCTTATGGCAATGGGAGACAAAAAGAAAC
This sequence comes from uncultured Bacteroidaceae bacterium, assembly GCA_964451895.1. Lineage (GTDB taxonomy): Bacteria > Bacteroidota > Bacteroidia > Bacteroidales > P3 > Pullibacteroides. The sequence continues at coordinate 10,411 of CAYVJX010000025.1, read as the reverse complement.
TGGATGCCGTCTTTCCTTTCGATTTATGTTTCCCATTGGATGAGACTTATATAAATCTCTCGACCGATGGTTTTTATAGTCTAACCGGCAATGTTTCCAATTTTCCATGGAAAAACAATGGCAGGGAGTTCAATCTTTCAGGTGGAAAACTGACACTCTCGAATATCCCGATAAACAGGTGGAAAGATTTAATTCCAAGATGGACGATAACGGTAGAGGCGTTGAAATACACGGAAAGCTCAAGTTATCCAAATCTTTTTGATTGCATCCATGTAACGCCGGCAACCGATGGCTTTAATTTCCAAAAAGTAAGCGGAGTTTGGTCTTTCGCATTAACCAATAATCAAGGAGCTGTATCTATCAATGACACCGATTTACCCAAGGAAGTATGGCTCAGTTACAAATTTTGGGTAGATTATATCCGCAGGGAAATCGGGATGAGCATCGTCAGGATGGATACGGGAGCCATCGTAACCGAAACCAAGGCGACCATTACTCCTACCGCCAGCATCCCTACCCAAATAAATGCCCTCCATATCGGAGACTGCACATATTACAGCAACAGGCAGTGGGGAGGCCTGATACGGAATTTCCGAATCCATTTCGGCTACGCAGACTCAGCCGTCGCCACCACCTCTGCGGCAGGTCTCATGTCAGCCGCAGACAAAACGAAACTGGAGGGACTTCCACAAATTGTCGCCGCCGGAACGTTCAACAGCAATACTAATATCGCCACGTTTACTTTCGGCTCGATTGACATTTCCAAAACATCAGCCGGGTACTATTCATTTTATCTTTGGGATTCAAATTGTGTAATCCTCATAACGCCGTTCTCTACGTCGGTAGTAAGCCATGTTGTCTATAAATCCAGCAAGAATGCGAATTATCATTACTTAAAATTCTTCTCAGCCATAAGCGGAACATCAACAACCTTGGTTGATTCTGATTTCTACTTTATGATTTTGAAGAAATAAAAGCAGAAAAAGCAGAGAGGGCGTTGAAACGAAAAATCTCAACGCCCTCTCTGTTGTTTTCGGCAAGATTAATTTTTGCCTTGCCGTACCAACTCCATGTATTCAGTCCCCGTAATCGGAATAAATTCATATCCATTTTTGAACAAATCATAGCATCGATTCCAATCCTTATCATAAAATGCCTGCTCCATAAAGGGTTGCATGCTGTCCATTACTGCATTGGGAATGTAAGCCACCGTATCTATTTTACCTCTATGCGCCGTCCAATCATCATGATACTCTCTCCACAGTGCAATCTCCTCTTCTGTTTCTTCACTGAAAGAACCATCCTCATTCATATGATTTATGAATTTATCTTTATGTAGGCCCGCAATATCCCAAATACTACCATCTTCATTTAAAGCGACAACCAATATATTATCACGCCAATAAGCAAATGCTCCAGGTGCTGTGGGAGTAATCCCATCCGGTACTTTTATTGCCAAGTCTCCGCGTATTGCAAACGCCTCTTTAACTGTATCGCGCCAATGATGCCATATATATAAATCACTCGTACCCCCATTGTGATGCCACATATATGCCGAATTATAAATAGTCATGGCATTATAATGTCCAGATTTATGTTGGGTTTCGACAACAGGAATGTTTATCGGCGTTCCCGTATTGAATGTGTATTGTGTTTCGGTGGGCTGTTCCGTGGGCTTCTTCTCTTTGTCCTTTTCCTTGTCGCAGGCCACGAAGCAAAAGAGGAGTGCCGCACAGAGCGACAGCAGGGCGATAATCTTTTTCATGGGTAAAGTTTTTTAATCAGTTAACGGGCAAAGGTATGAATTTTCGGGCAGATGGCAATGCGACCGCCACGACTTCAATCTCATTTTCGACCATCAGTATCCCTACTGGGCGTTCCGTCAAAGTAGGAGACCTTATCATCGCCAATTCCACATATTCCTATCTCTATAGGGTAACGGCGATGTCGTCCACCACGGCTACGGTTACATACCTCACCAGTCTGCGCGGAGCCACGGGAGCGAATGCCACCACAACGGCTATTGCCACCACCTCCTCCGCCGGCCTTATGTCGAAAGATGACAAGAAGAAACTCGACACCATGCAGAACCCTATACCCGTGGGGGTTTATTTTCTAGGATCCGAAGGACTAAGGCATGCGCATGGTGAAAATATCGAAGTAAATTTAAATAAAACAACCAAAATATATAACATTACCATCCCTAGTAAAGATGGCGCATATACTTTCTTACCTTTGTCCTATAATGGATACACCATTGTTTTCAACAATGATTACACAGATAGTAGAAGTAATCACCAGATAGACTGTTATATAAGAACCCTGGATTCTTCTTCAAAACAAATGGTTGATACAGGTTTTATAATGTTTCGATTTTCGTAAAAATGCTTAACTTTTTAAACTAAAAAATCATGCAAGATGAAAAAGATAATGTTATTCGTCGTGGCTCTGTTTTTGTTTTGTTCATGCGAACCTGAAAGCAACGACAGTAAAATCAATAGAAGTTTGCTTTGGAGTGCCTCATGTAAAGTGAGCATTCAGGCCGGAAACAATCAAAAGAAAAATGTTGAGGTGATAGGAGACAGTGTTGCCGTTCATCGCTTGAGTGTCTATGTGGCGGAAATGGGCGGCTTACTTAATGAAAACTTGTGGGAGTTGCATGTTGAGCCCAGTTTTCATACTCGGGATTCGTGGACTTTTAATATGCGCAGCCTTGAAAGAGATACGATAAATCATACCTTTACTTTTTGGAATAGTTTCGTTATAAAGTTTCACGACTTTTATATGGTAAATGATGAACAAGTGGGGCTTGCGGGTTCGGAGTATTTGGGGATATTAGCTTCTTATGATCTTCCCCTGTTCCGTGCCATATATGATACTGTCGAACACAGATACATTAATCCAATATCGGAGAGTGGGGTGGTGCCTGGAAGATATTATCCGAATTTGGTATGGGACACCTTGGGGTATATTCCCTTTTCCCTTATGGAGAAGAATCGTAACATCTTAAACCAAATGCTCGAAGAAAAACGGCTTGAAGATATGCTTGAGTTCTTTGAATCCGGAGCCTACGTCATCTACACCTGCACTGGCGAGGAATACCTTAAGGCCCGTCAGGAGTTAAACTAACCACAGATACCAACAAGACAAAGAAAGCCCAAGCGACAGCTTGGGCTTTTCTTGTTACATCTGATTTTCAAGATCGTTGCCCTGTTTTCTGGTCATACTTTTCGACAATTTCTCTAAAAATCTCAATGACACTCCGCCCTTGCGGTAAAGAAGATGTGTCTTCCTTGAGGCATCGCAAAAAGGTAGCGTAGTTGCATCCGTAGATGAACCTGATAAATCTTCGCCATATCATCTTGCAACAATCTTTGATATATTAATAAATGATTAACTTTGTAAACTAGAAATCATTCAAGATGAAAAAAATATTGTTATTCGTTTTGGCTTTAATCTGTTTTTGTTCATGCGAGCACGAACAAGACGGAAATGGTGGCAAGAAAAGCCTGCTTATGTATGCCGAATGCAAGATGGATATTAAGGCAGGGAGCCATCAGAGAAAAAGTATTGAAATGATTGGCGACAGTGTGGCCGTCCATCGTTTGTGTCGTTATGCCCTGCAGATGTGCGGCAAAATGAACGATACGTTGTATGCCAATTATGTGGATACGGTATGGAATACCACTGATTCATGGCATTTTGAGATGTGGGATAATATTCAGAGGGATACAATAAATCATACTTTTACTTTTTGGAATGATTTTGTTGTAAGTTTTCATGATTGGTATATGGAAAATGGGGAACAGGTTGGGATTGAAGGCACGGAGTACTTAGGTCTTTTGGCGGGTTATGATCATCCCGTTTTCCGCGGCAAATACGATACCGTGGAACATATATATGTCGACCCATTGAAAGGTCTGGCTTATGTACCGGATGCCGTATATGATACTTTGGGCTACATTCCCCTGTCCCTTATGGACAAGAATCGTAGAATCTTAAACCAAATGCTTGAGGAGAAACGCTATCAGGATATGATTGATTTCTTTAGGTCAGGTGCTTACATCATCTATACCTGTACCGGCGAAGAATACCGCGAACTGGTACGATTGGGGTTGAACTAACCATTTGTTCAGGAAGAGATAAAATCCTGCTGGAGCTTTCGTTTCGGCAGGATTTTGTTTTAACCGGGCCGTGGAAATCCACAACCCGGTTTATTGAGGAGAGGTTGCCTACTTCTTCAACGAAGCGGTCGCCTTATCCTCTGGCAGCCCCGAAGTATCCGTTTTGAGGTACCGCAGGAATGTCCGGTAGTTGCATCCGTAAACGGGAAGGACATACTTCTGCCAAACCATCCGATGACAGGAATCATGGTAGGGTTGGTAATATTTCCTGTCGATTTCCTGAATCCGTCTGGCGCGAAGCAGGTATCCTTCGCTATGATTGTTCTTTTTTGTTTTACTCATAGTTGATTACATTGTTTTATTTTTCAATAGGTTGTCTCCGTTCCTTGGGGAACGGTTCTGAGATCTTGTTTTCCCTCTGCGGGCCTTGCCGAGGCGGGAAGGAAGCACCGATAATCTTTTTCTTGATTCAAGATTTTTAGGGGTTATTACTCGTAGGTTTTATTTGGTTGTTTCTCTTTTTGCTCTAGAGCAAAAATCCGAATAAAGAAGATTACGACAAAAAATAGTGCCGTTTTCGGACAAGAATTAATGATAGATAATATGGATTTTTTTGTGTAAACTAAACGATATAGTGATAAACATTATTCTTATTTAGTGGCAAAGGCTATTTCCAGCGTGATATTTTATCAGGGGTTGCCATGAATTTTCGTGGCAACTCCTTAAATTCTATTAGGATTCTAAGCGGATCAAGAATTACTATGCCGTGGAGAAATCCACGGGCTTTTGTTATGTGCATTAATCTTTTCTTTCAAAACTTTCCAATCTTTTATAAATTGGAAAGAATTAGATGCCGGCGCTCGTTATCGTGTCGTCAAACAAATCCCCTTTTACATAACCCTTTTTCACTTTATTCAGGGATATTTCCTTTAATATGCCCCTATTCAAAAGTCCTATTATATCACTTTTGGCCGTTGTCGGCGTTATCGAGAACCTTATCTGCAAATCTTTCACAGTGAGCATTTCCTTAGCGTTGTCGTAATATAACTTGATTATTTCCGCCTGTCTTTCATTGATATTGTCCACTTTCAGGAACGTGGCCGCCATCTGCTTTTCCTTAATCTTTCGTTGGATGTACTGCTGTAGCTCTTTAAATGCCAGATTCAATACCCGTAAATTATACTCTATGAAATAGCCTATATCATTATGGTCGGCTTCTGTATATAGAAACGATTTTTCGTATTTCTTCTTGGATCTGTAAATAATTCGTGAAATAGAAAGATATTCGGTTAGCCAATAGCCATGTTTCAACATATACCAATAAAATAACGCTCTGGCTGTACGACCGTTTCCATCTACAAACGGGTGCATATAGGCAACCATAAAATGAATGATGATACCTTTTATGATAGGATGGATGAATGGAGTGTCGGATGTATTTTTCTCATTAAAAAACGCACACAGATCCTTAACAAATTCCGGTATTTCCGTAAACGAAGGGGGCGTATGCACCACTTCATGTGTGATACCGTCTTCTACAACCACATCATCATTTTGACGAAACCGCCCCTCCTCTGTTGCATTGTCTAAGGTTTTTTCTGTCATCAACCTATGAATATACAACAGGGTCTTCTCTGTCAAAGGATTTTCTTTATTGGCTGTTATGAACCGTATCGTTTGATAATTATTGAATATCATCTGCTGCGACCTGTCCTTGGGAGAAATTTTCTTGCGCAACATTTCCTTTGCCACTTTCCTTGTGGTAGAGGCTCCTTCCATTTGGCTCGAAGAAATGGCTTCTTCCATTAAAGAACTGATGAGATACCTTTCCTGGCTCCCCACAGGTATAACGGAATCCGTTCTCCATGAACCACCGAAATACATGTCAAACAGATGGCATTGCCGTTGCATTTTGTTGCTCAACGAAAAATGTATGTCATATTTTTCCCAAACCTTTACATAGGTTTTTATCCGTTCTGCAACCACAGCATACCATAATTCTTCGGGAGAAAAGTCATCGGGGAGCTGTTTGTATTTGACGGTATCCCAATATTCGTATTCTTCGTTGATTTTTGTAACCAACGACAATATCTCTTTCGGCAATTGTGACGATTGCACAAGCATTCTCAGCAATGCTTTTTCTGTAATTTTCGGTGCGCGTTCCATAACAGCAAGATGTTTTTTACTATATCAAGACTGTATTTGAAAATCAATATTTTCAAACATGCAAATATATAAATTCTTTCCAATTTGTAAAACATTGGAAACTTTTGGATAGCTATATGTCCCGGTAAAGGAAAGTATTGCCAATCAGATATTGATGGCAATCACATATCTATAAGAGTGTTTCTGTTTCGGAAGAAAATCGTTGCTACCGGATTCCGCGCATCAGTTTGTTCCAGCGCACTTTCTTAAGGCCGGAAGCGTCTTTGTTCCAAGAGAACCAAACGAAGAAAGCCTTGCCCACCATGTGGTCTTCAGGCACGAAGCCCCAGAACCGGGAGTCGGCGGAATTGTGGCGGTTGTCGCCCATCGCCCAGTAGTAGTCCATTTGGCAGACATAGGTATCGGTGGCCTGGCCGTTGATCAGGAAAGAACCGTCGGAGAGCGTTTGGAGCGTGTTGTTTTCGTAGATGGTGATAAGCCGTTTGTAGAGGGCTATGTTGCGGGCATCCAGATGCAGGGTGTCGCCTTTGGCCGGAACATAGACAGGGCCGTAGTTATCCACGTTCCAAGGATAATCTTTGGGGCTGTAGGGAAAGAGCCTGCCGTCGCCCAAGCCGGCGGGTTCCACCAAGGCCTGCACGCTTTCCACGCCCGGAATGGCTTCCAGTTTCCGCACCATCTCGCCGGTCAGAGGCACCGAGCCGTAGTCGGGGTGGAAAAGCATCTTCAGATCGTCATTCGAAACGCCCAGTTCTTTCCAGAAGCGGCTGCCCACCACGGCGGGCGAGGGCAGGATGCGGTAGTTGAACTGTAAGTTCTCCGGATTCCGCGCCATCTTTCCGTTGATGTACACCTGACGGTCGATGATGGAAACGGTATCGCCCGGCAAGCCGATGCAGCGTTTTACGAAATTCTCCCGTTTATCTACCGGACGGTAGGTGATTCTGCCGAAAGAAGCCGGGTCGTTCCAGACCCTTTGCCGCCCCACTTCCTTTACCAAGGTGTTGTAGCTGATATTGCTCTGATAGACGCTCGACACCGTGTCGCCGTCGGGAAAATTGAACACGATGACGTCGTTGTGCCTTACCTTGCCCAAGCCCGGCAAGCGGTGGTAGGGCAGTTCTATCCAGGTAAGGTAGGAGGGTCTGTCTTTGGTGAGCGGCAGGGTGTGCTGCACGAAAGGAAAGGTAACCAAGGTCTGCGGAACCCTCGGGCCGTAGGCCACTTTGCTCACGAACAGGAAATCGCCCACGTTGAGCGACTTTTCCATCGAAGAAGACGGAATCACATAGCCTTTAAAGTAAAAGGCGTGGATGATAAGCACCACCGTGAGCGCGAAAACAATCGTGTCGAGCCATTCCCGTGCCGCCGATTTCTTGACTTCGGGCAGGTCTTTGGCGCAGACGAAGGTTTCTTTGTTCTTGAAGTGCAGCAGCGGAAAATAAACAAAGAAAAAGGCGCAGGCGCAGAAACATTCCCAAACCTTGCGGCGCTGGTAGCCGTAGGTGGTTTCCACGCAGAGCAGCCAAAAGACAAACACGTTGATGAAAGGAAGGAACAGGAAAGGGAAATAGCCGTACCATTTCACTTTCAGCAGCCTTATCCAAAGCCATTCCCCGTAAAAGGGAACCAGGCTCCACAGCGGATTCTTGCCGTAAGCGGTAAAGACGCCCTGCAACGAGAGCCACAGTAAAAGTTTATAAACGATTACAAGCAGAATCCAGCCCATGGGTGTTTATTTTTTCTGTTTTTGGAGCACTTCGTCAATCATGCCGTATTCGAGGGCCTCCTGCGAGGTCATCCAATAGTCGCGGTCGGCGTCTTGGTAAATCTTATCGTACGGCTGTCCGCTGTGCAGCGAGATAATGTCGTAGAGTTCCTTCTTTACTTTCAGGATTTCGCGTGCGGTGATTTCAATATCGGAAGCCTGTCCTTCCGCACCGCCGAGCGGCTGATGGATCAGCACGCGCGAGTGGCGCAGGGCCGTGCGTTTGCCCTTGGCTCCGGCGCAGAGCAGCACCGAACCCATCGAGGCAGCCATGCCCGTGCAGATGGTCGCCACATCGGGCGAGACATACTGCATTGTGTCGTAGATGCCCAATCCCGCATAGACCGAACCGCCGGGCGTGTTCAGATAAATCTGGATGTCTTTTTTCGGATCCACCGAATCCAGGAAGAGCAGCTGGGCTTCGATGATGTTCGCCACTTCATCGTTGATGGGCGTGCCCAAAAAGATGATGCGGTCCATCATCAGGCGCGAAAAAACGTCCATCTGTGCCACATTGAGCTGGCGTTCCTCGATGATGGTGGGCGAAATGTAATCCAAGGTGTAGGAATTGAACCTGTCCAAGCTCAGGCTGCTGATTCCCCGATGGCCGGTGGCGTATTTTCTGAATTCGTTCTGCATGGCGGTTTGGTTTAAGCCTTGGAATCCGGCTCCACTTGGATCCCAAGGCAGGTTAGGAGGGAAGCCCAAAGGCTATTTGCTTTTCTTTTCGTTGTCTTTCTTGAGCACTTCCACGAACTGGTCCATGCTTACCTCTTTGGTCTTTACCTTGGCTTTTTCGCGGAACAGCGCGGTAAGTTTTTCTTCAAAGACCATATCATAGACACGTTTCACTTCTTCCTGGTTCTTCATCATCGAATCTACGAACATTTCGATGCGTTTGTTCATTTCTTCGTCGGCGGAATCGGTGGGGAAGTATTGCGAAAGAACGCGTTCCTTGTAGAAGTTGCGCAGGTCTTCCACTTCAATCTTGATCTGGTATTTTTCCGTAATCTTGTTTTGAATCAGTTCCCAGCGCAAGGAGCGTTCAATCTGCTTCATTTCCTCGTCGGGAATTTCGGTTACGGCTTCTTTCTTCTCTTCTTCCGCCCGGCGGTTGCTTTCCGAGAGAATCCAGCGTTTGAGGAACTCGGTGGGCATGTCGAACTTGGTGGTGTCGATGATTTTGTCAACGGTATCCACAAACAGTTTCTGGTTCGTGTTCTGCACGTAGTAACGGCTTATGTCGTTGCGCATGGCCTGGCGGAAACCGGCTTCGTCCTTGATTTCTTCGTGCGGGAAGGCTTTCTTGTAGAGGTCTTCGCCCAACACGGCGGGTTCCACGTGGGTAATGCTGTTGATGCGGAAGCGGAACTTGGGAGCGATATTGGCCAGTTCGTCTTCCTTGATGCGCAGCATCGAAGCCAGATCGGTCTTGTTCTTGAACGCTTTCTGTATCTCGAAATCCACGGTGGCGCCCACGGCCTTGCCGATAAACTGTTTCTGAATCGTCTTGAGGGCAATCAGGTCGATGGCGATGGAGGTGGTTACGTTGATGCCGCCTTCCTTGATTTCTCCGTTTTCATTGAGTTCCATCAGCTCTCCGCCCAAAGTGTCGGCGGCATCGGCGGCTTCGGGGCTCGTAACCGTACCGTATCGGCGCAGGAGCGATTCCTGGTGTTTGTCCAGCATTTCATCGGAAACGGCAATCTGGTAACCGTCCACGCTGATTTTTTCCAAGTCGATGTCGAATTCGGGCGCGATGCCTATCTCGAACCACACGGTGAACGTGCCGGGGTTGTCGAAATCCATCACGCTTTCTTTTTCTTCTTGCGGAACCAAGAGGGCGTTGCCCAAGATATTCAGTTTGTTTTCTTTGATGTAGTTATCCACGCTTTCGGCCATCAGGGCGTTGATCTGCTCCATCAGGATGGCTTTGCCGTACATCTTCTTGATAAGGGCGGGGGGAACCTGTCCTTGACGGAAGCCCTTCATCTGCACTTTCTGACGGTAGCTTTTCAACTCGCCCGCCACTTTGCTTTCGTAATCGGCAGGCAACAGTTCCAGTTTCAGGTAGGCGCTCAGGGCGTCTTTGTTTTCTCTTGTAATAGTCATATGGCGTATTGTATTATGCGTTTAAAAGGATTGCGAAGATATGAATTTTTCGCGGGTTTTGGAATTTCAAACAAAAATACTACCTTTGCAGTCCCTTTTCAGGGATACGCCCTCGTAGCTCAGTTGGTAGAGCAAATGACTCTTAATCATTGGGCCCGGAGTTCGAGTCTCCGCGAGGGCACTCCAGCCTGAGTGGCGGAATAGGTAGACGCGTTGGTCTCAAACACCAATGAGGTAACAC
>CAYVJX010000024.1:0-16466 GCA_964451895.1 uncultured Bacteroidaceae bacterium | reverse complement strand
GTTTGAGTTCCACCGAATCATCGGGGCAGAGGAAACGCACGTCTTGAAAGGCGGTTTCTTCGGACGGGCAACCTGTGGAGAATGACAGGATAATGCCTTGGTGGTGATTTTCTGCATCAGTGGTTGAAGTGTTGTCGATTAAATCATTTCCGATGGTCTTGGCATTGCCGATGAAGAAAAAACGGTCGCCGGAAGAACAAAGGATGGCTTCATAAGGTTGGTAAATATCTTTTTTTTGCCCGCTGTCGGTAACGTGAAAAAGATCTTCGTAGAACCAATCTACATTCAGGTATGCCCCCCAAAGAGGTGTTTGATAGTCGTATATCCTGCTGTCTTCCTCGCTTGCGGTTGTTCCGAACAAAGTAGCCGAATCATACAGCATCAGATAGGGTACGGCGGTATGGTTATTGTTCCGTTTCTGATAGAAACCTCCGGTTTTCGGAATCAAATGGGTGGTATCATGGCTGTAAGCGTAAGGTTCGCCGTTTTTCTTAAAGAATCCGTTATCGTAGTTACGGCAGTGGATACCTTGTACAAGATATTTACCATTGAAAGTGTAAATATTTTGAACCGTACCAGGAAAGAGGGTTTGTTTCTGTTCGTTGGAGGTCGCATGCGGATAGGCGTAGTATTGTGTTATGCCCGTATTTTCTGACGAGGTGATATCCCATGATTCATAAATGCCTGGATTTTCCAGGAGATTAATACCTCTGGCATATAGTGCCCTAGAATAAGTAGTATCAGTACTTTTTATTTGGTCAATATGAATGTCTATATAACCTGTAAATAGAGATTCCTTTTGATCTTCTGTGTATTTGTCAATGAAATTCCAAAAGTTTGGATGTACCATGTAGCATGCTATATATGTGTGATGATTCCATGAATCAGTAGAAAATACATTAACTAATTCGTTGTCCTGCCAATCAGGAGAAGGGGAGACTAAAAAGGGGGTAGAATAAATATATTGGGCATCCTCAGAAGAATAATCCGGATAAATGAGATTCCCTATGGCAATACCTCCAAGAATGAAACAATCATGGGGTGAAACAACATTTTGTTGTTTCACAAATTTACCGATACGTGGAGGCACTGTAAGGGAGGCGGGATAGTTGAAAAAAGGAAGTTTATATAGTAAATTGAAGTTTTTTTCTATAAGCAACTTTCCAGTTGTATCGAATTCAAAAAGGAATACTTTTCCGGACACATAAGGGATCAAACTTTGGGTATTGGCTAAAGATTCTTGTATTTCATAGGTATTGCCGAAAACAACAAGCGTGTTGCTGTCGGTGATGCCCACTGTGGTGGCGAACGCGTTGTAATAACCGTTTTCAAATGCCGGCAGGTAGGTACTCCAAAGCATCTCGCCCTCTAAGGACATACAGGCAAGAAATGCATCGGTATAGTCATCTTTAGCGTGAAAATAGGTGTTTTCACCCTGTTTGAGTTCAAATTCCGTACCGTTTTCGGCTTTGCCTACGATAAACAACTTGTTGTCGAAACAAGTAGCATCGTAGATCAAAAAATCCCTATCAGTCTGCGCCTTGCCGATAGTTTTGCCCCAAGCCCGGTAAACATTTTCATGTTGGGCATAGAGCCTGCCGCCTAAACCCGTCAGCAGGCAAGCCAATAATCCGAAAAAAGCAATCTTCCTAATCATGTTTGGGATAGAAAAACAGCACAAGATAGCAAAAATAATAACGCACAAGGAAGAAAACCATGGTATGGAAACGGAACAAAAAAAGCGGACAAATGAATTTGTCCGCTTTTTTGCGATAATTCTTGGTTATTAGAAGTAGAATTCGCGGTTGTCTTCAATCTTGGCGGCGTTTTCGAGCGCGGAAGAAATCATGCTGTTGGCGTTTTGGCTGTATTGCATCTGCATATTCCGAACCATGCTGTTGATTTGAACGGGGTCGGCGGGAGCCACCAGGATTTCATCGGCCACCGTGCGGTAAACGCCGGCATTGCCTTGGATGGGTTGCGAAAGAACACCCTTTTCAAGACCGCACATCTGGCCTACCACCTTGGGTTCGTAAGCGTTGCCCACCATTGGGTAGGAGTTCATGCGCATTCCGAAAGCGGTGTCGATGGTGATATTGAGCGAGGAGGCCAGTTCCTTGAGCGTATTGCCGCCCATCAGCATCTTGGCCAGTTCCTTGGCTTTTTTGTCTTGTTTCACCAACTGTTCGGCCTGGGGAATCTGCATGGCGTGTTCCAAAGGCATATATTCATCTTCGTTGATGCTGCGCAAACCGGCAATGACATAGCGGTTTTCCATTTCAAAAACCTGGTTGGCCACATTGCCTTCCTTGGAATCCTTGTTGTAGGCCCAACGGATAACTTCGCGCGAGTTGGTGGCACCCGGCAGGTTGCTTTCCAGTTCAGTAACGGAAGCCTGACGGACCTGCATTCCCATCTGACGGGCGGCTGAATCCAGACCGGCCACTTTGCCTTTGCTTTGTCCCAGAAGTTGGTTGGCGCGGGTATAGATGGCTTTGGTGGTGGCGGAACTGGGTTCGATGGGGATATTGACCACCGCCGCCAATACTTTCTTAACCGGCGTGGTCTTGGCATCCACGTAAATGACATGGAAACCGGCGGGGGCTTCCACCACGGCGGCGGTTCCGGCAGGAGTATTGAGGATGGCGCGGTTCAGGTAGCTTACAAAATAACCGTCGCGTTGCCAACCCAAATCGCCACCGTTCTGTTGGGCGGAGGGATCTTCCGAATACGTGGCCGCCAATTGGGCGAAATTGCCGGGATTTTGGTTGATGACGGCTTTCAAGGAGTCCGCCAAGGTGCGGGACTGTTCCTTGTTGCGGCCGCTCTGGCTGCCGGCTTCGGTATAGGAGAGGAAGATATGTTGCAGGCGTACGCTGTCGGGGCGCATCTGAACGTCCAAGAGGGCGGCCATCTGGAACGTGCGTCCCATACGGCGGGGAGCGAAGAAAGTGCCGGCCTGGGCATTGAAGAGCGTATCCCAACCGGGGAAAATTTCCGCTTTGTTGCGGTAGAGGCTGTCGAAACGTTGGCCGGAAGTAACTGCGTTCACGAAATCGGGAATGGAGGTTTCGTGCTGGAACTCATCGTAGAGTTGGGCCACGTGGTTTTCGAGTTCCGCCATATCCTGCGGCGTGGGCGTTACGTCAAACACCACATAATCCAAGGTACGGCTCTTGTTCTGTTTGAACATGAACTTGTTCTCATCGTAGAAACGCTTGAAGTCGCTCTTGTCGATCTGCACGTCGGCGTCCGCGATTTGAGAGTAGGGCAGCATGACCCAGCTGGCCGTTACCGTAGAGGCCATGGGGCCGCTTTGGAAAGCCGCCAGCGCACGGGGCATATAGAACGATTTGGCAGCGAGGTTATTGTATTTTTCCTTAACCCTTTCGTTCTTGATGATGCGTTCCAGTTCGCTCAAAGCCACTTTGTCCTGGTCGGAAAGCTGGTCGAAGTTGTTGATGATGTTCATCACCTGCTGGCGGTCGTAGATGCCCGTCTGCGGATTGGTGAAGTATTGGTAGAGGTAGGGGCTGATGAACTTGCCGTAGTACATGTCGTTCATTTCGGCCGCGGTTACCTGCAGTCCCGTGGTGAGACAGGCTTCGTTGATCAGCATGTCGGAAACCAGATGTTGCCAGGCCATGTTGCGGATTTGGCTCATGTCTTCTTCGGTAATCTTCACATCGGCACCTTGGGCGCGTTTGTATTGTTCGGTAATCTGATCCACATCGGCCGCGAAGCTGTTGTAGGAAACCGTTTCGCCGTTGATTACAGCCACAGGAGGCGCGCTTTGTCCTCTTCTGCCGAAGGCGTCTTGAATAACGAAGCCGATAATGGCGATGCCGATTAAGGCGACTGCAAGGCCGGCGTGTTTTCTGATTCTACCGATAATAGCCATCTTCTACTAATGTTTTTGGTAAGTAAAATAAGGGTCTCAGACCCAAAAATGCGGCGCAAATGTAAGAATTTCCCTCCACATATTCAACATATAAAAATTTTATTTAACTTTGCACGTTTTTTGAGTGAACGCCCGGACGGATGTTCGGCGGTGCGCTTAACGGATTGGAAACAAGAAACAAACTAAAAATAACCTTTAAAAACAATTAAAACGATGAAAAAATTGGTTCTCGTTTGCGCTGCTTTGGCCGCGTTTGCCTTCGTAGCTTGCAAATCCAACAAGACCGCTGCTCCCGTTGAAGCAGAAGTTGCTACCGAAGAAGTTGCCGTTGTTGAAAACGACAGCATCTGCCCCGAAACCGGCAAGGTTTGCGACATGGAACAGAAAGCCGAATGCGAAAAAGTTTGCGACAAGAAAGAAGCTGCTGAATAATCAGTGTTCACGCAAATTCCGAAAAGCCGCTTGACTTAAGTCAAGCGGCTTTTTTTATATTTTTGCCGTACTTTGCAATAGAGAAACATGACAAAAATGAACATAAGAAACTTTAGCCGGGTCGCCTGCCTGCTGCTGTCTTGCGGGCTTTGCTTCTCCGGGAAAGGGCAGGAAAAAATGCAGAACAAAGAAATCGTGGTGGATTCCATCTTCTTTTCGTCCGCGTTCCAACAAAAGACATTGACGGGCATCGCCTCCCTGTTGGAAGAAAACGAGTATTACGTATTGGACAAAGGCATCCTTTACCAATGCAGCCGTCAGAAAAACGGAAAAGAAAAGCGTACCGTACTGGTGAACCCTTCCCAAGACGCCCGTTTTCAAGGGCAGGAATGGCAACCGCAGCGGTTTGAGTTCAACAAGGCTAAAAACAAAGTGCTGTTGCTTTCGGGGCGCAAGGCGGTATATCGCCGTTCAGCGTATTACCAGGCGGTTGTGTGGAGCAAAGACAAGGCCGGAAAATTCGGCGAGCCGTTGGTGTTGAGCCAAAACGGGGCGATACAGGAAGTTTGTTTCAGTCCGGACGGCGAAAAACTTTCCTATATACGGCAAAACAACCTCTATTATTACGATTTTGCCACCGGCAAGGAGGTGGCCTTGACCACAGACGGCATGGAGAACCGTATCCGCAACGGGCATACCGACTGGGTTTATGAAGAAGAATTCGGCTTTACCAAAGCCTACGATTGGAATCCCGACTCCAAATCGATAGCCTATCTCAAATTCGATGAATCGGCCTTGAAAGAATACGACATGACCCTTTGGGGCGATCTGTATCCCCGGACCTATCGCTACAAATATCCCAAGGCCGGCGAGGAAAATTCCAAAGTGAGCCTTTGGTTCTACAGTCTTGCCACGCAAGAGAACAGGCAGGTAAGCCTGAAAGCCGACTCCATCGAATACTATCCGCGCATCTTCTGGAATCCTTCGGGTTCGGAACTGGTGCTTTATACCTTGCCCCGCCATCAGGACGATTTCAGGATCTGGGGCGTGGCTGCGGACGGCAACGCGCGCGTGCTGTACCGGGAGCGTAACGCGGCATACGTGGATATACACGATGATGTTTACTTTTTTCAGGACGGCAGGCATATGTTGCTGGCTACCGAAAAAGACGGATACAACCATCTTTACCTTTTCGATCTGGAATCCAAAAACGACAAGGGTTTGTTGCTTACCCCCGGCCAATATGATGTAACCTCGCTGTATGGCGTGGATGAGGCCAATAGGCGTGTTTTCTTTCAGGCAGCCTATACATCGCCCGCCGACCGGGATTTGATGTGCGTGGATCTGGACGGCAAGAACCTGCGCCGCCCCGCTTTGGACCTGCAGCGCAAGGGCGGTTGCACCTATGCCACCTTCAGTCATGATTTTTCTTATATGGTGGTGGAACATTCCCAAGCCAACCGGCCGACTTCCTATTATCTGTACCATATCGGGTCGCAAGATGAACAATTGGTCCGTTGCCTGTTGAGCAACAACCATATCGAAGAGACCGCCAAGCAACACGCGTTTGTGGAAAAAGAATTCTTCCGTATTCCCGTGCCGCTTACCGGTATGGGCGAGAACGCCTTTATGGATTCCCATTTCTTCGGTATGCAGCGCATGGAGCAGAAAGCTAAGAAAGAAACGCAGAACCCGCGTCAGGTCTATCTGCAGGCATGGATCATGAAACCTGCCGAAATCGGAACGGCAGCGGCGGAAGGCAAGCAATATCCGGTGCTGATGTTCTTGTACGGAGGCCCCGGTTCACAGCAGGTGATGAATGAACTCCGCCCGTACCAGACCCTCGATTACGCCTGGTATCAGATGTTGGTGCGCCAAGGCTATGTGGTGGTTTGCGTGGATAACCGGGGAACCGGCGGCAGGGGCGAGGCGTTCAAGAAGTGCACCTATCTGCAATTGGGCAAATACGAGACCCAAGACCAGATTGCCGCCGCACGCTATCTGAGCGAACTGCCGTATGTGGATTCTTCGCGCATCGGCATCTGGGGCTGGAGTTACGGCGGGTTCATGTCGTCCAACTGCCTGTTCCAAGGGCAGGGCGTGTTCAAGGCCGCCATGGCGGTGGCTCCCGTAACCAATTGGAAGTACTACGACGATGTATATACCGAACGTTTCATGCGCACACCGCAGGAAAATCCCGACGGCTATGAACTCAACAGCCCGACGCATTATGCCGGGAAACTGCAGGGCAACTACCTTTTGGTGCATGGAACGGCAGACGACAACGTGCATTTTCAGAATTCGGTGGATCTTGTGACCGCCTTGCAGAAAGCCGGCAAGCAGTTCCAGTTCATGATGTATCCGAACAAGAACCACGGTATGGGCAGCAACGAAGGCTCTTCGCGTCCGCACCTGTATCATGTGCTCACCGACTTTATTCTAAAGAATCTCTGATATGCGGCCTTGGGGAAAAGGAGCCGGAATCGTTTGGTGTCTGCTGTGGCCTTTGTGGCTGGCGGCTTCCGATTATACGGTGAGGATTGACGGAACGGCCAAGGGCGCCGAGGGCAGGGAAGTGGTGTGGCGTGCCGATGCCGACCCTTTTTCGATGCGTTTTGTGGAACTCGGCAGAAGCCGTATCGATGAAGACGGCCATTTCGTGTTGCAGACCGATGCGGTTCGGGACGTGATGCCCACCTACTTAGTGATAGACTATTATTCCACCGGCTTTTTCGCACAGGCAGGGTTTACCTATCGTCTGCAGATGGCGCCTTTCGACTATCATGTGGATGAAATCTGCAACGCCTTTATTCCCTCCGGGCAGTTGCCCTCTTTGCAGTACGTTTTGCTCGATACCGCCGGTAATCCTGAGACCGACGGCTTGAACGCGCTCATCGGGCAGTATTCGTATTGGTACAACCGTTTGGTGGCACGGAATTTCGAAAGGATCAACATACAGGGCGACACGCGTCCGGTAACGGAATTCCTGCACCTTTCCGATTCGCTTTACGGCACCTTGGAGAACCCTTATTTCGCGGCCTACCGCGATTATACGGAGGCGGAGTTGAAATCTTTCGCAGGTTTGGCTTCCCGTAAGGAACTTTACGGGCGGTATCTCGAAAACAGGCCGATGAACGAGCATAATCCCGCCTATATCGCGTTTCTGAAATCGTATTATGCGGATTATTTCCCAAACAACCGTTTCTTGCCGTTCACGCAGATTGCGCGTATCATGAACCGCAAGGATTTTACCGACGGGGAACGTCTGTTTTGCCTTGCCGACAGCATGGGGCTGGATTATTCGTTGCAAGGGGAACGCTTGCGCGAGTGGGTGCTGATAAACGCCTGTTCCGAAATCTTCGGCGATGAGCGCATCGATGAGGATCATCTGGTTAGGATGTTGCGTTTCTTGCAGCGGAACACCAAGTTTTCCTCACATGCGGCGGCGCTCGAAAACCTGTTGGATGCCAGGGAAAAGGCTCGTGTGCGGCCTTATTTCAAAGGCATCGAATTGGCCGACAGTGCCGGCCATGCCGTCAAGGTGGAGGATTTGCTGGAAAAAGACAAATTCCACTATTTTGTTTTTGTAAGGTCGGGATACGAGCAATGTCCTTCCTGCCGGGAAGAAGCGGATTTCTTGAACAAAATCTGGCAGACCGCCGACCCGCATGTAAAACGGGCGGTAAAAATAGTGTTCGTGAATTGTGATTATCCTTTCGCCACTTACTTCCACGATGCCGCGCGCCGGCGTTATCCGTGGCCGTACCTGCATTTTAACGGCCATATCGACTGGATAAGGACTATCGATGCCGCGCGTTTTCCGTCTTTTGTGCTGGTGGATGACCAGGGCAATATCCTCAATTCGGATTTCACTGCACCCAGCCAGGGATTGAAATCCCGGTTCGAACAGATGGGCAGGCTCAGGCTTCGCCGGGAGAAATCAAAAAACGATCCGAAAGAGTAGCCACCGAAGTGAACATCAGTCCCAGACGGTTCTTTATCTCGGAAATCGGCAGCCATTCGGCTTTCTCGATGCCTTCTTCAGTTTGCGGCACGGCCTGTTGCGGGGCGGGAATCCGCATCGAGAACCATGCGGTCTGCTTGATGGGCAATTCGCCTTCCTTGTTGGGCATGAAATGATAGGTGCGGCATAGGTAGCGCACGATTTCAAGCCCTTTCAGCCCCGTTTCTTCCTCCACTTCGCGCAGGGCGTTCGTGGCATCGTCTTCGCCTTTTTCCTTTTTGCCTTTGGGCAGGTCCCACATTCCGTTCCGGAAGATATAGAGGAATCTTTCCGTGTGGTCGGGAAAAGGAGCCTGCACGATGCCTCCCGCCGCTTCCACAATATCGAACTGTTGCAGGAAACGGGCAAAATCTTCCTTGGGGTTACGGCAGAGCACGCGGGCGTAGGTTTCGGCAAAGTCTTTGCGTATCCAGCGGTTCCAGTCGTCCACCCTGTCGAATTCGATGATCCGGCAGGGTGCGGCCGGTGCGGTGTCTGTAAATTCGAGTTCCCTGCTTCCAAAAAATATGCGGTTCATGCCGGGAAGCTTACAGACGTTTTAAGATTTCTTTGGTCAAAAGCCAGAAGCGGGTAACAGTGGAAAGTTCCACTTTTTCGCCGGGTGCGTGTACGCCGCGCATGGTGGGGCCGTAGGAAACCATGTCCATGTCGGGATACTTCTCGCTGAACAGGCCGCATTCCAGACCGGCGTGAATCGCAAGGGCTTTCCCTTCTTCGTGGAAAAGGTCTTTGAACGTATCGAGCGTCAGTTTCAAGATAGGCGAATGGGGGTTGGGATTCCAGCCGGGATAACCTTCGCTGTGCTGCGTTTTGGCACCGATGGCCTTGAAGCAGGCGGCTACCCGTTGGGCGGCGGCATGTTTGGCGCTTTCTACCGAAGAACGCTGGCTGGTGCAGATAAGCACATGATCATCCAATGTCTTTACCGAGGCGAGGTTGGTGGAGGTTTCCACAAAGTTTTCTATCTCATCGCTCATACGCAACACTCCGTGCGGACAGGCAAGCAGGGCGTTGACCAGCGCGTTGCGGTTCGCCTCCGCCATCAGGAACGCGGGGGATTGCGTTTTGGCGCAGTTCAAGTCCAGGTTGGGTTCGGTAATGCGGTATTCGTGGGCAAAGACCTTCTTGAATTCCGCCACGGTGGTGTTCAAAAGGTTTTCGTTGCCGGAAGCGATGCCGATAACCGCCACCGCTTCACGGGCAATGGCGTTGCGCAGGTTACCGCCGTTAAAGGAGGCCAGACGGAAATCGGTTTTCTGTTGCAGGTTGTAGAGGAAACGTGCCAGAAGCTGGTTGGCGTTGGCACGGCCTTTGTTGATGTCATCGCCGGAATGGCCGCCCATCAGGCCTTTTACCGCCACTTGGAAATAGGTCAGGCTGTTGTCTGCGGCTTCTTTGACAAAGGGGTATTCGATAACCGTATCGATGCCGCCGGCACAGCCGATAAAGAACAGACCGTCGTCTTCGGAGTCCATGTTGAGCAGGATTTTGCCGCTCAGGAAGCCTTTTTCAAGCCCGAAAGCGCCGGTAAGTCCGGTTTCTTCATCCACGGTAAACAGACATTCGATAGGGCCGTGTTCAATATCGTCGGAAGCCAGAATCGCCAGTTCGGTGGCCACCCCCAGGCCGTTGTCCGCTCCCAGGGTGGTTTCTTCGGCCACCAGCCAGCCGTCGGCCATCTTTACCTGAATCGGGTCGGTGTCGAAATTATGCTTGGAGTCGCTGTTTTTTTCGCACACCATATCCATGTGGCTTTGTAGAATCACGCAAGGACGGTTTTCATGCCCCGGCGTGGCGGCTTTGCGGATAAGCACGTTGCCCGTCTTGTCGGTCTTGCATTCCAGATTGTGTTGCTTGGAAAAATCCACCAGATAGGCACGTATCTTTTCTTCTTTCTTGGAAGGACGGGGAATCTGGAGCACTTCTCCGAAATACTTCCAAAGGATTTTAGGTTCGAGGGTGTTGAGCACTTCGTTCATGGTATGATGTTTTTGCGTTGTCTTTTAAAAAAGATGGCGGAAAGGCGTCAGCAGCCATTCCATAAAGCGGGTTATCTTGGGCGTGTTGAGCCATTTTTCGTAATCGAAATCTTCTGAGGCCTCGGCGGTCTGGGCGATGTGCCTGTCCAGAAGCTCCACAATCTCAGGGTTCTCGCCGTAGAGCATTATCTCGTACTGGTAGCGGAAACTCCGGTAATCCATATTGGCCGAGCCCGTCAGGAAACGCTTCTTGTCTATCAGCAGGCATTTGGCATGGAGCATATCGGGCTTGTAGAACTTCCATTGCACGCCGGCTTTGAACATAGGCCCCAGATACTTGTTGCGCAACAGATCCACCATCGACACATCGGAATGCAGGGGCACGTGCAGCACCACTCTTACGCCGCGCGAGGCCGCATTGGCAAGCGCCTTGCGGATTTTATGCCCCGGCAGGAAGTAGGGAGTTTCGGCAAGGATTTCCTCCTTGGCGTTCTCGATCATCTTGAGCATATAGTTGCGCACTTCCTGAAAATAGGCCGTGGGCGTGTCTTGTATGATGCCGTAACCGTGGTAGTTGATGATTTTGTTGCGCTCGAAAGGCACCATGTCATACAGCTTGTATTGTTTGGCGCTGTGCAGGAAGCAGCCCTTGAACTTGCGGGTAATCGGGTTTTCCAAGCGCAGGTTCAGGTCGCGCCAATTGAGGCAATAGGCGGTGAGGTTGCTGGAACCGATATAGGTAATCCTGTCGTCTATCAAGAGCAGTTTGCGGTGGTTGCGCGTGTTGTTCTTGGCAAAGCTGTTGGAGATGAAGAACTTGATTTTTTTAAAGAACAACAGTTTTACGCCGGCGTTTTCCAATTCGGTAAGGAACTCGGCGGGCTTGGTGCCGTAGGCATCCACCAACAGCCGTATCTCCACACCTTGTCTGGCTTTTTCCACCAGCACGTCTTTAAAGCGGTGTCCGATGGCATCGTCGTTGAGGCGGTAGGTTTCCAGATAAACGTATTTCTCCGCCTGACGGATGTCTTCCATCATGGCCGTGAAAAGACGCAGATTGTCGTCGAAAAGCTGTACGGAAATAGGTACGTTTTCAAGCATAGCGGCACGCCTCCGGCATTGCTCCCGGCAGCGGGAAGCGAATTTACGAATTTTTTTCGGTAAAGCACCGCCACAAGGCACTATCGGGAATGGGGGCGATGATTTCGAGGGGTGTTTGGCGCACGGGGTGGATAAGATGCAGGGAACGGGCGTGGAGGCTGATGCTTCCGTCGGGATTGCTCCGTTTGTCGCCGTATTTGAGGTCGCCCTGTATCGGGCAGCCCATCGCGGCTAATTGGGCGCGGATTTGGTGATGCCGCCCTGTATGCAGCTGCACCTCCAGCAGGAAATACCGTTGGGAACGTGCCAAAAGACGGTAGGAGAGTTCGGCACGTTGCGCGCCGGGCGTGGAGGCCGGGCAGATATAAGACTTGTTCTGCTTTTCGTTCTTGAAGATATATTGTTCCAGACGTTCCTGTTCGTGCGGCGGTTCAAAGCGCGTTATGGCCCAATAGATTTTTTGCAGCTGCCGCTCGCGGATCAGCGCGTTGAGCCGCTCCAAGGCCTTGCCCGTTTTGGCAAAGAGCAAAGCACCGCTTACCGGTCGGTCCAAACGGTGCGGCACGCCAAGATAGACATTGCCCGGTTTGGCATCCCGTTGCTTGATATAGGCCTTGAAATGTTCGCTCAGCGGAATATCTCCCGTCTTGTCACCCTGCACGATCTGCCCCGCCTTTTTGTTGACCGCGAGCAGGTGGTTGTCTTCGTACAGGATGGAAGCGGGTTTGGAAATCATCAGTATTGTTCCTTTTCGTTCGGAAAATCAGAAGTCCTTACGTCTTGCACGTATTGCGTTACGGCTTGGTTTATCTGTTCGCCCAGATTCAGGTAGCGGCGCAGGAAACGGGGCGAGAAGCCTTGGGTGATGCCCAGCATGTCATGCAGCACCAGCACCTGTCCATCTACTTGGCTGCCGGCGCCGATGCCGATGATGGGAATGGAAACCGAACGGCAGGCTTCTTGAGCCAAGGCCGCCGGAATCTTTTCCAACACGATGCCGAAACAGCCCGCCGATTCCAGCAGTTTTACGTCCGCGAGCAGCTTCTGGGCTTCTTCCTTTCCCGTGGCGCGCACAGCGTAGGTTCCGAACTGGTTGATGGACTGAGGGGTCAACCCAAGATGCCCCATGACGGGAATACCGGCGGAAATGATTTTCCGTATCGATTCGATGGCTTCTTCACCGCCTTCTATCTTGACCGCATCCGCTCCGGTTTCCTTCATGATGCGTATGGCCGACTGCAAGGCCACCGAGGTATCTCCCTGATAGGATCCGAAAGGCATATCCACCACCACTAACGCGTGTTTTACGGCACGCACCACCGAAGAGGCGTGGTAAATCATCTGATCCAGGGAAATAGGCAGGGTAGTGGGATGTCCGGCCATGACGTTGGCCGCCGAATCTCCCACCAGGATGGCGTCAATCCCGGCCTTGTCCAACAGTATCGCCAACGAGTAATCGTAGGCGGTCAGCATGGCTATTTTCTTGTTTTCGGCCTTCATTTGCAGCAAGGTGCGCGTGGTCACCTTGTTGCCGGAAGTCTGGTTGGCTGTGCTCATCGCTTGGTTTTTGAAAGAACAAAGGTGCAAAAAAAGACATTACCAAACCATCGCCAGTTCCGACAGGTAGTTGTAGAAACAGCTCGCCACGCCGCCCAACACGATGCCGGCAAAACAGAGGACCATGGCCAGACGGCTGCTGTTATCCGACCGGAAGGCCGGCAGCGGACGGTCGTTGGGGTTGATGAACATCGCCTTGACGATAAGCAGGTAGTAGTAGAGCGAGATGATGGTATTGAGCAAGGCCACCAGCACCAGCACGTAATAGCCCTGTTGCGTGGCGGCGGCAAAGATGAAGAACTTGCTGAAGAACCCGGCAAAAGGCGGGATGCCGGCCAGGGAGAACAAGGCGAACATCATCAATACCGCCAGTTTGGGATTGGTCTTGTACAAACCGTCATAGGTGCTTATGAGTGCGTTGCCGCTCTGGCGTTCCACCAGGGAAGCGATGCCAAAAGCGGCCAGATTGGCGAACATATACACGAACAGGTAGTAGAGAAGCCCCGTAAGCCCTTGCGGAGTGGCCGCCACTACACCCAATACCACGTAACCGGCCTGCGAGATGGAGGAGTAGGCCAAGAAACGCTTGATGTTTTTCTGCTTGATGGCAAAAAGGTTGGCCACCGTGATACTCAGAATCGTGAGCACGTACAGCACCGGACGCCAACTCTCGGCCATGAGGCCGAACACCTTGACGAAAATCAGGAAGAGCGACACGGCGGCGGCTGTTTTGGAAACCACCGACAGATAGGCGCTCACGTTGGTGGGCGCGCCTTGATAGACATCGGCGGTCCAGGAGTGGTAGGGAACCAAAGACATCTTGAAGAACAGCCCTGTGGCGAAGAAGACCAGTCCGGCTATCTGCAAAGGCGTGGCGTGCAGCACTTGAGGAAGGTCTGCGAAATAGAGCGTGCCGCAACCGCCGTACAGCAGCGAGATGCCGAACAGCGAGATGCCGCCGGCAAAGGCGGAGTTGAGAATGAACTTGGCACCGGCCTCCGCCGATATATCTGATCTCTTGTCGTAGGCCACCAGACACGCCAAAGGAATGGAGGCGAGTTCCAGACCGATGAAGAACATCAGGAAATGCCCGGCCGACACCATGAAATACATGCCCAGCAGGGTATTGAGCGTGAGGTAGTAGAATTCACCCTTGGCGATTTCATGTTCGTTGTCGAGCCACTTTTGGGCAAAGAGGAACACCAGGAGCGTTCCCACACCCATCAAGGCCTTGGCGGCGGAAGCCACGGGAGAAGTGGTGTACATGCCGCCGAAAGCCGTGCCGGAATCCTGAGGCAGGCAGCAGACGGCAATCTGTGCCGCCAGCAGGAGGCAGGCGAGCGGATGCATGGCTTTGCGGGCTTTGGCGGGGGCGCAGAGATCAAACAGCAGCAAGAAAAGGATAACGGCTACCGAAAAGATTTCGTTGCGCAGTATCAGGAAATTTGAAAAGTCCATCTTTTCAATCTTTAAATGGGTTCATGTTTAAATTACAGGGCGGCGATGGCCAATCGTTCCACGATAGGGCTCAGTGCCTGTCCGATCCAGTCGGCGATCCAGCCGGGATATAAGCCGATGGCGGCGATGGCCAGGATAAGCACCACCACGGGGAATCGCTCGAACCAAACGGCGTCTTTCAACTGGAGGTGTGCCGGGTTATGCACCGGTCCGTAGAGGATTTTCCCCACCACGCGCAGGATATACACGGCGGTGATCACGATAGAGGTTACCGCCACGAGGGTCAGCACCCGGTGAAAGGTGTCGGCGTGTTGGAAAGAACCTACAAAAACGTTCATTTCCGCCACGAAACCGCTCAATCCGGGCAATCCCAACGAGGCCAGACCGGCAATCACATAGGCCACACCGAGGAAAGGCATGATTTTCATCAGGCCGCCCATTTCGCGGATGTCGCGCGTGTGGGTCCGGCCGTAGATCATCCCGATAAGGGCAAAGAAAAGGGCGGTCATCAAGCCGTGCGAGAGCATCTGCATCACCGCGCCGGTCATGGCGGTGGTGTTCATCATCAGCAGGGCGAACAGCACCAGCCCGCAGTGGCTCACCGAAGAATAGGCGTTGATATACTTGAGGTCTTTCTGAACGCAGGCCGAGAACGCGCCATAGACCACGCTGATGCCGGTAAGGATAAGGAATATCCAGGCCAGTTCCGAGGCCGCTTCGGGCATGAGGAACATCGCCACGCGGAAGCAGCCGTAGCCCCCCAGTTTCATCAGCACGCCCGCATGGAGCATCGAAACCGCCGTAGGCGCGGAGGCGTGCCCGTCGGGGCTCCAGGTGTGGAACGGGAAAAGCGCTCCCAGGATACCGAAGCCGATAAACACGAAGGGGAAGAAATAACGCTGCAAGACCACGGGAATGTTCGATTGGGCCATATCCATGATGTTCATGCTCTGCGCGCCCGAACTGAAATATACGCCGAGAATGCCCAGCATCAGCAGCGCCGAGCCGCCCATAAGCATCAAGGTGAGCTTCATGGCCGAGCGTTCCTTGTTGCCGCTGCCCCAAACGCCTATGAGGAGGTACATGGGAATCAGCGCCACTTCATAGAACATGAACATGGTGAACAGGTCGAGCGAGATGAAGAAGCCGAACACGCCGATGGAGAGCAGGCAGAACCACATGAAGTATTCCTTGGGCATGGGGTCTATGTTCCAGGAGGTGAACGTGCCGGTAAAGACAATGATGGCCGAAAGCAGGATCATCAGCACCGACACCCCGTCAACGCCCACGCTGTAGGCGATGTTCCATGCAGGGAACCAGGAGTGGGTGGCGGTAAAGAGCATGGCTTCGGCATGGCCGGCCTGCCGTTGGGCGGCGAAAAGGAAGCACAGCACGGTGGCGGCCACCAGCAACAACGACGCGCCTGTGGCGCTTACCCAAAGCACCTGTTTTCGGTTCTTTGCCAGAAACAACCCGGCCAACATCAGCACCGGTATCAGTACGAAAACGGATAAGAGGTTCATTCGTGTATGTTTTGCATCAGGGTTAAACAAAAATTACCGCAACAGAATCCAGCAGGTGAGCAACAGACAGCCGGCAATCATGCACAGGGCGTAGGCCTGCAGGTTGCCGTTCTGCATCCAACGGAATGCCGCGCTTCCCCGGCCGGTAAGACAGGCGATGCCGTTCAGGCATCCGTCGATGATATGGCGGTCGAACCATGCCAAGGGTTGCGAAATGCAGCGGAAAATGATCTTATGGGTGATGAATTGATAAATTTCATCGATATAGAAGCGGTTCTTGGCGGCTTTGTGGAAAGAACCGAAGAATCCCGCCATTTTATCGGGTACCGTGCTGGTTCCCTTGCGGTAAAGGCTGCGGGCAAAGCATATGGCCGCCAAAGCGATAATCACGCTGGTCACGGCGATGCGCCAGTCCAGATGAATGATGTATTCCGCCCCGTTGCTGCTGACCAGTTTGCCGAAAGGCACAAAACCCGCCAGCACGGTGACGA
>CAYVJX010000023.1:12598-16536 GCA_964451895.1 uncultured Bacteroidaceae bacterium | reverse complement strand
CCACGAAATCTCGGAGCCCCAGCGGTCTTGCCATATATCAAGCGTTATTTCGGGTTCCCTTACAAGAAAATAGTCCTTATGCGCCACCACGGTAACAGGGTCTTGCATCAGCGTGAGCGGTGTACCGTTCACTGCCTTGACTTGCACTCGCAGCGTGTCGTCAACCCCACTCTTGTCGAGCATTACGGAAGGCACTTCCACATGAGCCACCGAACCGGCGGCAAAATCGTTTATCGACGCAGTGTATTCCTGTTCGCGACCCTGTGCGGTACGGAAAAGGAACGTCACTTCTTCCACTTTAGCCGTTTCGGGATTGCGGTTCATCAGATCGATGCCCATGCGAATCGCATTGTCGCAGGTATTTTGGGAAGCGGTCTCAAAATTCCGCATCTGGAAAACATATTCAGGGCCATTGGAAAAGAAAGGTTCGGTGCGGCAAGCGTTCAGCACCTCCTCTTCACTTTCGGTAACGAAAGCCACTACCTGCAACTGCAGGAAATCAACCGCCACATAGTTGTAATCTTCGGGCAACTCTTTGGTGTAGGTTCTGCTTACAAAACTTCCCTGCGTGGTAGTCTGTACCGCATCGCCGGCGATATCAGTAAGCAAATCGCGCAACACATGGCGGTGCAGATAAGAGCCGTCGGACAGCACCTGCCCCGGATTGGCGGCCGAACCGTCCTGCGGACCCCGGATATTGTCTTGCACCAACATCACATGCAGGTAGTTTTGGGGTTGCGCGGACGAAGCCGTATAGTAGAGCTGCACCGTAACGCTCAGTTCGCGTTTCCGCCAATCGATACCGGCGCGGGCGGCGATATTGACGGTAGCGGCGGCGCGGTCATCTCCATCCCATAAAATCTCTTCCACATAATCCTGCCATTTGCCGCGATCCGAGGTTGTAAGCCCACTTTCTCCCATAAAACGGTGGCGGCTGATTTCCGCCGAAGGAATCCCGGTAACATCGGCGCGTTTGGCCAATGCCTCCCCGTAAGCCGAACGCAGATCCGTTTCCCCGGGGCGAGGCGTAGCCAGCGTACCGGCATGGATATTTACAAAAAAGCAATCCTCCGGATAAAGCGCTTCTATCTCTCCCGCCATTTTATGTCCCGAAGGGCAGTTCGGACAATGAAGCCCCGTAAATTCCTCCACAAGCACCTTGCGGTCTTGCGGCGTTTTATCCACAATGGTATCCTGCGCGCAAAGAATCCCGCCCCAAGGGGCAAGAACGACAAGCACGAATATCCGTATCAAGTTTTTAAATTTCATGTTCCGTTTATTTAAAATAATGAAGGGGTGATGCCCCAAAGCATCACCCCTTGCAAAACAGATTACTTCACGATGATAAAGCGGCCTGCCGCCTTGCGGTTGCCGTCAGACAATACCAGCGTGTAGATGCCGGAAGGCAGGTTCAAATCGAAGCCACAAAGGCCGGCAGCCTTGTCGGCTTGCCATACCAAGGAACCATCGAGGGCATACACACTCACTTTACCGTCATAAGGCAGGTTCAGCGAGAATTTGCCTTTGTTCGGGTTAGGCATTACGACAAGACTTTCAAAACCGGCTTCTTCCAAAGCTTCATTCGCCACCCCTTTTCCCAAACGGTCGGAGAAAGCATAGCCGGATTCTCCCGTGGCATAGATTGCTTTAACAGCGTACATATACCAAGCATCGGGCAGACTGGCATGGCTGTCTTGCAAGCTCTTGTCGGTGGTATTTTCCTTAAGCAGCGTCCAACGGTCGGGAACGGTCATATCGGATTCGCGCAAGCGGTAAACCGTATAAGCCTTTACAAAATCCTCACCGTCTTCTTTTACGGCCTTGGTGTTTTCAACTCCGGCTTCCACGGCATCGGTGCAATAGGCCTGAATCATCCAGTTGTAGTCCAAATCGGGACTGAGGTCGGTGATATGTGCCCAAGAACCATCCACGCTAATCATATTACCCCTGCCGCGAACCGCCGGACCGTGGTCGATACCGCAGCCCCAGCCTTGTGTGAGATTTGCCGTATAACCAATCAGAATGGTTTTGGTTCCATCAATGTAATACGGAGATTTCAACACAACTTCGTTCCATTCGTTGTATTTGATAGAAGCGGCAGGAACGTTTTGCGACAATACCGAAACACCGTCTTCACCTTCCCAAACCTGTACACGATAGGTTCCCCGAGTAGGCACAGATTCCTGCGATGCAAGATAAATCTTGATTTTGTAGATATACGAACCTACCACATTTTTATCACGCAAATCGGCAGACGTGTATTTATGAGCACAGGAAGCCGAGAATCCGCCGCTCTGCTGTCCGATACCGGTAAAGAATTCATCGGTGCTCCATGTGATGTAATGAGGATATGCTCCGGGTTTCACAGGCGAATACCAATCCACACGCACGTTTTCATCGCCATACTTGAAAGCGCGGACAATGGGCGCATCGAGTTTTTCCTTGAGTTCGTTGCCGTCCAAAACGGTTTTGGCATCCGAAATGCTTACCGTTTTCTTGAGGGTTTCGAAATGCGGTTTTTCGATTTCCATGGTATAGGAACCTTTCAATACCGCCGGAATTGCCACGGAGCCGTCTGCACCAATAGCATCGGAATAATTCTTGCCATCTCCGGAAAGCCTTACAACTGCGCCTTGGGCAGAGGTTCCGTTATTGGTGGTGGCTTTTACCGTAACCACCGCCACCTGTCCTTTGGGCAGAAGTTCCGAAAAGACGGTATCGGAGGTGTTTCCGGTCTGTGAACGCGAGAATACGGCATAATAGTAATTGCCGTCGGCCTGATTCTTCCAATCGTTATCCACATGGCCGAGTTCCTTGAAATCATTGCCGGTAAGTTTGCTCCACAAAGCCGGTTGGGTACGGTTCGCTTCGGTAAAACGATACAGTTCATAGGTATAATCCAATTCTTCATCGGCTTTTGCCAAAGTCTTGGAAATACCGCGCGTATTGGAAAGCGAAGCCCGGATCATCCAGTTGAAATCCCATTCTCCGGGATTGTAACTGCAGAAAGAAGTCCAGGCATTGTTGTAGAACAACAGATCGCCGCCCGTTACCAGAGGACCGTTGTCGGCACCGACAGGATAAGTGCTCGGCGACATATACGCGTTATAACCGATAATGTAACTCTGTTCGGCATCAATCAATACCGGTTCATCCAAAACGATGGTATTCCATCGCTCTATCACCAAGTCGGAAGATACCACGGTCTGGGAATAGGCTTCTTTTTCCTCTCCCACATTGGTGCTCTTCCATACCTTAATCGTAAAGTCGGCGCTGGCGGCCGGATAGATCGAAACGCTGTTGATATAGAAACCGTCCACTCCGGCATCCTGCAATTCCTTCGGCGTGAAACGCTGGCCTACGAACATATCGCCACCGGCATTGGCTCCGTAACCGGCAGAATACTCGCTTTGGGTCTTCGTCAACTCCACATCCTGGCGTCTTATAGGTTTCTTCCAGCTGCAATCCACATAATCCACCCAATCGACCGCCTTGAATTCCAAGGGAGGACGTACATCCTCAATCAAGGTTACCGTACCCAAATCATAATGAAGGGAATCCAACACGATGCCTTGTGCGGTATAGATACTAAAGCCTTCCTTACGTACGGTGAGGTCGTAAGTGCCGTAGTGGATATCGAAAAGAACGGCCGAATCGTTGTTACCCACTATGGCGGTGTAAACATTATTGAGGCCACGAAGTTGAACCAAGGCTCCTTGCGCTTTTTCGGAAGTGTTGGTAACCGCCTTGAGGCGAACATCCACGTACTTGCCTTTATCCACAGCACGGGAGAAAGTATAGTCGGAATAAGCCCCGTCGCTGAAACTGCGCACGGCGTAACGCCAGAGCGTATCTTGCAAAAGCGGCCAGCCCAAATCGCGCACCTGCATGTCGGCTATCGGCGTGGCGGTGATTTTAGTCCACGCTTCTTTTTCTTG
>CAYVJX010000023.1:0-12498 GCA_964451895.1 uncultured Bacteroidaceae bacterium | reverse complement strand
GTTGGGGTTGGCCGAGCAATAGGTATGGATCAGCCAGTTGTAGTTCATGGTAGGAGATACCGCAGCCACCTTAATCCAGGTATGGCCGTTGTCGGAAGAGAACAAATCAGCGTTTTCTACGGCAGGACCGCGGTCAAAGCCCACAGGATTCGAACCTGAACTTTGCTGTACCTTGAGCGCCACGATATAGTTTTTGGAAGGATCGATCGCCACGGGGCGTTTCAGGGAATATTCAAACCAGGTTCCGTATTGTTCGATTTCTATGGGTTCTTCACGTACCAGAGCTTCCGTACCCTTGTCTCCCGCATAGATCTGAAGCACGAAAGTAGCTACAGCATCGGGCCAGAAACGTACTTTGGTGATGGCCGAAGACGCGGTGATGCCGTTGGCTTCAAAATCCTTGGGTTCGTAACGGTGCCCCACCATATAAGCCTGGTTGGAGTTTCCGCCAAAACTGCCGTAGATGGAGCCTTTGTCCAACTGCAACCATGCCACCGGAACAGGATCGGTCCATTCCACGAGCGCATGGTCTTTTCTGTCGTAGGCATTCACCAAAGAAGGCATATTGACCATCTTCATCAGCACGATGGTATCGGCCTTCAAATCGGCGGCCTTTACTTCAAAAGGTTCGGCATATTCGGAATAGCCCGAAGCCATAATCTTTGCCGTGTAGGTAAGGTTGCCATAGACATCTTCGATAGTGTAGCATCCGTTTTCATCGGTTGTCACCGTGTAGGAGCTGGGGCCTTCCAAGGTAAGTTCAGCCAAAGGCAGACCCTTGTGCGGGTCATCGCTACCCGCAATCACGCCGCTTACCTTTACACTCGGCCTTTTCTGCATCGTGACATTCAAAGTAGCGGTCTGTTTTTCTGTAACCGCAGCTGTCTTGTTTTGATCTTCGTATCCTACTTTGGTAAACTTTACCGTATGGTTGCCGGCCGGCACATACGGAAAAGTGTAATTGCCTTCGGCATCCGTTTTCTGCGTTACATTCAAACCTTCTACCACTACACGCACATCAGCCAAAGCCTTGTTGCCGGCATCCGACACCTTGCCTTGCAGACTGCCCATGCCGTTTATATCAAAAAAGAAAGTGGTATTGGGCCGGAGCGAGAAGAATCTTCCGACAAGATTGTTCATTTCCCCACCATCCATATTCACGTCCTCATAGCCGAAAGTGGAACGGTGTGTGGCGGCCATGCCGGATTCGGTACACAAGAACTTCATGCCGTTATTGCCCAAATACCCATAGGGGTTGCGCCCCTCGATGCAGACCACCAGGTTGCCGCCCTTGTAATCATAGGCATGTTGCAAGGGAAGATACCAATCGTAGCAACCATTCTCAATGGTTACCGCAGAATCAAAAACACATACCAGTTCGTCCGGTCCGAACCAACCGGCACTCATATCGTAGCGGTCGCTTTCGCCCATCCAGATACGGAAATGCTGGTCTTCGAGCGGATTTCCGTTTTCGAAACCCACCATCAACTGATAGGAAATCGCCTGAATCTTGCCGACCATGCCTTCCATACAGGAAATAGGATAGACCGTCTGCCCGAAACCTTTGTTATAGACATACCAAGGAACTCTGTATTCCTTTATATCGCCATCGCCTACCTGCACAGCCTTGAAGCCATTGCCCTGCATCCGTACCGGCAGATCTTCTCCGATGTTGTTTCCAGCGATCTCGTCATCTTCCCAAACCACTTCTCCACGGATTGCGGAAACATCGGTGTTCTGCGGTGTCCAATCCAAAGAAACGGCACTCGTACGACCCGATGCCACCGGACGGGTCTGTTGAGCAGAAACAGCCAGTTCGCGGTTGGACTGATCCAACAGACGGACCGTGAAGTTACGCGCAGCGGCGGTTCCCTTGTTCTCCACGGTAAGCACATAGGTGTTCTTTTCTCCGGCTTTGGGCGCACGGGAGCCCTTGATACCGCTTATCGCCAAATCTTTTTCAGCGATTTCTTCGACCCACAGGTCATCTATCCAAATATAGCCATCATCGGTATGATACAGGAAACCGATGCAGAAACTGCCCGTTTCCACGGCCGTAAATTCCACGCTTCTTTCCTCAAATTCGCCCGTACTGCCCACATTCACATTTTCGATAAGCTGGTTCATGGCCTGGGGATTGGCGGTCTTGCCATACGAAACACGAAGATGTATATCAACAAACAATGTGCCCTTCAAAGCATAACGCAGACGGTAGGTCTTGCCCTTTTCAAAGCGCATAAGCGGAGAGAACAGATAGTCGTTGGCCACAGGGGGATTGAAACTGTTGTCGTAGCGGTCGTTCCTGCCCAACAGCCAGTTATACCAGGCCGCACCAGGTTTGAGATTTCCTCTGGAGGTTTCACGGGACCAGACGCAACGGTCGTTGTTCAAGTCGGCCATCGACCACAAGGCGCGAAAAGAGGCCTCGTCCTCGAATTCTTCATGATACGGCAGATTCATCGCAGTACCCGCCTTTACACCCTGGCTCACCGCCTTTTCGCCCAGACCTTTGGCGTTTTGCGCCGTTACTTCATAGTAGTAATAATCCAAGCTGTTCACAGCATCCGTATAGGTCTTGGTTTGAAGCGATTCTTCCAACATGGTGTAGTTGGGCTTGCGGGCCACCAGATAAGTGAGGTTCTGTTTGTTGTACCAACCGCCGTTGATACCGAACTCGCCCGGTTCATCCCAGGTAAGGGTAACATTGCTGCCGTTTACGGCCACCTGAAGGTTGCGCGGCGCGGAAGGCATGTCTTCGCCCACAAACGTATTCACCACCTGCGGATAGCTGCGACCCGAGGCATTGACCGCATACACATGATAGGTAACCTTGCCCGCTTGCGGATTAGGATCGGTCCAGACCACATCCGCACCCGGCACCAGCGAAAGGTTATAGGTCTGGGCGGTGTTGCCGTAGTTCTTATAGATTTCGATGGCGGTGAGGTTGCCCGAAAGGGCTTCCCCTTTTTCGTTCTGGCTCGGGTTCTTCCAGCTCAACTGCATGCCCACACCGCCGTTTCCCGGAACCTGCACCAAACCGGACACAGGGGCCGGTACTGCCGATAATATCTCTTCCGTAACAGAGATATTGTCGATATACAGGCCGGGCAAGCGGTTAGGCTTGGAAACCGCCCTTATCGCCAGGCAATATTGCCCATTGGAAGGTACGCTAAACACCTGCGTGCACCAAGTTCCGTTGTTCGCATCCGACACATGCATACTATCCAAACGCACCGTCATACCCTCCACGGAACGGGCGGTACCCAACCAAAATTCCACATCTTCTTCATAGTACAGATTGTTGGCGAAATACGTAAGCCGGTAAGTACGGTCAGCCTGCAACGAAAAGAGTTGCGAGATAGCGTAATCATCGGCCTTTATGTTACTGTAAGCATAGCCCATACAAGCCGAAGATGGCGTAGATCCACCAAAACCGCAAACCCACGATACCCCATCCTTATTGTTATCCACAACAAGCCATTCTTGCTTGGCTGTCTCGATATCCTCGAAACTGTCGTAAAACACCGTATCGGTCTTTACGGCAGGCAGTTTCTGCGGATTTCCTGCCTGCGGAGAAGCAAAAACCGCATTCGTCCAAAACGCTCCCGCCAAAGCGAGTACGCCCAACATTCTTGCAATTTTTTTCATGACGATATTTATTGTTTGATTATTTTTTTCGATTCCATTGAATTTCCTGTAAGCACCACCAAGGTGTAGATTCCGGCAGGGAAACGTTTCATATCTATCGTTTCGGTGAGGCCGGGATTCGCGATTCTAACCGACAGACGGCCGGCATTATCGTAAATCATCAGAGAACGCACCTTGCCTTGGGTCTTTACCGTCAACACCTCTCTTACGGGGTTATTGCAAACGACAGACGGCTGGAATTCCGAAATGCTTTGGTTCGCTACATCGCTTTCGGCAATGCGGATATTGTCGATCACCACGCCGTAACCGAAATGCGAGATGCCCTCAAACGCCACGAAATATTCTTCCGTAGGTTCAGGCAAGCCTATCAAGGTATCGCGCCATTGGGCAACATTGCCTTCAATATCCGCCAAAAGCCTCCATTCGGCAAAAGCCGAATTTCTGGCATATACTTTCAGTTTGTCTTGGTCGGTTACCCAGACGGGTTGGGCAAAGCTGAAACCGAGGGCAGGATTCTTCACTTGGCTCAAATCCAATTGGGGCGTTATCAGTTTAGTGGCAAAGCCATCGTAACTTTCGGCACGGAAAAAAGCGTTGTAATTACCGGCCGCCGCGCCCGTTATCGGGGCTTCTGGATTATCCATCCCGCTTATAAACTGCCAGTCGATACTGTCCTTTACATATTCCTGCACATAACATTCGGGAATCTGTCCTTCTTCAAAGCTCTCCGTATAGGGAAAATCCTTTATCACGTTGCAGACCACATAAAGGTTCCGGTTAAAGTACTCATCGCAGAGATAGGGTTCGGCCACACGCACGGTAAACTGGAAGAAACCGAACTCCTGCGGCCTTCCGCTTATCAGCCCGTTGGTATCCAAGCGCAAGCCTTCCGGCAAGCGTCCTTCGGTTATTTCGTAACGATAATCGGCATCAGTGCCTTCCGCCCGCAGTTGCAGACTATAGGCTTGCCCCACATAGGCGGCTTCCGGTTCTTCGGGATAAAGGCTGAGCTTTACGCAAGAGTTGCCGCTTATCCTCACCTTTACCGTATCGAAACCTCGGGAGGTAAGGAAAACCCAAGCCGAATCACGGCGGATTCCCTTGGGATTATAACGCACATAGACCCTGCCATCGCCAACCTTCTGCGCATAGGTTGAAAAATCGTCGCCATCGGCCGACACTTCAAAAGGCGCGCTTGTCCAGATACGCACGGCCTCGGAAAGGTTCGCGGTCTTGATGGAAAACGTATCAGCGGCAGAGGGTTGGTTATAATCGTCCGTGCGGAATGTTTCAAGAAACTTCCGGCTCAGGTCGATACGCGGCGCGGCAGGGTCGATATAAATCG
Source organism: uncultured Bacteroidaceae bacterium (assembly GCA_964451895.1). GTDB lineage: Bacteria > Bacteroidota > Bacteroidia > Bacteroidales > P3 > Pullibacteroides. The sequence goes on along the minus strand of CAYVJX010000023.1, from coordinate 7,505 downwards.
CATCCAAGGTCTCCGCTCCCGTTTTCAAGGGGTCGAGCCAATAATCGAAATGGGTCGTGGAATCGGTACCGTATTGATCCCAATGATACCAAAAGCGGCCATAATAGCCATATCCCGTTGTGTCATTACAAGAGGTGTTGCCGCCCGTAAGCGTGGCGATGAAACGGTGTTCGGCATTGAACACGCCCGAACCCGAAGAACCGCCCTCAGTTACCGAACGGCCGTGTTCGGTACGCATATACTTTATCCGTATATGCGCTCCCGTGTCGCCCTCGCTCTGATACATGGGCCAACGGTCTATCTTCATGTGCCCCAAAAGCGAAATTTTCTTGATGTCGCCGGCGGGATGGTGAATGTTGATGGCCGTGGAATCGACAGGCAGAACATCGCGCCTGTCCCAACCGCAGTAAAGCACCCCCCATTCTTCGGGTATCCTTTCCGAAAGTTCCAGCAGCAAGCCGTCCGAACCGCCTTTCTGGGGACTTGCGGCACGAAACACGCAGCCCACCATCGTTTTGGCATCCAGCGGTTCGGCATCTTCACAGCCCGGCGCTTCATAATGGAAAGTGAACTGCCATTTGGAGAAGTCTATCGTTTGCGGCGTACCGCCCGAAAGGCAGTGTTCGGCACTGGCGATAAAAGGACGTATGTTTTGCGCGGTATTGTTGAGCAAAGTGCCGCTACACAGATACCAACCGTAGTTGACCAACATCAGCATCTGCACCACAGATTTCTTGGTTTCTTGCCAATCGGCTCCTTCACTGCAGTTGATGTTGATCGTACACCATTCCGATTCACCATATTTGGCGTCATTCTGCGCCATGCCCAAACGGTGGCGCACGCTTACTTTGTTAAAACAATAGCCTAAACCGTCTATCTCAAGCCGCAAGGTTTTCAATAATTCGGGAATGTCGGCTTCGGTCTTGTCGTCAGGTGCCACCCATTCCAACACCACCGCCTCGCCCGGCAACATCTCGGTGCTGAACGGACCACCCTGCGGATGGGTCTGATGATTGAAAGCACCCAATATCCGTGTGTATCGGGGCGTGTATAAATACAGTTCACTGCCCTCGGGCAAGCAAAAATCGCTGTAAGAAACGAGGGTCGCCAAAGCGCCGTTGAGTTGCAAACGCAAACGCCACACCAATTTTCCGGCCAGCATTTTCCATTCACCGCTGTTTCCGGGATTATAGTTCACGGGAACATGCACCGCCACTCTGGGCGCCATGCCGAGACTCTCAGCCTCTTGTTCTTCGACCTGCAAGGCCGATAAGTCTATATCGTGTTTTACGATAACCGCTTGGGGAGCGGTTTTGGTCCTGTCGTATAAAGAAGGTGGGAATCCACCCTGAGAAGGCTGGGCAAACAAAGGAATCGCCGCCCACACCGATAACAAAAGCGTCAAGAATTTTTTCATGTCCTTCTTTTAATAGGTTTTTAAAGGCGGCGGGAGGATGTTTTTCCCACCGCCTTCTTAAGCAAGAGGTTAGTTGGAGGCTTTCACCACACGTTGCATCAAACGTTGTCCGTTGAGGGTTTCCACCAACACGATGTACATACCGTCGGGCAAGTTCAGGTTGAACGAGAACGCAGCGGCTCCGCCCACATTCTTTTGGAATACCACTTTGCCCTGCAGGTTAACCAAGCGGATGGCCTTGACCGGCACCGGAGATTTTACGCGCAGTTCGGAAACAAAGGGATTGGGCTGAACGCTCAACATATCGGCTTCCAAGGTTTCGTTGGCCACATCGTCTTTCTTGAACGTGGCGTTGAGCGAATGGGCAGCGGCAACGGCTTCGAATGTATAGGTTTCCACCGCGCCTACTGAAACACCGTCCACTTTCACGTCTTCAATCTGGTAGCCCTCGTTGGCGGTAATGCTTACCGTCAGGTCTTGACCTTCCTGAACGTTCACCACGCCGGTGGGATTTACGCTACCGCCTTCGCCCGCGCTGAGCGTAACGGCAAAGGTCTTTTCGACAAAACGGGCTTCGAGGGAAACATTGCCTTCGCAAGTAAAGCGGTACGGGTTTTGATTGGTAATCGAATCCCCGTCTTTGAACCAGCCTCTAAAGGAGTAACCTGTATTGGCGGTGGCCATAAGGTTTACTTCTTCGCCGGCGATGAAAGAACCCGCGCCCTGCACCGTTCCGGCCTGGGCGGGATTGACGGTGGCAGTTACCGTATAGCCTTGCGGGTCATAGACATACACACTGTCCAAGAGCAAGCGGTATTGGTCAGTGCAGTCGAAATGACGGAAAGCCACATGAATCACTTCGTTGCGGTAACCGTTCAATTCCAGCATAATATGCTGCAACGCATCATTTTCGAGCGTCTGCGTATGAACCGGCACGAAGAACACACTGTCTAAGTTCGAGCGGGTGGAAACCAGCACCTGGAACTTTTCGGCAAAAGCGGTAACATCGGATGCCTGTACATAGAACGAGAGATATGCTTTGGAGTACTTGATGAACAGACCGGGTGTAACCAGCCAGTTGTCGGGATTCACAGCACCCAGTTCGTCATCCAAGGAAGCCGAATTGGCACAAGCCTTGCCGAAAGGCGCGGTAATTTCATTGCCCGTGGTATCGCGGAACCAAGCTTGGCGTACATCGGTGGAATAGGTAAAATTCTGCCAATCTTTGTTCCAGTCTTCGTTTTCGAAATCGGTCACAAAAGGCAGTTCATAGGCTTTCTTTACATAAACGTTCTTTTCCACGCGGTTGTTGAGCGGATTGGCATCGCCGGTGGCTTCCACTTGGGCATACAATGTCAAGGTTTCCTTATAGGATACCGCCACCTTACCGGAAAGTTCCACCACCGTGTCTTTGCCGGCGGCAAGATTTCCATTCCAGGTAACAGCCCCCATTTCCTTACCATCCACACCATAACGGATTACAGCGGAGGTGAGGTTTTCGATACCGGCGTTCAACAGCATGGCGTTCAAGGTCATCTTTACCGAATCGTAGCCCCAGACGGTATCGGCGGGCATCGGCAAAGCCACCAATTCCGCATCGTTATCCAACAGAGGACGGATCACAAGGTTGTCGAAACGCATCTTTTCATCTGCAGGACTGCCATATTGATTAAGATAACATACCGGATGCAGCATAAAGAATCCGTTCTGCATATCCGGCAACTCTACTTCAAAGGAATAATGGTTCCAGCCTTCAGTACCATTAGCGGGATACTCTGAAACAACACGATTCACACTATCGATAAACACTACGTTTTCCCAGATCGGCATTGCACCGAAGCCCAGTTCAATACGGTCAGTATTGGTAGGATTTTTCGACTCACGGTAAATATCCACGCTCACTTGATATTTTCCGTAACGCAAATCCAAATAAGGCGAAACCGCTAAAGCCTCCTTAGCACTATAGATGTTCAACTGCAGATATTCGACACCCGAGGCAGGTTCTACCGGTTGCCAACTTGGCTTGGAAGCCCAGGCACTATTACCTTTAAATATCCAGAACGGATGGTTTATATCTTCAAAGCCATCTTTGAATCGCCACAGTTCCGGTTGATAAATATTGGAAGTGAACGAAAAAGTATTGTCGAAAGCCGAGGCATCTTCCGGCAGTTCGGCAACAAAAGCCATATCGGCCACGGCCTTATCGATCGTTACTGTAAAAGAAACGGTATCGTAGGCTCCTGCCGCCACTTGATCGGTCTGCACTTGGGCAAGCTGTTCTCCCTGCGCATAAAGCGTAACCTGCTTGGAGGCAGCCTGCGTTCCATCGTTGAATACTACGGCCTTTACCGTAAACGGTTGGCCGGCCACCGCCACTTCGGAAGGATTTACAAAAGCGTTGACCAAAGCGAACTGATTTTCGCGGCTTGCCAGCATAGGACCATAGACTTCATCTATGTTCATAGAATTTACCAAAGAGATAATCGCCACATAGCGATTGCCGAAGAAGGCATCATCCTTGTCAGTGAAGAAGAATTTCTGCAAGGTATAGGGAACCTCTCCGGTCATGGAAACTTTACCTAAGGTATCCCAATCTTTGGCATTTACAGAGGTAAGAACAGCATATTCACAGGTAGCCCATGTAGTATTGGCCCAGAAACACAAGGAATCGGTTTTCGTGATATGCAGAAGCGGGGTAATCAGTTTATAACCGGCCTGAGAATACGCATGCCCGTTGCCTTTATAAGAACTTGTATTGCCAGAATAATTCGAGACACTCCAACCGTAGCTGCCATAGGAATTTCTTTCGCAAGACCAGTATTTAGGAGGAAATGTATTGTAAGTTACTTCCTCGAAGCCTTCGATAAAGTAACCGGCGGGATAGGTCTGCAAGGAGAATGCGGCGGTATTGTTGATATCGTTGTCATCAGAAGGCACACAGACCTCTATATTAAGAAGCCCGGCCTCGGCTATCGTATATTCAAAATTCAAGGTATCGGAAAACGCCCCGGGAGCCAAGTTTACCACCGTTTTAGAAGCCGCTTCCGTACCGTTCACCTTTAAGGATACGTTCAGGTTGCTCAAGGCTGCGGTTCCGTGGTTTTCCACCCTGCCGCGCACCGTAATTTTTTCTCCGGCAAACCAATAGCGTGTAGGATTGTCCATCTGCGCCATCACCACGCGGGCATCGTTCGTAAAGGAGCATAAAGCGATATCCCCCCCTATTTCATCCAAAGATAAGCCAACCCCAAGCCCATAACTATCCACCGCGACAAAAGCCACGAATATGTTTTGATCCTTGAACTTGGAAATGTCAAGCGTATACTCCTTCCAGTTTTCCGTCATGGCATTTGCGCCTTCCAGCCCATAGGTGGCGACGGTATCGGTAAAGGCGGTCATATCGGCCGTGGTCTGCGAGGCCAATACATATATTTTCATGGCATCGACGGGCTTGGTGCCGATATAATTCAAACTCGACAACTGGGCGAAGAAAGAAAGGACATCGCCATTCTGAACGTGTAACTGCGGTGTAATCAACGCCCTGACTGCAGGTTCCCCTTTTGTGTTGGTAAGATTATACACCCCGCTCCAAAAGACGTATCCCTTGGAAGACGTAGCCCCTACAGTGCTATTCCACCAACCGTTCGTCCCATAGGAATCCGTATTCGAGTACAGGGTCCAGTCTTTGGGAGGGCGTGTTTTGTCGGCATGGAAATCTTCCACCAAGGTATTGGCAGGATGCGTTTCCACGCCCAACAGAAGGGTGTCGTTGATTATATTGTCGTCTGCAGGTACGGATACCTGGAATTGATATTCAGCGGCCTCGGCAAAGGTGTATTCAAACTTCAAGGTGTCTGTTTTACCTACAGCTATGCTTTTGGTTGCCGTAAGGGTATTGGCCTGTTCGGTGCCGTCTATCGATACCTTTAATGTACCGGTAACACCGGCATCGGCATTACCCCGGTTTTCCGCCAAGACGCATACCGTTCTAGTATCTCCTTTAAAAACAACATAATCAGGATTCAACGAAATGGTCTTGAGGTTGATGTCGTTGGCAAAGACCGCCAGAGGAAGTCCCGCCACACTGTCCAACCAGACTTGAGCCAAGTTGTTCTTATACGCCCGGAAAGCCACAAATACGTTCTGCCCCTCGTAGGCACTCATATCCACCGTATGCTTGACCCATGCGGCCGTAAAGCCCGATCCCTTCGCCATATTCGTAATGGTTTCAATCACAGTGAATTTTTCCGGAACGGCGGTGGTTTGGGAAACCAAAATCTCAAAAACGGTATTGTCCATGGTGTCCTTGTCCGAACGGAGATAGAACGCCAAGGTAGATTTGCCCGCAACCGGTTGTAACTGAGGCGTAATCAACCAAGTATCGTTTTCCACCGAGGCATTGGAATACACCTGCACGTGATTGCCGCCTCCTACACCATTCCAGCCGGTCATCCAAGAGGAAGCACCACCCTGATTCAAGACTTTCCAATCCGTGGGAGGAAAACCATACTGAAAAGTTCCGAGACTGTCTATCATCGGAACAGTTTCTGCCCATGCCGGCAAGAAGCCTAAGCACAAGGAAGACAGCGCCAACAGCAGCCATCTTTTCATGTTGTTCATTTTCTTCATTTTAACCTTGTTTTTTTTAGTTTCTTTCTTTTTCTTGCCAACCTCCAACAGCCCATAAAAGACAAATTTTGCGAGGTTGAGGATGTAAATTTATACCACTTTGCAAGTATCAAGCAAAAAACAACGATAGAAAAATGGTAGATATTATGCTTAACATTTGATTTCAAAAACATATAATACAGCAATAAATCAATTGATTAAATATTTTAAATAGATAGATTTTCAAATACATGGAAAAAGCGTTTATCCTATCTTTCTAAAAGTTTTATCTTTGCCGCGTTTTCTATCGGACACCTCATCAATCATGACGAAGAACAGAATATTTATTTTATTATTTCTCTGCGCTTTAAATACAATAACACTCCAAGCAGCGGAAGAATACCATTGGAAAATAGTGCACAAGGAATTCGACTCCATCGCCGCCACCTTCGAAAGCATGAATCCTGAAGACAAAGGCTTTGAGAGTCGTCTTAACAGACTGGAAAACATATCAAGAAAACAGAGTAATCCGATACTCCGCGCCCGATACCGCTATTGGAACGCCTACTTTAACGGCAACATATGGAATATTACGCAAAACGCTAATGCAAAAAGAGATTATATAGCAGAAACGCTGATAATTATAAATACAATCGACTACGATTACGACTATGCCCGACTCTTGTTCTTAACCTTGGACATCAAAGGGGAGCCTTCCGGAAGCTATCTGGAGCAATACCAACAAATCAATCGGGCATTGGATATTTTTCAGAAATACAGAGATATAAAATACGAAGCGGGGTGTTATCAAATTTTGGGGATTCTATTTTCCGAATTGCGCGAGTACGAAAAAGCATTGAATTACTTTAAAAAATCAGACAGCAAATACGAGGAAATCAATTTAGAACGTTCCCTTATCTCCAATCAGGCCAATGAGGCGGTGGTCTATTTCTATATGGGACAAGTGGATACTGCCAAAAACACCTTACGGAAACTGCTACGGAATCAAACAGGCTGGAGCGACACCAATTTGGCTATGTCACTCTATAACAATCTGTCACTGATGACTGACAGCGCGGAGGAACGCGCCTTTTGCCAAAACAAGACCATCGAGATAGCGCAGACCCATTCAGGTGCCAAGAAAGACTATTACAAAGCGTTGGTTGCAAGCAACATAGCCCTACAATACGCGCAAACGACAGAATTATTGGATTCCGCTATCCTGCTCTACGATTACGCCTATACACTGGCGCAAGAAAACCAATCGCACCGCATTATGCTGCATTGCCTGTCGGGGCTGTCGGATTGTTATTCCAAGAAAGGCGATTATAAGAAGGCTTATACCAACCTTTCCCATCTCCAAGCCCTCCAAGACTCCGTGATGGGACACAACAAGATTACCGAAATCAACCAGCAGGAAGCAAAAAAAGCCATCGATGAATATCAGAACCGCCTCAAACTACAGGATCAGAAAATAAGG
>CAYVJX010000022.1:13159-16578 GCA_964451895.1 uncultured Bacteroidaceae bacterium | reverse complement strand
CAACAATGAATAAAAGATATAAGAAAGAGGACCTCTATCCGGTGGAGCTCACCGAGAAACTGGCTGAACACTACAAAGCCATTCTGGATCTGCTGGGCGAGGATTCCGGCAGGGAAGGTCTGCTGGCGACTCCCATGCGCGTGGCCAAGGCCATGCAGTTCCTTACACAAGGCTACGGACAGGATCCGGTGGCGATCCTCAAGAGCGCCATGTTCAAGGAAGACTACAAGCAGATGGTCATCGTCAAGGACATCGAGATCTATTCGCTGTGCGAACACCATATGCTGCCCTTTTTCGGCAAGGCGCACGTGGCGTACATTCCCAACGGCCATATCGTGGGCTTGAGCAAGATACCCCGTATCGTGGATGTCTTTGCCCGCCGTCTGCAAGTGCAGGAAAGGCTCACCACCCAGATCAAGGAATGTATCCAGAACGCGCTCAATCCTCTGGGCGTGGCCGTGGTGATCGAGGCGCAGCACCTCTGCATGTCGATGCGTGGCGTGCAGAAACAGAATTCGGTGACCACCACTTCCGATTTTACAGGCGGATTCCTGAGCGATTCCAAAACAAGGATGGAGTTTCTGCGGCTTATCGGCAGCAATTTAAAATAAAGGGAGCCGCACCATGGCAAAGACCGCCAAGACCAAAACCGCCTTTTTCTGCTCCAATTGCGGAGCGCAATCGCCCAAATGGGTGGGGCGTTGTCCTGCCTGCGGCGAATGGAACACCTATACCGAAGAGGTTATCGAACGCAATCCGCAACCTCAGCCCTGGAAAAACGACCGCGCCCTGCTTCCCATGCAAGGAAAAAGCAAACCGATGCTTATCCGAGACATAGAAAGCCATGCCCTGGCACGCACGGACACGGGCAATTCCGAACTCAACCGCGTATTGGGCGGCGGGCTGGTTCCCGGTTCTTTCGTGCTTATCGGAGGGGAACCCGGCATCGGCAAATCCACGCTGATGTTGCAGGTGGCGTTGCAGATTCCCGGAGAACAGAAGATTCTGTACGTAAGCGGCGAGGAAAGCGGCCAACAACTCAAGATGCGCGCCGAGCGCCTCGGCTTGACACCCAACAACTGCTTTATCCTTACCGAAACGCATCTAGACGACATTTTCGCACAGGCCGCCGCCATCCAACCCGACATTCTGGTGGCGGACTCGATACAGACGCTCTATACTTCCTCTATCGACGCTTCGGCCGGCAGCATTTCCCAAATCAAGGAATGCGCCGCCCAGTTGCAACGCTATGCCAAAGAGTCGGGCGTGAGCGTGTTCGTTATCGGGCATATCACCAAAGACGGCAATCTGGCGGGTCCCAAGATTCTGGAACATATCGTGGATACCGTGCTGCATTTCGAGGGCGACCGCAACTACGGCTACCGCATCCTGCGATCGGTCAAGAACCGTTTCGGCAGCACCAACGAGATAGGCATCTACGAAATGCAAGGCAACGGCTTGCGCCAGGTGGAAAACCCCTCCGAAATACTGCTTTCCCAACGCGAGGAGCAGTTGAGCGGAACGGCGATTGCCGCCACACTGGAGGGTCTGCGCCCCATGATGGTGGAAGTGCAGGCTTTGGTAAGCCCCACCGCCTATACCGTTCCGCAACGTTCAGCCACAGGCTTTGACCTGAGGCGGCTCAATATGCTGTTGGCGGTGCTTGAAAAACGCTGCGGGGCGCGCCTCAACCAAAAGGACGTTTTCTTGAATATCGCCGGCGGCCTGCGGGTGGATGACCCGGCCATAGACCTTGCCGTAATCGCCGCCGTGTTGAGTTCGGGTCAGGATATTCCGCTCAACCCCAAATACTGCTTTGCTGCCGAAGTAGGCCTTACGGGAGAGATACGTCCCGTGAGCCGGCTCGACCAACGTTTGGCGGAAGCCGAAAAATTAGGATTCGAACGCATCTTTGTTTCAAAATACGGATTGAAAGGCCTGGAACCGAAGTTCCAATCAAAAATAGTTCCGGTGGCCACCCTTTTTGAACTCTTTCAAGTGATTTCCAAACCACGCTGAAGCGTAAAACCATGATTGTCTGCAAAACCAAAAAGGAACTCGAACAGGCGTTGGCAAGACACGACGCCCGGAAAACGATAGGATTCGTGCCCACGATGGGAGCCTTGCACGAAGGGCATGCCTCGCTCTTTAGACGCGCCCGCGCCGAAAACGATGTTTTTGTGGCGAGCGTGTTCGTAAACCCTATCCAGTTCAACAATCCCGAAGACCTCAAGAATTATCCGCGCGATTTCGAAGCCGACCGCAGGCTGCTCGAAGCAAACGGTTGCGATATTGTTTTCGCTCCCTCCGTAGAGGAAATGTATCCGGAAGGCGAAACCGTAAAATCGTATTCTTTCGGCGCGCTGGAAACGGTGATGGAAGGCGCCCAACGTCCCGGCCATTTCAAGGGTGTGGGCGTGGTGGTAGGCCTGTTGTTTGAATTAATCCGCCCCGACAGGGCTTATTTCGGCGAGAAAGACTTCCAGCAGGTGGCGGTCATCCAAGACCTGGTGCGGCAGATGGGCATCGAGACCCATATCGTTCCCTGCCCTATCCAACGGGCTGAGGACGGTTTGGCGCTCAGCAGCCGCAATGCCTTGCTCACGCCCGAAAACCGCGCTTTGGCGCCCAAGATTCATGCCGTTCTGAAAAAAAGCACGGAAATGACCAACCGAACCTGCCGCGAGGTAAAGGAATTCGTATGCGGACAGATAGCCGCCGTTCCTGAAATGGAACTGGAATATTTCGAAATAGCGCGGCCCGATACCCTGCAGACGGTTCCCCAGGATGCACCTGCCCAAGGCAACGTAGGTTTTATCGTGGTATGGATGGGCAAAGTGCGGTTGATCGACAATATCCGCTACTGAAATCCGTTATTTGCCGTCGTCTTCCTGGTCTATCCGGTGATAGGCCCTTGAAGAAACCCATTTCTGACGGGCGTATTGCTGCATGTCGGTAATCGTGTCTTTTTCGTCCACGATTTCCATGCCGAGCATCGTTTCAACCATATCCTCCACGGTAACGATTCCCACAAAACTGCCGTATTCATCCACCACCATGGCAATCTGCTCGCGTTTCTTGCGACCTTGCCGGGGTTCATCGTCTTCGTTGGGTATCTGCTGCATACGGTTCCAAAGCGAAAGCAACTTCTGACTTTCCACCGCCACGAAAATGGGGCGTTTGATCGATTTGAGCTTCAGGTCGAAACGGTCTGCCGCCAATTGCTCGAACACATGCTTGAGCAGAACGAAGCCCGTAATCCGGTCGGGATTCTCTTCTTCATAGACGGGAATACGCGAATATTTCAGATAGTTCTTCTCGCGGTAAAAATCGCCCAAAGTCATTTCCTCGCAGGCCGTAACCGCCACCATGCGCGGAGTCATGATGTCGCGCACACGCAGGTTCCGCAAATCGAGCAT
>CAYVJX010000022.1:9709-13059 GCA_964451895.1 uncultured Bacteroidaceae bacterium | reverse complement strand
TAAGCGTTGCCGAACACCTTGGCGCTCTGCGCTCCCACGCCTGCCGCACCGATTGTGTTGGCCACCGTGTTGAGCGAAAGGATGGAGGAAAGCGAGCGCCCGATATTACCCTTGATTTTCTCAAAAATCAGAGCCGCGCGCAGTTTCCGGTGCAAAGGGCGGGTGATGCCGTCTTTGAGGGCTTCCACCTTTACCGTGCCCTTGATGACCTCGATATAGGAAAGCGGCGTGGAAAGCAACACGGCTTCCAGCACCGAACAGACAAACGACACGCAAAGCGCCAGAAGAAGATAAAGAACCAGCAGGAACATGGCTTGATGTTTCTAGTTCTGCAACTTGCAACCAAACGCCAAATCGCCCGCATCGCCCAGACCGGGCACGATATACGACTGGGCGGTAAGCTCTTCATCGACCGAGCCTATCCACAGGGTGCAGTTGTCTGAGGGTATCTGCTTCTGCAGGTATTCAACGCCTTCGGCGGCGGCGATTACCGAAACCAGATGCACGTGCTTGGGTCTGCCGTAATCCAGAAGCGAACGGTAACAGATAGCCATCGAAGAGCCGGTGGCCAACATGGGATCGCAAAGGATCAGCGTTCTGCCTTCCAGATCGGGGCAGGAAACATAATCCATCTTGATTTGGAACGCGCCCGTTTCATCGTGTTTGCGGTATGCCGAGATAAAGGCGTTTCCGGCACGGTCAAAAAACGCAAGGACCCCTTCGTGCAAAGGCAGTCCGGCACGCAGGATGCTCGCCACCACGGGATCTTCGACAGGCAGGTTCATCGCCTTTTCGCCCAAAGGGGTCTGCACCGTCTGCAACTGATACTCCATTTCCTTGCTGATTTCATAGGCGAAAATCTGACCTATGCGGCGCAGGTTCTCGCGAAACCGCATGGGGTCGCGTTGTATTTCCCGGTCGCGGAGTTCCGACATGAAACGCAAAAACCAAGAATTGCGTTCTTCCAAAAGTTTTATTTCCATAACAGTAAACAGATAACGCAAATTTAGAAAAAAAAACGGCACATTTCCATTTTTCCACTACCTTTGTGAGCCTATTCCAAAGCACCACACAAATATAACGAAATGAGCCTATTAGACAGCCTTAACCCGGAACAGCGGGCGGCAGCGCAACATATCGACGGACCTGTGATGATCATAGCCGGCGCCGGTTCGGGCAAGACACGCACGCTTACCTACCGTATCGCCCACCTGATTGAACAGGGTTGCGACCCGTTCCGCATCCTGGCGCTTACCTTCACCAACAAGGCCGCCCGCGAAATGGAGGCACGTATCACCGCATTGGTAGGCCCACAGGCCCGCTCGCTCTGGATGGGAACCTTCCACTCCATCTTTTCCAAAATCCTGCATACCGAAGCCGAACTGATCGGCTATCAGAAATCTTTCGGCATCTACGATACAGACGACTGCAAGTCGCTCATCAAGAAAATCGTGAAGGATTTCAACCTTGACCCCAAAACCTACAAGGATTCCCGCGTGCTTTACCGTATCTCGATGGCGAAGAACAGCCTGATTTCCGCCCGATACTACAACGAGACCCACGCGTTTTTGGAAGAAGACCAACGCATGCGTATGCCGGAGACAGGCCGTATCTTTCTGGAATACGACCGCCGTATGCGCCAGGCCTCGATTATGGATTTCGACGACCTGTTGTTCAACACCAACGTGCTTTTCAGGGATTTTCCCGAAACGCTGCTCAAATATCAGAAACGTTTCCGCCATATCATGGTGGATGAGTATCAGGACACCAACTACGCCCAATACCTGATTGTAAAGAAACTGGCCGCCGGCCATCAGAACATCTGCGTGGTGGGCGATGATTCGCAGAGCATCTACAGTTTTCGCGGCGCCAATATCCAGAACATCCTCAATTTCGAGCACGATTACCCGCAGATGAAGAAATTCAAGCTGGAGCAGAACTACCGCTCCACGGGGCATATCGTGCAACTTTCCAACTCGATTATCGAACACAACAAAGACCGCATTCCCAAAGAAATCTGGACCGACAACGAAGAAGGCACGAAAGTAAGCGTCATCCGTTCGGCCGGCGACAAGGAAGAAGGCGACAATGTGGCGCACAGACTGTTTCAGGTGCAGATGGAAAACCAGGCCAGGCCGAAGGACTTTGCCGTTCTTTACCGCACCAACAGCCAAAGCAAGCTTATCGAAGACGCCTTGCGGAAAATCAATATCCCCTACCGCATTTACGGCGGGCTGAGTTTTTACCGCCGCAAGGAAATCAAAGACATCATAGCCTATTTCCGCTGGGCAGCCAATCCCAAGGACGAAGAATCGCTGCTGCGCTGCATCAACAACCCGGCAAGGGGCATCGGCGACACCACGCTGTCGCGCCTGCGCCTGCTGGGGGCTCTGTGCGGAGGCGGTATCTGGGAAGGCATGCTCTACCTGCGTTCAGACAACAAGCCCGAGCTGCCGGAATGCAACGATTCGCTGCGCCGCCTGCTCATCAATATGGGCGCGCCCTTGGAAGCCTTTTCTTCTGCCGAAACCTTGCAGCATTTCAGGGATTCGGTGGCGAACGCCGTCAATTCGGGCATCCGCGCCAAACTGGCCAGCCTGATGGATATGATTTTGAGCCTGAACGCACGTTTTTACCAGACCGACGCTTTCGAAATGGCGAACCTGATATGGAGCGCCAGCGGATTGAGTTACGAATACAAGCAGGAGAACACACCCGAAAGCGAGAACCGCATCAACAACGTGGAGGAACTGCTCAACGCCGTTAAGACTTTCTGCGAAGACGAACCTTTGATGGTGGATGAGGAAACGGGCGAAATGGTGGCGATCGAAGGCATCGTCACGCTCGACCGCTTTCTGCAGGATGTGGCCCTGCTTACCGACCAGGACGACAAGAAAGACGACCCCAATGCCGACAAGGTGACGCTCATGACCGTTCACGCCGCCAAAGGGCTTGAGTTTCCCTACGTTTTTGTGGTGGGTTGCGAAGAGAACCTTTTTCCGGCGGCGCAAAGCGTCAACACACGCGAAGAAGTGGAAGAAGAACGCCGCTTGTTCTATGTGGCGGTTACCCGCGCCGAGAAAGGACTTTGGCTTTCTTTCGCCAACCGCCGCATGCGCTGGGGCGAAACCGATTTCTGCGAGCCGAGCCGCTTTCTGCTGGAACTGGACAGCCGGCATATCGAAAACCCCGAACTGTTGCAGACCAATCCTTTTGAAAACGCAGGTTTCGATGATGATTACTCCGATTGGGCTCCCATGAAACGTCCGGTGGAAAGAACCTTCAGCTTCAAGCCCAAACCCGACCTGAGTTCGGGCAAATTCAAGAAACTCTCGGAAGTGAACGCGGCA
>CAYVJX010000022.1:8165-9609 GCA_964451895.1 uncultured Bacteroidaceae bacterium | reverse complement strand
GGCTTGAGGATTTGGCCGTCTTTATAGACCAGCGTTCCGTTTACAAAAGTCATGCGCACGCTACCGTGCAGGCTCTGCCCCTGAAGCGGACTCCAGCCGCAGGCATAGGCTATATTCGAGGCATCTACCGTCCAGGCTTCCCGCGGTGCCACCACCGCTAAGTCGGCGGCATAACCAGGGCGCAGGAATCCCCGTTCTTTCAGGCCGAAGATACGTGCCGGACGATGGCACATCGCCTCTGCCACGTCGGGCAGTTCAAACACGCCCTGATACGCCAGTTCGAGCATCAACGGCAGGCTGTGCTGCACCCCGGGCGTTCCCGACGGACACTCGAAATACGGTTTGTTTTTCTCTTCTTCGGTATGGGGCGCGTGGTCGGTTCCCACATTCACCCTGCCCTCTTTCACGGCTTGGCGCAAGGCCTGACGGTCATCTAAAGTCTTGATGGCGGGATTGCATTTGATGCGCCAGGTCTTTTTTTCATAATCCTCGTTGCTGAACCAAAGGTAATTGGTGCAGACCTCGCCCGAAACAAGCCTTTCATCGAGCAACGACAGTTCCTTGGCGGTAGAGATATGCAGGAGGTGCAGGCGCGTGCCGTATCGGTGCGCCCATTGCACCGCCATGGCGGAAGATTTGAAACAGGCCTCTTCGCTCCTGATCTGCGGATGAACCGAAAAAGGCGCGTCCAGGCCGTATCTTTCCTTGAATAACACGCTGTTGCGGCTTATGATTTCTTCATCCTCGCAATGCACGGCAATCAAGGTGGGGGCTTCTTGAAAAAGGGTCTGCAAGTATTGCGGATCGCGCACCAGCATATGGCCGGTGGAAGAGCCCAAGAACAGCTTGATGCCGCAAACCTCTTCGGGTTCGGTAGCCAGTACCTGGCGAAGATTGTCTTCGCTGCAGCCCATATAAAAAGAATAGTTGACAAGGCTGCTTTGCGCCGCCATATCGTATTTCTGCCGCAGAAGTTCCTGCGTGAGCGTCTGCGGTTTGGTGTTGGGCATATCCATAAAGGAGGTGACACCGCCCCGGAGGGCCGCCGCCGACTCGGAGGCGATGTTGCCCTTGTGCGTAAGGCCGGGTTGACGGAAATGCACGTGGTCGTCTATCACGCCGGGAAAAATATAAGCTCCCTGTAAATCAAGATTCTCGCAGGAAGTTGTTTTTACAGGTATCTCCTGCATCGGGTATCCGTCTTTCCAGACCGCCGAAATCTTGCCGTCCTTGAGGTACAGCCCGCCCTTTTCGCACTTGCCTTCGTTTACCAGAAAGGCATTCTTAAGGATATACTCCATATCTTTATCTGAACGTTTAAATTAAGCCGAGAGCAGAGTTCAAGTTCACTTGGACTCTGCCGAGGCGATTAAACGTCGGTTGAAAACCAACGTTTAAATTAAGCCGAGAGCAGAGTTCAAGTTCACTTGGACTCTGCCGAGGC
>CAYVJX010000022.1:6891-8065 GCA_964451895.1 uncultured Bacteroidaceae bacterium | reverse complement strand
AACGTTTAAATTAAGCCGAGAGCAGAGTTCAAGTTCACTTGGACTCTGCCGAGGCGATTAAACGTCGGTTGAAAACCAAGAGTTTTTTGAAGGATGCCGCCAAATCGGTCTTTTCCCACGCAAAGAACTCCACCGTCTTGAAGTACCTTTCGGTCTTTCCCGATTTCTTCACCTTGGTATCGGCATCCTGATAGAAAACTTCCACTTCTTTTTTATAAGGCTTCCTTCCGAAATGCCCGTAGCTCGCCGTAGGCTTGAAAATGGGGTTTCTCAAGCCGAAACGCTGCACGATGGCATACGGCCGCAGGTCTATGTTCTTACGGATGGTTTCGGCTATCTGCCCGTCGCTCTGCGCCACGTGCGAAGTGCCGAAAGTGTTCACATAAAGGCCTACCGGCTGCGCCACGCCGATGGCATAGGCCACCTGCACCATCACTTGGTCGCAAACGCCCGCCGCCACAAGGTTCTTGGCGATATGGCGCATGGCGTAAGCCGCCGACCTATCTACTTTCGAGGAGTCTTTGCCCGAAAACGCGCCGCCGCCGTGCGCCGACCGCCCCCCATAGGTATCCACGATAATCTTGCGCCCGGTAAGCCCCGTATCGCCGTGAGGTCCGCCGATAACGAACTTGCCGGTGGGATTCACGAACAGTTTGTATTTCTTGGCGAACAGGTCTTTGATGTTTTCGGGCATCCGCTTCAACAGGGAAGGAATGGCTATGTTGCGGATATCGGCGGTGATTTTTTCCAGCATCTTCTTTTCGGTATCGAACTCATCGTGCTGGCAGGAAACCACCAAGGTATCGATGCTTTCGGGCTTTCCGTTGTCGGAATAGCGGATGGTTACCTGACTCTTGGCATCGGGTCTCAGATAGGGCATTTTCTTGCCTTCCCGGCGGAGGGCATCCAGTTCCTTGAGGATTTCATGCGCCAGATAGATGGGCAGCGGCATGAATTCTTCGGTATCGCGGCAGGCATAGCCGAACATCAGGCCTTGGTCTCCGGCACCCTGATCCTCGTCTTTCTTGCGTTCCACCCCTTGGTTTATGTCGGGCGACTGGCTGTGGATCGTGGAAATGACCCCGCAGGAATTGCTTTCAAACTGATACTCGCCTTTGGTGTAGCCTATCTCGCGGATAACGTCACGGGCGGTCTGCTGTATATCCACATAACC
>CAYVJX010000022.1:0-6791 GCA_964451895.1 uncultured Bacteroidaceae bacterium | reverse complement strand
ATACGCTATCCGTATTGCCAATGCGCCCGGCTCATGTTTCTGCTCAACCTCAGGCAGATAGATGACCAGGCCGCCTACAAGACCGCCCTGCCCCTTACCGCCATCAACCTGCCCGACCGGGCGCGGCTCAAAGAGCAAGTGGACAGATTGCAACCCTCTCCGCTCGCCACGCCGCAAGCCCGTCAGGATTTTCCCATGCAGCAAGAGCCCCTGCCGCGCCGGCATGTGGAAAGTTTCTCGCCTTGGAGCCAGGCCCTGCCGCGTTCGGTGCGCCCCCTGTCGCAGCCTCAACCCAGAACGCAAGACCGGCCGCCCCGACCGATGCCGGAAAATCCCGGTTTCACCCCCGTGGTGGAAACGCCCGCTTACGAGAACCGCCCGGTTCAGATAGAACAGGTACGCACCCTGCTGAACAAGAAAAAAACGGTTGACAACGAGGCCAAACCTCGTCCGCGTGTCAATGCGGATGCCATCATCGACAACTTTTTGAGCGGAAATTCAGAACATTCCATCAAGATAGACGAGAATTTCGACTATAATTCCTTTGATCCCGATACGGGCCACAGCAATCAGGAAGATTTCAGTTTTGGCGGCGAAACCTTGGCGCAGATGTACCTTTCCAACAACGCTCCCAAGAAAGCGATTGCCGTCTATGAAAATTTGCGCTTGAAATTTCCCGAAAAAAGTAGTTACTTTGCCAACCTTATAAACAAGGTGAAAAAAGATTATCACATTAAATAACAGCAACATAAGATGGGCTTTTACATTTTTATCTCGGTTTTGATCTTGATTGTTTGTGTGCTTTTGGGGCTTATCGTATTGATTCAGAACCCTAAAGGCGGCGGTCTTTCCTCTACTTTCGGAGGTCAGGCCAATCAAATCATGGGCGTTCGCAGAACGACCGACTTTTTGGAAAAAGGAACTTGGATTCTTTCGGTGGTCTTGCTCTTCCTGAGCCTTATCGCCGCTTACTCCATTCCCAAACACACTTCCGACAGCGGCGCGCCGCAAACCGAACTGACCGTTGACCAGCAGTCGGTTCTCCCCACCCAGCTTCCCGTAGCCCAACCCACCGAAGCCGCCCCGGAAGAATAAAATTCTTTTCTTGTGAAACCTAAACCCTGCCTTGCGTAAACCTTACGGAAAGCAGGGTTTCTTTTTAAAAACAGATATACTATGGCAACATTATCCAAACGTGTGCTTGAAATGGCTCCCTCTGCCACACTCGGCATGAGCAAACGCAGCCGTAGCATGCAGGAACAAGGTATCGATGTAATCAACCTCAGCGTTGGCGAACCCGATTTCGACACTCCCAATGTAATCAAGGAAGCCGGTATCGCGGCCATCAACGACAATTTTACCCACTATCCTCCCGTACCGGGCTTTCTGGACTTGAGAAAAGCCGTCTGCACCAAACTGTTGCGCGACAACGGCCTGAGCTTTTCGCCCGACCAGATTGTGGTGGGCAACGGCGGCAAGCACGCTATCATCAACGTGTTGCTGGCCATGATCAACCCGGGCGACGAAGTGGTGATTCCCGCTCCCTGCTGGGTTTCCTATCCCGAAATGGTAAAGTTTACCGAAGGGGTTCCCGTTTTGGTCCGTGCAGGCATCGAAGACAACTTTAAGGTTACCCCCGCCAAGCTCGAAGCGGCGATCACACCCAAGACCAAACTGGTTATCTTCAACAGCCCGAGCAACCCCACCGGCATGGTATATAACCGTGAGGAACTCAAAGCCATTGCCGATGTATTGGCCAAACATCCCCAGGTGTATATCCTTTCGGACGAAATCTACGAACTCATCACCTTCGAAGACAAGTTCGAAAGCCTCTCGCAGTTTGAAGAAATCCGCGACCGCATCATCATCATCAACGGGGTTTCCAAAGGCTATGCCATGACCGGCTGGCGTATCGGCTATATCGCCGCCCCCACCGAAATCGCGGCCGCCTGCAACAAAATCCAGGGACAGATGACCTCGGCGGCCTCCTCCATCGCCCAGAAAGCTTCGGTGGCGGCTTTGTTGCAAGACCCCAAGAAATCGGAAGAACTCAAAGGCATGGTGGCCATTTTCCGCCAACGCCGCGACATGATGCTCGACCTCTTGCGCGAAATTCCGGGCATGCAAGTGAACGTACCCACGGGCGCATTCTATATCTTCCCGAATATCAAAGGTTTGATTGGAAAGCAGTTTAACGGCAAGACCATTACCTGCGGCGATGATTTGGCGAACTTCCTTTTGGACGAAGCGCACGTAGCCCTGGTGGGCGGCGATTCCTTCGGCGATCCCGAAAGCATCCGTATTTCTTACGCCACGAGCGATGACAAACTGCGCGAAAGCGCCAGACGCATCAAGGAAGCGGTAGCCAAACTGCAACCCGCCCGATGAGTGAAATCCTTGTCCATATCGCCCCGCATCATCCGATAGATGTTTTCGGGTTGGAGGAAGAAAAGTTAGGCCGCATACGCCGCTTTTTTCCACAGCTCAACATCATCTTGCGGGGCGATTCCATTAAGGCGGTGGGCGATACCGCGCACCTGACCGACTTTGAAGAAAAGATGCGGTTGGTGCTTTTTCATTTTGAACGGTTCAACCGTCTTACCGAATCGGATATAGACGCCATTTTAGGAGAAGCCAAAACCGAAAACGAACCTCAGGGTGAAGCGGAGACCGAAAAACCCGCCACACCGTTGATTCTGATGGGCGTGAACGGCAAACCGGTGCGCGCCTTGACCGCCAACCAGCAGAAACTGGTGGAATCCGTGAACAAAACCGACATGGTGTTCGCCATCGGGCCTGCCGGTTCGGGAAAGACCTATACCGCCGTGGCCTTGGCGGTAAAGGCGCTCAAAGAAAAACAGGTAAAACGCATCATCCTCACACGCCCCGCCGTGGAAGCGGGCGAGAACCTCGGATTCCTGCCCGGCGACATGAAAGAGAAGCTGGATCCTTACATGCAGCCCCTCTACGATGCCTTGCGCGACATGATTCCCTACCGCAAACTGCTCACCCTTCTGGAAGAATCCACCATCGAGATAGCCCCCCTGGCCTTTATGCGCGGCCGGACGCTTGACCATGCCTTTGTGATTCTCGATGAAGCGCAGAACGCCACCGAGAGCCAGATGAAGATGTTCCTGACCCGTATGGGGAAAAACGCCAAGTTCGTCATCACCGGCGACATCACGCAGGCAGACCTGCCCCGTCACCAACGCTCGGGTCTGGTTCAGGCCTGCCATATCCTTAAGAACATTCCCGGAATAACCTTTGTGGAACTGACCGGAAAAGACGTGGTGCGGCACCGGCTGGTGGCGCGCATCATCGAAGCCTACGCCAAGCAACAGGAAGCAAACCAAACCGCACGATAAAGCCGCCATGCAAAGAACCTTACGACGATTTGCAATCTCTTTGGCAATCCTTGCTTTCCTGCCTTCCGCAAGAATCGCGGCGCAACAAAACGACTTTCTAAAAAACTCCTTCAAAGAAAAAATCGAAGCCGTCAAGCTTTCTCCCTTGGAAGCCCTGCCGGTTTCCGACTGCCGTCTGGCGGAACTCGAATCGGAGATATTCCTTGCCTACACACGCCAAAACCGCGATATACCTGCCGATCTGCGCTTTCTTGCCGAACAGAAACGCCGTCAGATAGACCTCATGCGCTCACATATCGACAGCCTTTACTACATACAGGCCCTGCAGGCGGTCAACCAAAAGAATCCCGATTGGGAACTGGCCAAAAAAAACATTGAGAAATCCTTGCTGCACAATCGTTTCTTTACCAAAGCGATTGTTTTTAAAATAACCTGCCTCTCGCTCGAAAAGCAAAACACACCGGCTTTGCTGCAATATCTCCATGAAGTCTTGCAGGAATGCGGGCATCCGCAAAAGATACGGCAGACAGCACAGTCTGTCTATGGCCGGATCCTCAAGGAAACCGAAGAACTGATTTCCCGTAAACTCTACAGCGACGCGCTGGATCTGTGCCGGCTCCTGGAAACGTATTTCCTGCCTGAATTTCCTGTCCGCTATATGCGCTACAAGGAACAACTGCTCCGGAACATGGCGCACCAAGGCATCTATCGTTCCTACTGCGAAGTGGCGGAAAAAGCCTTTTCGCAGCGGCAATACCAGCTTGCCCAACGTTATGCCCTGCAAGCCTTCGACTATTTCAAGTCTTTTGAAGAACACATGGACGGTGTGAACCGCGTGATGGAACTGCTTGACCGCATCGCCTTTGAATACAGCCGTATCGCGGGAATTTCCGACCGGGAAGAAAAGGCGTTCTACTCCGCCCTGATCGATACCATCGTGAACCGCACCGGCCTGGTGCTCATTCCGCGCCCTGAACACCGCCTCGAAGAAGATCTGGCGCAGGAACTGGCGTTGTTGAACCAAAGCCTTCTGCAAGCCGATACGGTGATGGAAAAACAAGCACCCTTGGCGGTGGCCGAATCTAAGGCCTTGCCCCAACCGAGCCTTGCCTCAACCGATACCCAGCCCCTTACCCAAAACCTTGCTCCAAGCGATGCCCCCGTGATCCGTCTCAGCCCGCAACAGGCGCGCAAACGCTTCGAACTCGCTTGCGAACAGGCGAGATTCCTCCATGCCAAACGGAAATTTCCGGAAGCTTACGCATGGTACGAAGAAGCCTTGGAGTTGAAAAGACAATACAAGTTGAAAGCGGATGCCGACTTGGAGGATGAATATCTGAACACACTCTCCCAAGCCGTGGAACAATTGGTGAACAAAGCCGTTTTCCAATTGTGGTCGCATAACGGGACACGCGCCGACAGCCTTTACGCGCAGGCCTCCGCCCTATTCGGAAACTATCGGGAAAAATATCCCAATGCCTTGGCGGAAATGGCCGTACCGCAACAGTTTCTGGATTCATACCTGCAGAAACGCAACGAGAACCGTTGCCGGCAGTGGCTTGAAAAAGCGGAACAATTGCAAGCGGATTTCTACCGTCAGGCTTCTTTCGGAAACTATGCCTCGGCACGGGAACGGCTGCAACGGCTCGACAGCCTCCTTGCCTTGCGGCAACAGGCGGAATTCGCCGTCTGCGAGAAAAATCCCGCCCAAACGGAAGACCTGCGCACATTCTTTGCCGACTGGACTTCTTACCGGCAACAGCTCCAAGATGCCTTTGCCCGCCAGCGGAACGGAGACACAATCGCCTTTATCGAAGGATACCGCCAATCCGAGCGTCTGTTCCACGACCTGAACCTGGAAAAACATACGCCGGCGGAACCCTCTCTGTTCAGCCGCCTTTCGGCCTGCGGCGATTACCGGACCCTGCTGCTCTGGACCGAACACTGCGTCCGTCAAAAAGACTACGCCCAGGCGCGTTTCCTGGCCGACTACCTGCTGCAGCAGAACTATCGCCGCAAATACGTGGAAAAAATCGCCAAATCGCTGAGAAAAGTCCATGAATAGGAGAATCCATGCCCTTAAGTATGTTTGCCTGCTCGTGCTTTTCTTCGGCACGATGTGGCAGAATCCGGCTGCCGGAGCGCAAGCCAAGCCTAAGCAGAACAAAGATTCCGTCCTGTTCCGCTATCCGTTGCGCACCGCTCCCGAAATCTCGGGTTCGTTTGCCGAATTGCGCCGGAACCATTTTCACGGGGGCATGGACCTGCGTACCGAACAGCGCGAGGGATTGAAGGTATATAGCGCCGCGCCGGGCGTTATCGTGCGCGCCGGGGTCTCCAAGGTATCTTACGGCAAAGTGCTTTACGTGCAGCATCCCAACGGCATGATTACCGTTTACGCGCACCTTTCCAAGTTCTGCGCGCCGGTTCAGAAACTGGTCAGGAAACAGCAGCGGAAAAGCCGTCAGTACGAAACCGATCTCACGGGCCTGCATATCGCCACCAAGAAAAACAAGCCTATCGCGCTCTCGGGCAACACAGGCTCTTCGGGCGGCCCACACCTGCATTTCGAGATACTT
Source organism: uncultured Bacteroidaceae bacterium (assembly GCA_964451895.1). Lineage (GTDB taxonomy): Bacteria > Bacteroidota > Bacteroidia > Bacteroidales > P3 > Pullibacteroides. Next base: position 847 of record CAYVJX010000022.1, on the reverse strand, counting down.
CAGGACAGCCTGCGTCTCAATCCCGCCCTGCACGGCATCCGAATCAGCGACTCCGTACCGCCTGCCGTGCTGTATCTTGCCTTTTATTCAGAAAAGATGAAAGTTGACCCGGCCGACACCGTGGTTCTGCCCGATACCGATTCCCTCCTACGGGCTTATTTCATGGATTTTCCCGAAACAGACCACGCCATGCGGAAAGCCATCGAAAGCGAATACGATTCGTTGCTGAACCTTTCCCTGCGGCGTGCCGATACGCTCTACGCCGACCGACCCTCCCTGTTCAGCCTGCCTAAAACCATCGGCGGAGAACCGTTTATGGCGCATTATTTCCGCGCCGACAGCCTACCCGATACGCTTTACCTGCACGGGAAAGCGGCTTTCGGCATCTGCGCCCTGGATTCCATTCAGGCCATGCCGTTCCATTACGGGCTGTACCAACTGCTCTTCGCCATAGAACAAGAAAGCGTGGAAGCAAGCGATACCTTGGCCTACTACCGTCTGGATGCCCTTTCGCTCCGCGCCTGTTCCGAACTGAACCGGCACATCGACCTGCCTTTTTACGAGATAACCAAAAAACGCCTGGAAAAATCGTATCTGGAAGACGGGCAGAGTGCCACGCCTTACCGCGTGCTAAGCAACCGGGGTGTTTTCCTGCCTAAGCAAGGACAGGCCTACACCCTGCTGATCCACATGGAAGACGTGGCCGGAAACCGCACGCTATTGCGCGTGCCGCTTGTTTGTAAATAATTTATTTGTACTTTTATATCAAATACAACGGCAGATGCAAGAAAGTATCCTCATTCTGGATTTCGGCTCGCAATACACGCAGCTTATCGCGCGGAAAGTG
>CAYVJX010000021.1:0-16618 GCA_964451895.1 uncultured Bacteroidaceae bacterium | reverse complement strand
TCGGAGCAGGTGGGCGTGAACCGGCAAGATGGAGGGAAAAGCGGAGAGATGCACAGCTGGTAAAAGCGCACCAAAAGCCGCAACAGCCATTCCAAGGCATCTTTCAGAAAACGCAGGATCCTACGCATGATGCAGACGGCTTTGAAGCATTCCGGCGGTTTTTTCGACCAACCGCCGCATGGTATCCAAAGAAACCTCTCCTCCGGCAAACTGCAGGGAAAGCAGCAAGACCTCTCCCTCCGGCGCCAATCCGGAAAACAAAGCCTTATGGAAACGGAAAGCCTCGCGCAGTAGGCGTTTGATACGGTTGCGGTCCACCGCATGTTTGTAGCGGCTCTTGGGAGCGTTCACCAGCAATTTGCAGGAATAGGTAACGGCATTGTCTTGAAGCCAAACCTCGGAACGCGGCACCGACAGATAACAGATCCTCAACGAAGCGCGTGCCTCCTGTTTCTTGTCCGATCGGGAAAAATCCGAACAGGTAAAACGTTTGCCCTTGTCAAACAACATCGACAAGAGCCTTTCTTCAAAAAGCCGCTCTTGCTTGCAAAGTGTGGGCATTCCCTGTGTGTTTATGCTTTTTTGGCGGCCGTGGTGCCGTTCTTCTTGCGGTTGCCTTTCTTCTCCGCCATCACCGCCAGAGCCGCCGCCTTGTTGGCCGCCACTTTGTTCTCGATGGCTTTCTTGCTGCGTGTGGCCGCGGCTTTGGCCTTGTTTTCAGCCGAAACCGCCTTGGCTACTTTCTTGGCCGCTTCCTGAATCTGCCGGTAGCCGTATTTGTCTTCCACTTTCTTCAGTTCCCAGCCGTTCTTGTGCAGATCGGTCAAAAATTCGCTCAAGGCCTGGGTCATGGAACTCGAAGTGGGCGTAGGGGCAGACAGGTTCACCGTTAATCCGGCCTGGTCGGCGGCTTCGGCCACCGAAAGCCCGAAAGTGGCTATCAAGGTCTTGTTCTGTTTATAGCCGGGATAGTTCTCAAACAGCGACTTCACACCCACCGGGCTGAACAAGACCAGCATATCGAACTCGCTGATCTTGATTTCGGACGCCACTTTGGCGGGAACCGTGCGGTACATGGGCGCTTTCTTTAAAGGAATCTTGGCCTTGGCGAAAGCGGCGGGCACGTCTGAATTGCTGTCTTCCGAACAGGGAAAAAGAAACTTTTCGTCCTTATGCTTGGAAACCACCTCCATCAAATCGGCGGTGGTCTGCTTGCCGTAAAAAATCTTGCGCTTGCGGTACTGGATATAGGTCTGTATATAGAAAGCCACCGATTCGGAACTGCAGAAAAACTTCATCGTGATGGGCACCTGCACACGCAGTTCCTTGGCCAAGCGGAAATAGTTATCCACCGCATTGCGGCTGTTGAGCACCACGGCGGTATAATCCAACAGATTGATCCTGCTTTTTCGGAACTCCATGGCCGAAAGCCCTTCTATCTGGAAGAGTTTCTTGAAAACGATCTTCAAACCAAACTTGTCGGCGATGGCCTTGTAGGGCGATTTTTCGTAATCGGCAGGCGCCGGTTGCGAAACAAGAACCTTTTTGACCTTTAACATCTCTGTACAACGGTTTCGTTAAGCCGCGGTCGGGAAAACAATCCGATGGAACAACGGAACAGATTGATTTACAGACCAAAAATAATCCGCCACAAACTAAGTGACAGCAGGATTTCAAGGGCGCAAAAGTAAGCAAAAATATGGAGGTAAGAAAACCGGCTGTAAAGCCGCCCCACGATGACAGCTTTTAAAATCTTGATAACAAAAAAGATGGAAAACATAACCGCCGACAGCCAGAAAGCGGCCTCCTGCACCCAGCCATCGGTATAGAAAAACACAATCAAGAAGGGAAAGATGAACACCGAAAGCAGAAAATCGTAGGAAATGCCCATCCGCCAAAGGAAAAGCCCGAAACGGGGTTCGTCGAATATATGAGAAACCAGCAACAGCACCAAGCCCTTGAACACGTAAAAAAGCACGGCAAAGACAGCGCAGACCCAAATCAGGTAGTTGCAGCCGATATGGGCGCTATGGCTGCGGTCCCAACCGAAGGGCAGTTCCCAGCCGGCATAGACCCAAAGCGCATAGACCAGCCAGCCCATGGTAATGACAGACATCACCAGAAAAGAGAAATTCCAAAACCGGCGCGAACCTTTCTTTGAACCATCGGAGTTCTTGTTCCTTGCCAAATCGCGGAAACTGAACAGATGGTTGCTCAGGCTCACGATCTTGCGGATATTCCGCTGCACCGCCCAGGCGTAGAAAACCATCGACAGGCAGACCCAGAAATCGATGCTCAGCAAATGCTCCACATGATAGGGCTGCCAGTTGAGGGAAAGCATGTGGCCGTATTCTGTCATAAGGAACTTTCGGTTTGGGTGAGCCGGTGGAACACGGATTCGAGGCTGTCCTGGTCGCGCATCAGTTCCCCGATAGGCGCGTCCGCCACTAATTTTCCACGGTTGAGAAGCAGCACACGGTTACAGACCGCCTGCACTTCCTGCATGATATGGGTGGAGAGAATCACAAGTTTTTCCTTGCCGATTTCACGCACCAAGGCACGTATTTCCTCCAACTGGTTGGGGTCGAGCCCGGAAGTGGGTTCATCCAGAATCAATACATCGGGTTCATGAATCAGAGCCGCCGCCAGACCCAGGCGCTGACGGTAGCCCTTGGAAAGCTGCCCCGCTTTCTTGTGCGATTCCCTGCCCAGACCGGTAAGGGCAATCACTTCCTCGCGCCGTGCCGCCACCTTGCGGGCTTCCATGTGGATGCCGCCGATAAAATCGAGGTATTCGCGCACGTACATATCCGGGTAGAGCGGATTATGCTCCGACAGGTAACCGATATGGCGGCGCACCTGCAGAGACTGGTTGAGTGTGTCCAGCCCGCAGACCGACACCTTGCCCGAATCGGACGGCAGGTAACAGCATATTATCTTCATCAGCGTGGATTTTCCCGCGCCGTTAGGACCCAAAAGCCCCACCACCTGGGCATCCCGCACCGAGAAACTCACTTCATCCAAAGCTTTCTGCGCGCCGTAATACTTGCTTATCTTCTCTACCTGCAACAACATGCTAATACGCTATTTTCTGCTCGTATTTCCGCCAACATTCAAAAGGCTCGTCGCCCTGTTCGCGCAAAAGCACGGTAACGGGAATCTTGCGCTGCGGATAGTCCTTGCCTATCTCTTCGTAGAGGAACTGGTCGTCGAAACCGGCTTGGGCGGCCTCGTGGCGAAGCCCCGAAATATAAATCCTGTCTATATGCGCCCAATAAATGGCCGAAAGGCACATGGGGCAAGGCTCGCAGCTGGAATAAATCTCACAGCCGCTCAAATCGAAAGTGCCCAGCTTGCGGCAGGCCTCACGGATGGCGTTCACCTCAGCGTGCGCCGTGGGGTCGTTGTCTAAGGTAACGGAATTTCCCGTGCGGGCTATCACCTCGTTGCCCTTGACGATAATGGCGGCAAAAGGCCCGCCACCTTTCTGAATGTTCTGACAAGCCGCTTCAATGGCCTGTTTCATGAAATCAACGTTCATCGCTCTTCTTTTTGGAAACACTGCCGGAGAGCAGACCCTGATAAAGATTCTTATCCAAAAGCACTTCTATCGCCTTGTTCACCGTGGGGTCTCCCTGCAGTTCGGCTTCGGCGCGCCCTGCCTGGTAATAGTACCGCGAAACGATCTCTTCCCGCAAAAGGGAGGCTATCTCCGCCTTGTTCCTAAGCAAATCGTCGGCTTTGGTCTGCGCCAGTCTTTCTTCCAACTGGGCGAAAGACGGAGCCACCTCGTTCCAGCAGCTGTCTTTCTCGGCTTCCGCCTTGAACTGGGATAAAATCTTTTCGCAAGGCAGCTTGTAGCCGTAGTCTTTGTCTTTCATGAACGCCAGAAAGTCGTTATACACCGCGTCGGTCACCTCGAACTTCGAGATGTCGCCTATCTTGTCGTGCCTGGAGGCATAGCGGTTGGCATAGTCGAAAATAAGGAACTTGGTGACCAGGCTTATCGCCACCTCGCTCATGAGGGGAGAAACCACCTCGATGTCGGGCTCGATGCCGTCGCCGTCATAGACCACGCGACCCGCCGCCGTCTTAAAGGCGTTGCGCAAGGAATCGGGAATGGGCAAAGCCCTGCCGTTCTCGTCTTTGTGGCTGTAGTCCAAGGCCTGCACGCAACGGCCGCTGGGAATATAGTACTTGGCCACGGTAACTTTCATCTGCGCGTTGTAGGGCAAAGGCAGGATGTTCTGCACCAGCCCTTTGCCAAAGGTGCGCTCGCCCACCAGCACCGCCCGGTCGTAGTCCTGCATGGCACCCGTAAGGATTTCGGAAGCCGAAGCCGTGCCGCGGCTGGTAAGGAAAACAATGGGAATCTGCGTATCCACAGGGTCTTTGGTGGTGCCGTAGGTATAGTTGCGGTCTTTGAGCTTGCCCTTGGTGCTCACCACCGGAACGCCTTTCCTGTAGAAAAGGTTCACGATGTCCACCGCCTCGTTCAACAGGCCGCCGCCGTTGTAGCGCAGGTCGTAAACCAGGTATCTCATGCCCTTTTCGCGCAAAGACAGAAACGCCTGTTTCACTTCTTCCACCGCCCCTTGGGTAAAGCCGTCCTGCCGGATATAACCCACGCTGTCGCGCAACATGCCGTAATAGGTAACGTTCTTTATCTTGATTTCGCGGCGCACGATGCTGTATTCCTTGGGCTTGGAACCGGGGCGTTCTATCAGGAGGGTCAAGGCCGTTCCCGCCTGCCCCTTGAGCAAGGCGCTCACGTCCGAAACGCTTTTTCCCTGCGTGGATTCGCCGTTGATGGCCAAAATCCTGTCGCCTGCCTTCAAGCCCGCCAAGTCTGCCGGAAAGCCTTCGTAGGGGTCGGAAATGTAAATCCAGCCGTTCCGTGCGTGAATCGTGGAACCGATGCCCCCGTATTCGCCCTCGGTCATGATGCGGAAATCCTCTATCTCGGCTTCGGGAATATACACCGTATAAGGGTCGAGCGTGCGCAACATGGCATCCAGAGCCGTCTTGATAAGGCTGCCGGGCTTCACGCCGTCAACATACACAAGTTCGGCGTTCTTATAGACGGAAGAAAAGATCTCCAGGTTCTTGAGCACCTCGAACTCGTCGTTCCGCACCGCCTCGTTCTGCTGCGCTCCCGCCGGCAATGAAAGCACGCAGAACAGAAGCCCCCAAGCGATATTTCTGGCAAGGTGTCTCATCTTCTTACTGAACCGTTTTGTTGTAAATTTCCGAAAGAACCCGGTAGAGGCGTTGGGTGGGAAGCCCCATCACGTTGTAGAAAGAACCTTCCACCGACTCGATGCCCACATATCCTATCCATTCCTGGATTCCGTAGGCGCCCGCCTTGTCGTAGGGCTTGTAGGTATCCACATAGTATTCGATTTCTTCCAGCGTGAACACCCGGAAAGAAACTTTCGACTCCACCGAAAACGTGTATTGTTTTTCCTTGCTCCGTATCGAAAGCCCCGTAATCACCTTGTGGGTCTGACCCGAAAGCGAATAGAGGGTGCGCACCGCCTGGTCGCGGTCTTTGGGCTTGTGGAAAGGCTTGTTATCCAGCAGCACCATCGTATCGGCGGTAATGAGCAGGTAGTTTTCGGGCAGTTCCTCATCGGTGAACGCCATCGACTTGAGATGCGCCAGGTATTCGGGAACACTCTCGCGGGGAATGGAAAGCGGATAGTTCTCATCCACCTCCTTGCTCATCACCTCGAACTCGAAACCCAAGGAAGCAAGCAGGTCTCTCCTGCGCGGAGAGGAAGAACCCAGCACCAACTTGTAGGGAAAATTCTGGAAAGGAAGCATAGTACTCCGTTTTTAAACCGAAACTTCAAAGATACCAAATATTCTCGGATTTTGCGACCACGTGCCTTCGCGAAAAACCAATGTGCAACATGGGATAATATCCAACACAAAGAAGTTAAAAAAAGCAAGGCGGTTCGGAAAACCGAACCGCCTTGCTTTCTGCCAAAAACAGGTTATTTTATTGAATGATTATTCGTTCTATCCTTTCATATCCGTCACGCAGACGCAAACGCACCAGATAGAGTCCCTGCGGAAGTTCCTCCACGGATACGTTCAGGCAGGCGGCTTTTCCTTTGGCCCGAAGCATCTCTTTTCCGTTCAACGAATACAGGATCACCTCTTCGACAACGGCTGAAGCCTCGATATAAAGCGTGTGGTGCACAGGATTGGGATAGAGACGCACGAAGAAAGTTCCGTTTTCCGAATTGGACACCGGCGGTTCGGGAGGCGTTACGGGATTTTCTTCAAAGTAACCGGTAACGGTGGTGGCCCTTTCCATCACGAAAAGATACAGGGAATCCGTAATGGTCTGGTTGCTCACCGTCCATTTCACAAAATGGTGTCCTTCGGAAGGAATCGCCTTAAGGCGAACCGTGTCGCCCGCCGGTATGTCGTGGCTACCCGCAACAGGTTCCACCGCTCCCTCACCTTGCACCTTCATCGTGAGTTTGTAGGCAGGACGGCTAAAAACGGCCTTGACATGCAGGGGACCGGTAACAACGTGGCGGAAGGAAGCCTCGGAAATAACGCTGTCCCCGTTCAGGATCCACTTTTCAAACAACCAGTATCTGTTAGATGACTCCGCTTCGAAAGTCACGGTATCCAAACCTTTGCAGACATGCACACCCAAAGCGGGACGCACCGTTCCCTGCCCCTCCACTTCTATGGTTAGCGGATAGGTGATGGCCTGGAAAAGGGCGGTGACGAGGGTGTCGGCAATCACCGTCACTTCCAGAGGATTCGCCTTCAGGGTATCCGCACCGCACTTCCAGCCCGCAAAGAAACTCTTGCCGTCCACCGCCTGCGCCTGCAAGGTGATTTTCTGGCCGGAAAGGTAGTGATAGATGCCGACTTGGGGGGTAACATCACCCTCACCTTCCACAGCCAAAGTGAAGCCGTATGTATTCACCGTTACTTCCGCATCCGTATAAACGGTATCGACGGGCATACCGGCCCTCGTTACATACACCACCCCGTAAGTATATTCCCCTTTCCTAAGCAGAGAATCCTCGTAGCGGTTCTGCGTGGTCTCTCCCACTTTCTCACCGTTGCGCAACACCACATAGGTACCGTTGGCGCGGAAAGAGGAGGATTGAAAAGCCGCTTCGTTCCAATTCAAGACAACGTTATTGTCGTGCACCGAAGCCTGCAGTCCCGATACCGAAGGTAAATCTTCCCTCTTGAAAAGGTCGAGGGTGAGTGAGTCGAGTTCAGTGTTCGAGAAATTGTATTCGGTGGCGTTGGCACCGAAAGTGCGCAAGGTTAAGCCTGAAATCGGAAAATCGAAAACCCTTTGGTAGCGTTTGTAGTTCGATGTGTTCCTTTCGCAACCGCAAAGCTGCACAGAATCTATGGTCTGCAGGGCTTCTCCGCCCGTTTCGGCCATCAGGTAGAGCCAAGGCTTGATGTTTTCCTTGCCGTTACAATCCTCGGCATTCCACCAATAGAATTCGATTCCCGTATGAGTGACCCCGTCCGATTCGAGTTTGGGGCTGATTAAATCGCCGTATTGGGAAGGCAGAAGGATGTTGCTGCTGAATCGGATGGCCTTTTGCCCTTGCAGGGGTTCGGCATCGCTCATACCCGAAGATCCTTTCGAATGAACCTTCCAACTGACATACGCGTCTTCCTCTCCGTTACTCCAGCCGGTGGTAAGCCAGCATCCGTTTTCGAAATCCTCGAAGTTTTCGTGCAGGGGATACTGACTATTGGGCAGGCAAATGGTGCTGAAAGACTTGGGTTCCGACCATGCGGAGAAAAGATCTTCCGCCTCGCAATAGGCCCGCACACGAATCCAGTAAAGGGTTTGAGGTTCCAAATCAGAAATTTCCACCGAAGCCGTTCCATCGGCAATGTTCAGGGTATCGCTATCATCGAAACTGAAATTCTCGCCCTTGCAGTAGGCCACTTCGTATTTCTGTGCGGAAGCGGTCCACGAAACAAGCGCCGACGTTCCTTCAATTTCGCTCACTTCCACATTTTTGACAGGCTTGCAGGAAGGAGTCAGCGCGAGACTTATGTCGTCTATGCTGAGCCAAGCCCTGTTGGAATAGCCTCCGCCGTGCCCCTTGAGCCGAATGCCAAAATACTGCGGGATGTTGCCAAGCGTGTTTTCGTAAGTAGCCGAAATCTGCTCGTATTCAGTGTTCACGTAGGCCGTATGGCAGGCCAATCGCGTAATCATACCCGAAGGTTCGGGCCTTTCGCCCACCCAAAACTCGATGGTGTCCACACCTTCTTTCCCGTTGCTGCGGAACCAAGCCGAAAAGTCGTAGGATTCTCCCTGTTCCAGAATCGCCCCGCGCAGGATAATCCACTCGCAGACGGTATCGCTCGCGTAACCTTGCGGCTGTAAGAGGATATATTTGCTGTCACCGTGGCCTTCCTGGTTATTCCAAGAATCGTTACTGATGGAAGTGGTCATATTGTCGCTAGAGCTTCCTCCCAAATGCGAAATCCACGCCACCTTGTCGGGAAGAAGGCCTTTGGCCGTCAAACCGGCGCAATCCTCCACAAAGGGAACAGCCAGGGTATCTTTCGAGGTTTTAACGGTGAGGGGACCCACCCACGAACTTGATTTGTTTCCGTCCTCAATCCTTACATACACATCGTATTCCGTATCGGGTCGGAGGTCATGCCCTTCCTTGTCGAGGCTCAGCGTGGCCTTGGCTTCGGAAAGAGAGAGCGAAAGCACCGAGTCTTCGGGCTTGAAATCTATCTCGGGCGTATGTACACCAAAAGAAATCTGACGGATAGAGGGCGTGATGCTTTCCGTCCACGAAACGGAGAAATTCCGTGCCTCCGCCTTGCCCTCGAGTACAAGGTCGGAAACCGAAGGCAGACCGGTAACATCCTCCACCCGCAAGTCGTCGAAACACAGCCTTTCCGCCTTGAGGTCCTTTTGTTCATTGTAGGTTCCCTTAAAATAGATCACCATACGATTTTCCTGCGTGACGTCGGGCGTGTAGTACGCGCTCATTTCCCGATAGTATTCAGTATGCGGGTTTTCCTGCACCGTGAGGAAATTCACAGGGCTGTCATCTCCTGTCTGCACACCTAAAGCCAGCGTGTCGAAGCCGAAGTTCTCGTCGGTAATCCACCAAAACGAAAGTTTGTAAGTCTTGCCCGCCTCCATGCGGATAGCCGGCGAGAAATAGCGGTTTTGGGTCTGTTCCGAATATTTATAGTTGAGGAAATAGGCGTAACCCTTTCCCGTATGGGGCTTTTCGTTGTACCAAGCGGGTCTGTCGTAGGTTTTTTCCTTGATGCACTTGAAACGGTCGTAGCCACTTGCCTCCACACTTTGGCAATCGGGCAGTATATCGTCGGCCACCAGATTCTCGAAGCCTTCAAAAAAAGGAACGGTGAAATATGCCGGACAACCTGTGCGGAAAAACAGGGGGGAACTCCAGGCAGAAGCACCCGTCTCGTCTTTGGAACGCACATAAACCACATAGTTGGTGAGGGGGTCGAGCGCGGAGGGCGTAAACTGGTTTTGCGTAACTTCCACACCGGAAAGGTTTTCCATATCGACCGAGGACGTTTCGACCACCGCCACTTCCCACTTGGTCGCAGAAGAAATCTCCGTCCAGGAAATCGTGCCGCTTTCCTCCGTATAGGCAAGGTTGACGGGAGCGGACAGGCGCACGGGCTTGAGAGGCGGCAGTTTTACCATATCTACATAAAAGTAGTTGTAAATCGTATTTTCCGTTGCCTCATATTTGATGCAGACATACTTGGTTCCGGCGGGCAAATCGTACTTAGAATAGGTTGGCCACCATCCTCCCATTTCATATGTGTCATCAAAGGCATCGATTTGAGAGGAATAGGTGAAGTCATTGTCTGCCGTACCGGTGGATGACCATCCCACCTTGAAATAGCGGTGTCCATAAGACGGCACGTAATAGCGGAAAGACAGGGTGTCGGCTTCCACGCAGTTGAGTTCGGGACTGATAAGCCATTGTTCGTAGGGAGCCCCCTGCTTGTTGTCGTTGGAGGAAAAACGGAAAGATTTCGTTTCCCCTTCCCCGTAGGGATGCTGGTCTGTGGAAAGGCTCATGAAATTGCCCGCAGTGGGAGCGGGATTGGCATAACGCACCGTCCAGTCTTTGGGCGGAAAATATGAGCCTTCAAAACTTTCCATAGTCTTTTCCTGTGCCTGCAAGAAAGGAAAACTCAGTAACAATAAAATTGTAGTGATTAGAAAACGTGCTTTCATGGTTTTTGGTTTTAAAGGGTAATTATTTTTTGAATTCCGACCCGACGGTCACCGTCCACCGCCTCAATCAACAGCAGTCCCTTGGAAATTCCCTGCAACGAAACCTGCGTGGTCCTTTCCGAACAGGAAATGACCCGCACCAGCCTTCCGTGACTGTCGCGGACACGGATTTCCTTAAGGTCGCTTTCCGCTTGTACATAGATGAAATCCTTGGCCGGATTGGGGTATATGCGGAATCGGAGACTGCACAGAGACGCTACCGAAGTGTTTTCCCCTTTTGTTATCGGTCGGCAAAACGCATAGTCCGACAGTACATTTCCACTATAAATGGTCTGTATGGCGTAGAGGTGCGTGGAACCGTCGGGATAGGTGGCCCATTTCTCTTCGTTGAGGATGGTGGAGGAAATGGGTTCGGGCGTAAGCAACTGCCAGGATTCCGGCTCAGCCTGCCTACCCTCCCCTACTTTCCAGACTTTGAAGCTTCGAACGGATTTTCCGGCATTCCTGTCTTCGAACACTATGGGGCGCAACATAAAGACCATCTCGCCGGCCAACATGTCTTCATCCATATTCAGCCATTGCCCGTCCTTGCCCACATAATAGGCCAACTTCTCGTCAATATGCGAACCCGTTTCATCTATGTCGAGATAGTTGGTGTAGTGTTCGCGTTCTCCGCTGAAATGCACCATCACATAATAATCTTCATTCAACTCAAGCATATAGGGAAGCTTCACTTCCGTCCATCCGCCGGCGGGAATGAAAAATCTGGGCCCGGCGAGCAGAAGCTTGCGGTTTTTGTCGTAGATCTCAAGGTTTACCGAGTCGGGGCCCGCCTTTTCGCTGGCGCTTCCCGAAACCTTGACCGACGACAGGAATATATGTGCCTTGTTTTTACAGAGGTTACCTATCCTGATGTCCTGATAGGGAGTCAAAGACATACCGTTTTCGGAAGTCCCGTCATCGAAGGCAACTTCCGTGCAAGTCATCCAGTCGGGGTTTTCCCACTTCAGGTCCATCCTGTTGCCGTTTTCGCTCACCACCCCGCGGAATCCAACGGCGGGATAGATCATTTCATGCAGGGTAACGTTCAGGAAAATTTCTCCGTCCACAACCGCCAGCACGGTATCGTAGGGCGCGAAACCATGTTCCTGTATCGACAACCTGTAGGTTTTGGGAGCATAGACATTTTGAAAGGTGAAACTTCCGTCGGAAAGCGTGGAGGCCTCGTAATTTTGATAACCCTCCAGGAACACGCTCACTCCTCGCATGGGTATCCCGTCATTCGACAAGACTTTTCCCTTTACCTCATATACGGGAAGTTCGCGAAGCACGAAATTGACGGTTAAAATTTCCTTCTCAGACACTACGACACGGTTTACCGTAGTATCGAAATAACCGTGTTTTGAAGCTTTTACATCGTAGGTTCCCTCCAAAATCCTGTTCATCTCATAGTTACCAGCCTGATCGGTGGTGGCGGTGATGGCGGTGCCCAGACATTCCACCCGCACCGAAGCGATGGCCTTGCCGTCTGTGCCAGAAACCTTGCCGCGGATACGTCCCGACGACATAGAGTCTATATAGAACACCACATTGGGGCTGTATTCCGACAGGCTTCCGAATCCTTCCCCTCCTTCGTTTCCAATCCATGTATGCGACCTCCGGCGCGAAAGACGGTCTTTCGTGGCCCACCAGCTTTCGCCTGTCTTGAGAAAGGAAGGTTCCGGCGTTTCGACTCCCTTCCTGATAGAAACTACAAGATTGCCGCCAGTATAGGTGTAGGGGGCATCCAAGGTAATGATCAAATCGCCCTCCCCTCCCAACGAATCGACGGTTGCGGAATAAACCAAGGTAAGGGAATCTTCATTCACCCATTCGCTATCGGAGCCGAAACCGTTCTTTTCGGTGGTTCCCATGCGTATCTGAAGCGGAAAACCATAGTGCATGTTAGAGGTGTGGTGGGAGAATTTCATGGCGGTTATCGCGCCCACCGAGGAAAGTTCGTCCTCATAGTAGATAACTTGCGCCTGTGCGCTTATCGAAAAGAAATTGATAGGAGCGTCATCGCGCAACATACGCCCGTCTCCAATAGCGTTTACCTTTGTTTCCTCGCTCAATACCTCGGCCTTGAAAGGCATGGATACGGTTTTTTCCTTTTCCACGTCGTTTTCAAAGACAATCCTCGCGGAGAGGCTTTCCACACCTTTACCGGTGGGTGTCCAAAGCAGAGGCACGCGCACGCTTTCCTCCGCATAGAGGGTTTGTGTGTAGGTGGCGGTGGACACCACATGGCCGTTTCCTTCAACCAATTCCACCACAAAATCCTTCTGCGGTTCAGAGCCCTGATTGGAAACGACCGCATAGATGGTGTTCTCTTGATTTACCACCAAATATTGTTGATTCTCCAATCCCTGCGCCACCATATACTTCTTGGGGAGCGGGCGCACGGCAAGGTTGTCTATAAAAACATTATTGATGTCTTGCCATTCCCAATAATTTCCTTTGGTGGATTCAGCATAGAAAGCGATTTTCACCGTACCGCTGTAATCGCTCAAATCAAGGGTAACGGGTTGACCGTAGGGAGGAACATCCTTCAATACGTTTTCGCTCGTGGTATTGTCCCAGAGCCTGAGCAGGTTGGATTGTGTCCACGTGTTACCGTTGTCGGTGGAGACAAGCACGGCAAAACGGTCGTCGTTGGCATTGGGCGCGCCCCAACGCATGGAGCCATCCAGTGTTATGGCCATATCGAATTGCAAAACATACTTTTGCGTGCCATCACCAAGATCAATGGAGGGTGTAACCATCCACATGCCCGCACTCTCGAAACTGGTGCGGGCGGCGAAGTTCCGCCGTTTGTCGTTGCCGAACCAATGTCCCGCCCAGGTACTCGCGGTAACCGCGGTGTCAACCAGATCGATTTTCCCCACGTCTTTCAACAGACCCGCCTTCACCGTCCAGCAGGGGGTGGGAAGCCGTATGAAAGATCCCGTTTCGAAAGCCTCGAAATAAGGTACGGGATTGTCGGCGCAAGTCGTTTGGAAAGACACAGGATATTCGCTCCATTGAGCCGTGTCGCCATCCCCGCAAACCCCTCTCACATAGGCATCCAGATAGGTTCCCGCAGGCAGTCCGGTAAGAGTGCATGGGTTTTCTGTAATGCCCCTGACCATCGTTCCCTGTCCCGAGGCGGGGTGGAAATCTATAGGACCGTAGCAGATATCCCATTGGCGGGCATCGCCCTTTTCCGTCCACGAAAGTGTGGCGGACGAAGAGGAGTTCACCGTGGCCGTAACGTCTGTTACCCGAGGACAGGTGGAAAGCGTGGTGAAAGCCTTCGGAGCCGACCAATCCGATTTCCTGTTGTCCGGATAAACCTGGCGTACGCAAAACTCGTATTCCGTGAGAGGTTCCAGACCCGTTATCGTGAAAGAGGTACCCGAAACAGCCTGCACGGAAGCGGCGGCGATGTCGAAGCCTTTCTTGCCGTAAACCAACTCGAAGTTCGATACATTGTCGTAGCCATCCCACACAACCTCGGCCTGTCTCGCTTGGATTTTCGTATAGGTGGCCTGCAGATTCGAAGCCACCAGCAGAGGCCTGTCTCCCACATGCAGGAAATCGATGAACGTGTTGTTCCCTCCATAGTTGCTTATGCCCTGAATACGTATTTTCTTGACGCTTTTGGAAATAGGCCGTTCGTAGAATGCCCATTTTACGCACCGCGCAGCCTCAATGGTGTCGAGTCCGTAAAAATCCGTGCCGTTTTCGGACGCATACACGATAATCTGCGCCCACTGTTTGTCGAACGGGGACTCTGCTTGATTAATCCACATGAAGGTAAGCAGGGGATTGTCGAAAGCCTGCAGATTAAATTCGGTGGAAGTAAGGCTTCCCCGCACGTCGGCTGCATAGTTAAAGTTGTCGAACATGGCGCAAAAAGTGCCTTCATAAGTGTAATAGGGGCCGAAACTCCAACCGTAATCCTGCATCCACCCTCCGTAACTCCCCGAGGCAGGGTTCAACGCCCAGCCAGCAGGCGGCCATGTCTCAAAATTTTCCGAAAGGGCAAACATCGGGGTTTGGGCAAAAACCGATGACACCAGACTGAACATACCTCCCAAGACTATCGTCTTGAAAAGGCTTGATAAGTATTTCATAGCATATTGTTTTGGTGATGAAACGATATTGTTCCGCAATTTTAGGGAAAACCCGAAAGAAAACTCAGCTATGTAATAATACGGAAAGGATACAGATTTTAAAAACGTAGTAACCGAAAGGATACAACAGGATAAAACATCCAGAATCTTAAAACATTACAAAGAAAGACAGGAATATAAAAACGTAGTGTCAATAGCGCGAAAGAAAGTCGTAAAGAGTCTGATTGTTGTTGGTTAGATTGAGTTTCTTGCGCAACCTCACCTTGGCTACCCGTATGCTGTTCGGACTGAGGTTGGTGATTACCGCTATCTCTTTTGTATTCAAACCCAGCTTGATAAAGGCGCAAAGTCTCTTTTCCGACTGGCTCAGGGTGGGGAAATCAGCCAAGAGACGCACATAGAAGTTATTGTTAATCTGAGTAAAACTGCTTTCAAACTCCGAGAGGAGATTGGGGTTGAGCGAACGACGCAGGGAGGAAATCAAGGAGGAAATCTTCTTCCGGCTCTTTTCGGCAGACCCCAAGCCTAAAGTCTGTAATTCGCTTATAATCTTCTTTATCAATTCATCTTTATTCATCCTGAACAAGATGCTGTCGGTCAATTCCTTCTCCTTGATCTCCAAGTTTTCGAGCAAGGCATTCTCAACCAGTTTCTGCGCCTCCTTTTCTTCTTTCTTTTTCTTTCCGTAAATCAAGAATATACCGGACAAACCCAACAATAGCAAGAACATACTCGCCAACATCCATTTTTGCTGACCTATCCGGCTTTCCAAACTCAACCTCTCTTTTTCATACTCATATTCAAGTTTTTGTTGTTCCAGATGAAATTCCTCCATCAAAAGGTTCTGCTTGGCCTTTTCGTTGTTTTCCCTTATGTTAAGACTGTCGTTCAACGTAATATACTTTTTAAGAACCTCAAAGGCCTCCGCCTTCCGGTTCATCAGGTCCAACACCCCGGCTTTTTCGCGCAGGGCCACCGTCTTGGCCAAAAGGTTGTTGTTGTGTTCACCCATCTCCAACAATTCGGATGTCTTCTGCAGAGCCTGTTCATATTGAGATGTGCCGGAATAGAGTTCGATAAGCGACACCAAAACCTGCATCTTCACGTTTTCCTCCTTCATATCGTTCGCCAAATCGAAACTCTTCATAAAGTATAGGTTGGCCGAATCGATCTGTTCCTTCTGCAGGTATGTCTGTCCCAGAAGGTAGTAGGTGTTAGCCTGGGAATAGTTGCGATGAGGCCCTATGTCAGCCTGCAGGGCCTTGCAGAGATAGCAATAGGCCGAATCGGGAATATCCATGTTTAGATAAGCTTCGGCTATATTGGATAGGGCCAGAGGATACAATTCGGAACCATAGAAATCCGGTTGACAATTTTTTAAAAAGATAACAATGGCCTTTTGGTTCTGTCCTAAGTTCTTATAGATGGCTCCCTGATTGTTGTTGATGGAAGCGTCAAGAACGAAATCTTTCAGGCTGCGGTTTATTTCTCTTGCGTGTTCATTGGCTTGCAGGGCTTGGTTGAGGTTGCCCAGATAGAAGTAGTAGGCTCCCGTAGCCAACGATATCTTGATTTGCAGTCTTTTCGTATATTGATTATTTACCTCAAGATGGTTGGCGGCCTCCTTCGCCTTGTTGAGGTAGTCGGCCGTACCGCGAAAATGGTCGAAATTCATGGAATAGCACCCCAAGAGATAGTTGGCATAGGCGCGGTTGTAGGAGGTCTTATCATCCTCCAAAGGAAGCAGGTCATCAATCAGACACCCCCAGTCTTCGTGCGGAAGCAGCACCCGAATGGCCTCTATATAGTTGATAAGCCCGGTCGCGTGTTTCGGGTTTTTCTCGTATTGCTCGATATGTTGATTGACGGAATCGGGAAGAAGAGGACGGAAATAACCGACGCAATCCTGCCCGGACAACGGGAAAAAAAGACACAGAAACAACGCTATGGCAACAAAACGTTTCATTTGATTCCACAAAAGTACATAGATTTTCTACGATTCTGTCAGCTTTTCAACGGGCAAGCCAAAAATCTTTTCGCTTGTCTTTAACGTTTTTCCTCCCTAAACTCTTAGAGGCGATTCAGACTCATAAAAAACGGCTGTCTTTTCTGTATGGAAACTATTCATTAAATTTGCCTTTCATGCCTATAAAAATTACTAACATATTAAACTTACTGCTATGATGTCTTGGATTCA
>CAYVJX010000020.1:0-16642 GCA_964451895.1 uncultured Bacteroidaceae bacterium | reverse complement strand
CACGCGGGCATGGGTCTGCACGGTGGCTTCCTTGTTGCCGCAGTCGAGCCATTCCTCCACGGGTTCGCTGTAAAAGCGGAGCCCTTTCTCCATCATGTTCTGCAAGGCGTCGGTAAGCTGGTATTCGTTGCCTTTGCGCACGTTGTGGTCGATGAGGTATTGCAGTTCGTTGCGGAGGTTCTCGCCGTCCTTAAAGAAATAGATGCCGATGATGGCCAGGTCGGATACCGGTGTCTTGGGTTTTTCCACAAAGCCGGTGATTCGTTGGTCGGCATCGGTCAGCACCACGCCGAACGCGCTCGGGTCGGGCACCCGTTTGGTCCATATCACGGAATCCTGCGTGGTGTCGAGCCGGTTGGAGCAGTAGAAAAGCGTGTCGGCGAAAGCCACCACCAGCGGGCCTTGCAGGGAAGGGGCGGCGCACAGAATGGCGTGGGCGGTACCCAAGGCTTCTTCCTGATAGTAAATCGAGGCCTTGGCGCCTATGTTTCGGGCGGCTTGCCGGAGATCGCTTTCGGTCTTTGCGCCGAAATGCCCCGTGATAAAGGCGATTTCTTCAATCGGCTCTTTCACGGCTTGCGAAATCTGCCCGATAAGGTGTTCCACAATCGACTTGCCGGCAAAACGGATCAAAGGTTTGGGCGTGGTGAGGGTATGCGGGCGCATACGTTTGCCCATGCCCGCCATGGGGATGATGATTCTCATTTTCTTAGTTTTTTCCGGTATGTCCGAAACCGCCCGCGCCGCGTTCGGTGTCGGAAAGGTTCTCGGTGTTTTGCCATCTTACTTTTTCGTGCCGCGCCACCACCATCTGGGCGATGCGCTCGCCGTTCTCTATCGTAAAAGGCTCATCGGAGAGGTTTATCAAAATCACTTTGATTTCGCCCCGGTAATCGGCATCGATGGTGCCGGGCGTGTTGAGCACGGTGATGCCGTGTTTGGCGGCCAAACCGCTGCGGGGGCGTATCTGGGCTTCGAAACCTACGGGCAGTTCGATGAACAGTCCGGTGGGAATGAAGGCCCTTTGACCCGGCTTGATCACGACGGGGCTTTCCAGGCAGGCGCGTATATCCATGCCGGCCGAGGCTGCCGTGGCGTATTCCGGCAAAGCGTGCCCGGAGTGGTTCACGATGCGTACCGAAAGTGTGTTGTCGCTCATTGTTTCCGTTGTTTTATCGTTTATGCACCATGCCTTTGGCATGTTTGAAAATACCTTTGGCCAAAGCCGGCAGTTCAGGTTCTTTCTTGAGTACGAGAACCCCGAAAACCAGCAGTCCGGCAAGTCCGTAGGCCAGTTTGAGCCAGTTTGAGCCGAATGGCAGGAACAGCCCCGGCAGCCCGATGGCTACGGCCACCGCCAGATAAAGCAGAATCCGCCTTACCGGATAGGGCACGGGATAGCATTTCTGCCCCCAGAAATAAGAAACCACGCTCAACGCCACATAGCAGGAAAGCGCGGTCCAGGCCGCCCCGTGGTAGCCGAAAACGGGTATCAGCAAAAAGTTCATCCCTATCGTGATGGCCGCGCCGATAAGCGAGATATACATGCCGATATGGGTCTTGTCGCTTACCTTGTACCATACCGAGAGGTTGAAGAACACGCCCAGAAAGAGGTTCGCCATCAGCAGAATCGGCACCACATCGGCACCCTGGCGGTAGTCCGCCCCTACAAAATACATGAGCTGGTCTAAGAACAGCACGCAGACCAGATAGATGAAAGCGCAGGTGATCACGAAGTATTTCATCACCTTGGCGTAGGTGGCCTGGGCATCGCCCGAATCCATCTGCTTGAAGAAGAAAGGTTCGGCGGCAAAGCGGAAAGCCTGCACGAACAGGGTCATGATGATGGACAGTTTGTAACAGGCCCCGTAGATACCCAACTGGCTCATGGCGGTGGCAGGGTCGGGGTTGAGGTATTTGAGCAGGATACGGTCAAATGTGCCGTTGATGATGCCCGCCATGCCCCACACCATTACGGGCAGCGTGTAAACCATCATTTCCCGCCATATCCTGCCGCTGAAGGTGAATCGCAGCTGTTTCCATTCGGGCGCGAGGCATACAAACGTGAACAGGCTGGCGATAAGGTTGCTGATAAAGATGTAGCCCACGCCCATATCGGGATTGTAGATGTATTGCAGCCACGAATCGGGATGGGCCTGCAGGCGGGCAGGGCAGTAAAGGATAAAGAACAGGTTGAGGAAGATGTTTACCGCGATGTTGAGCGACTTGAGCAGGGCGAACCGCATGGCTTTGTTCTGTTCGCGCAGAAGGCAGAACGGCACGGCCGCCAGTACGTCGGCCGAAAGGATGATGCCGAACCAGGTGATGTATTGTCCGGCTTCGGGATAGCCCATCTTAAGCCCGATTTGGTTGTGGAAGCCCACCACCAGGCTCAGGAAAACGGCGGTTGTGGCGGCGATGGACCACACGGAGGTGCTGTAAACGCGCCGGTCATCCTTGTATTTCTGCATGAAGCGGAAAAAGGTGGTTTCCATACCGTAGGTAAGCAATACCAGCAGGAACGCCACATAGGCGTAAAGTTCGGTAACGATGCCGTATTGGTCGGGAGCGAAATTGTAGGTGTAGAGCGGAACCAGCAGGAAATTGAGGAATCGCCCCACAATGGAGGGTAAACCGTAAATAACCGTTTGTTTGGCAAGGCTTTTCAGTTGCATGGCGATAGGCGGAACGTTCTAAATTGCTCAAGATAATTTTCCGGCATGCAGGGCCTCTATCGGGAAAACCATATCCCAATTCTTACCCCAAACGATATTGCCGTGGTCGATGAAGAACCCTTTGAACTTATCGGGATCACGATATTTGTTGTATTGCGGATGCGGATGCTTCTCGAAAAAAGGGGCGAAATTCACCTCCTGAACCACACCGTCGCTAAACGACAGCCTGACCGCCAGACCACCCAGATATTCGGCTTGAGATATGTACAGTAACAAGGCCATAGTTACAAACGGGTTTTAACATGGGTACATCTTACAGCTTTCTTCAACAAGAAGAAATCCACCCACTTTTTCACAATGTTTTTGTGATATTTCTGTATGAATTCCATCGCCACTTTGGTGTCTTTTGCGGAGAGCCGATTAAACCCATGCGCCTCGCGCTGTTGCACTTGCACCAATTCCCCGCCTTCCATAATCAATTCGAAAATAAGCCCACAATCTCCATGTATCACATGGACATGAATGGGCTCGTGCTCACTCGAGTAGAAGAAAAATATAAATCCAAAATATTCAAATATCTTAGGCATTGTCCCTGTATTCTTTCCGTAAAGATACAACTTTTCGAGTAAATGTGGCTGTTTTGAACGGCACACAGACGGACAATCATTCTCCGCCTGTATTTTTCGGCAACCGTAATATCCGGAACTGCACAAAGGATACTCTCGCCCCGACAAAAAAAAGCCCCGCATCCCTGCGAGGCTTTTTTCCGACCACAAACAGTCTGTTGAAGACTATTTGTTCTTATGACGATTCTTGCGCAAACGTTTTTTGCGTTTGTGCGTAGCCATTTTATGTCTCTTACGTTTCTTTCCGCTGGGCATATTGTTTAACTTTTAATTGTTTTCACAAAAGAGTTGCAAAGGTATGCTTTTTGGCGGTAAAATGCAAGATGGGGATAAAAACACCCTAAAAAACAACCTCTTGCTTGCTTTGGAAGCCAAAATTGCACTATCTTTGCCGTTTATGGCAGATACGATGAAAATAGGAAAAGACACCATCGCCGAGTTGGTATATACGCTCCGCTACGATAACGCCCAGGGTGACATTATCGAACAGGTGGACGAAAAAGAGCCGATGAAAGCGCTCATGGGGCACGACGTGATGTTGGAAGTGCTGGAAAAGAACCTGCAGGGTCTGCAGGCGGGAGACAGTTTTGAATTCATTATCGGAGAGGGGCAGGGTTATGGAGAATATGACGAAGAGAAGGTGGTTACCGTGCCGCAGTCGGAGCTTCTGGCCGAAGTTCCCCAAGAAGAAGAGGTGGAAATCATGGAGGGAGACATCATCCCGATAGAAGATATGGACGGAGCCGAATACCAGGCCGTGGTGCTCAAGAAAGAAGACGGCAAGGTAACGCTCGATTTCAATCATCCCTTGGCAGGTGAAACCTTGCACTTTATGGGCAAGGTGCTGAGCGTGCGCAAGGCCACGAAAGAAGAAATCGAAGCCGAAGTCCAGACGGGGGCATCCTCCAAAACAAAAGAATAAGCTATGGGCGATTATTTTATCGATATCGAAGGTTTTCCGGTATATGCCTGGATCATCTTCGGCACCTGTGCCATACTGGTTGTGCTTGGAATCGTTTTGTTGGCGAGCAGGTCGCGCCAGACACGCTATAAGGATATGTTCGAGATCAACGACGGCAGGGTTCACAAGATGCATGACCTTTCTTTCGGTTTCGATACCTTGCACGGCAGGGAAGCCGAGCCGGAGGAGGAACCCGAAGAAGAGAACCTGCCCGTGTTCAATCAGGTGGATCCCACGGTGCAAGCCACTCCGGTAGGGCCTTATACCAGCTGGGATTACAAGCGGAGCGGTTCGGAAAAGAAACAGGAGGCTTCTTTTGCCGGTTTCGTGCAGAAAACCGAAGTTCCGCAAACACCCCCGGCTCCTGCGGTAGAAACGCTCCGCACGGAAATGCCTAAGGCGGAAGCTCCCATGCAGACCAAGATGGAAACACCCCGGGAAGAAGCTCCCAAAAGAGAAAAGACGATTACGGAAGAATCCGGTTTGCAGTCATTCTTCCGCTTCGGCGGCCTGTTTTCTTCCAAGCAGGCGGAACCGGCTGCATCGCAGGGTCTGAACACCGAGGAACAGTTGCTCCTGCTCAAGAGCCACGAATTGTTGCTGACCCTTACCGACGGGCTTCGGAAAGTGGCGGCGGCAAAGACCGACGGCACGCGCAAGGAAAAACTGTCGGAACTTCTAACGGCGGTCAAGTTGCTCGACGCCAAGAACGAATGGGAAGAATACAAGAATTGCTTCGACAAACTCCGCCCCGGTTTCTGGAAGAAATTGGAAAAACGCGCCGGGGATGAAGAAATGACCCCTTACGAATTGCGGCTTTGCGCCTTGTTGTCGTTGGGCATGAGCCCCAAGGAGATAGGCGAGATAACCAACCGTTCCGTGCGCACGGTAGAAACCTCCATCTATAAAATCCGCAAGAAACTGAACGTGGACAGCGAGGAGAAAACGCAGGATTTCCTTGCCCGTCTCAACGGCAGATAAGCCGATTGGCCTTATTGGGCGCCTTTTGTCTTGGCCAGCAGACCGCAGGCCGCCATGATGTCTTCGCCCCTCGATTTGCGCAGGGTGCAGATGATGCCTTTTTCCTGCAGTATCTTTTGAAAACTTTCCGTTTTCTGCGGGCTCGATTTCCGATAGGGTTTACCCGGAACCTCGTGGTAGTTGATCAGGTTCACGCGGCAGGGAAGCCCGTGTAGCAGTCTGGCGGTGGCCAGCGCGTGTCGGGGCGTGTCGTTGAAGCCGTCGATGAGGATATACTCGAAAGAAACACGCCTTTGCCCGTACCAGTCGTAGGTCTTGAGCAGATCCACCAGTTCCCTTACGGGATAACTTCTTTCCACCGGCATGAGTTCCGCCCTTTCGGCGGAAAAAGGGTTGTGCAGGCTTATCGCCAGATGGCAGCGGCATTCATCCATAAAACGCGGCAGCTGCGGCGTGATGCCCACGGTGGAGACCGTAATCCGGGTGGGGCTCCATGCCCGTCCCCAGGGGGCGGTGAGTATTTTGAGGGCTTTGAGCACGTTGCCGATATTGTCAAAAGGTTCGCCCATGCCCATAAAGACCAGGTTGGTGAGGCGGTCTGATTCGGGTATGGCCTGGATTTGGTTCAGGATTTGGGAAACGGGCAGATGATGGTTGAAGCCTTGGCTTCCGGTGGCGCAGAAAGCGCAGTTCATGCGGCAGCCCGATTGGGAACTTACGCAGAGCGTGGCGCGTTCATTGTCGGGAATCAGCACCGATTCGATGAAAAGCTCATGCAGGGATGCGTTGTCTTCGGGATTCGGGCTGGAAAAAAGGTATTTTCTGGTGCCGTCGGCAGACTGCTGTACCTGCAAGGGCTCATGGATGCCGGTCTGCGCCTTTTCCTGCAAGGTGGCGCGGTCTTTGAGCGAGAGGTTGGTCATTTGCCCGAAATCGCGCGCGTTCTTTTGGTAAATCCATTGGCAAATCTGCTGGGCGGTAAATTTCTTGAAACCCGATTCCGCACAGAAATCCTGCAACTCCTTCAAGGTGTTTCCCAATAAAATCCGCTTGTTTTCCATGCCGTAAAGGTAAACGATTTTTTCTCAATGGCGCAAAGACCGCGCGGACTGCCTTTACAGGTAGCCCAGCGACTTGCTCATGCGGTCGATGCAGCGTTGTTTCTGCTCCATGTCGGGATGCACGTAAAGGTTGAGCGTGGTGGCGATGTCGGCATGGCCGAGGAGAACGCTCACGGTCTTGTAATCGCAATTGCATTCGATGCAGCGTGTGGCGAAACTGTGCCGCAACCCGTGGAACCGGATGAAGGGAAGCTGGAGCGAGGCCAGCAGTTTCTTGTAGTAAGCCCGGTAGGTGCGCGGTTCGGTGGGAATGGCTTTGTTGGTGAGCACGTAGAAGTCGGGTTCGGCGAAGTTCATCAGCGGGGCGAGCACTCTCCGCAGTTCCTTGGAGATGGGAATATCCCGGTTGGAAGTGGGGGTCTTGGGCGTTGAGACGATGAGTTCGGTATGTTTCCTTTCCACGATATAGATACGCTCGATGGTCTTTCTTACGGTGATGACCCCGCGCCCCAGGTCGATGTCCTGCCATTGCATGGCGCAGATTTCGCCGATGCGCATTCCGGTGTGCAGGCAGATGAAGATGCCGAGGTTGCGGAAAGTAAAATGGTTGAGGAGATGGCGCATGAGTTTCTTCTGATGTTCGAGGCTCATTACCGGCAAGGCTTTGGCGGCTTGTTCGGTGGGGAACTTGACGTTCCAGTCCTGATGCGGCATCATGCCTTTCTTTTCGCCGTAACGGGCCACCATCTTGAGCACGAACAAGGCATCCTTGACGCTTTTGGGGCTCAGTCCCGACTTTATTTTCTGCAGCACGAAGGCCTGCACCGACTTTTCCGACAAGTGCATCATCCGCCCGAAAGAGGGCAGGAGATGGTTTTCGAGTATCAATGAATACGCCGACATGGTGGAACGTTTTACCATTTCGCTTTTCTCTTGGCGCCACAGATGGGCAATGTGTTGGAAATTAGTTTTCTCCATTTTATAGGCAATTTAATGTTAACATCCGGCAATTTAATGGAGAAGAAAGCGTTTCCGGTATGGGCGAACTTGCGTAATTTTGCCGTGCCATGAAGAACCTACATCCTTTGCATATAGCCCTTTTCGGCAAACGGAATCAAGGCAAGAGCAGCCTGATGAACCTTTTGACGGGGCAACAGACCTCCATTGTTTCCGATACGCCCGGCACGACCGCCGACCCGGTGCGCAAGTCCTGTGAGCTTTTCGGCCTGGGCAAGTGCGTGCTTATCGACACGGCGGGTTTCGACGATACGGGCGCGTTGGGCAGCCGCCGCGCGGCGCGTGCCTTGGCCGCCATAGAGGGGCTGGACGCGGCTTTGCTTGTGATTTCCAACAACACTTTCGCTTCCGATGAGCAGGAATTTGCCGACCGCCTGCAAAAGGAAGACATTCCCTTTCTGGTGATTCATAACAAATCCGATCAAAAACCGCTTTCTTCCGCGCTCCGCGCCATGCTCCAATCCCGTTATCCCGATTGCGGCGTGTTGGATTTCAGCGCGGAATCCGCCACCCGAAAAACGGCAAGGGATGCGGCGTATGATCCGGTGGCGGAGATAGTGGGCAAGTTGCGGGAGGTTATGGAGAAGAATATTCCGGAAGGTGCTCCGGAATTGGCGTTGCAGGGTTTGGTGCGGCAGGGCGACCGAGTGGTGCTCGTTTGTCCGATTGACGAGGAAGCGCCCAAAGACCGTTTGATTCTGCCGCAGGTGATGCTGACCCGCCAATGTCTGGACTTTCATGCCGTGCCGGTGCTTTGCCGGGTGGAGGAACTGCCGGAGGTGATGCGCTCTTTGCCTTGCGCTCCGGCTTTGGTGATTACCGACAGCCAGGCTTTCGGGCAGGTGGAGAAACTGTTGCCCGCCCCCCAGCCGCTTACGGGTTTCAGCATCTGTCTGGCGCGGCAGAAAGGCAATTTTGAAACCTACCTGCAAGGAACGCGGCGTTTGGACCAACTTGCCGACGGGCAGAAGATACTGATGCTGGAGTCTTGCACGCATCAGGTGAATTGCCAGGATATAGGCAGGGTAAAACTTCCGGTGGCCATCCGTAAGAAAAGCGGAAAGGAATTGGAGTTCTGTTTTGTTTCGGGAAACGACCCGCTGCCTGATAATCTTGCTGAATTTTCGCTTGCCATCCAGTGCGGCGGCTGCATGGCCACGGCACGGCAGCTGGCGCATCGGGTAAGAGCCTTGCGGCAGGCAGGCTTGCCGGTTGCCAATTACGGTATGGCCTTGGCCTGGGCGAGCGGCATCTTTGAACGCGCCACGCAGATTTTCAGATAATCGTTACCGGCTCTCTTGCCGCAGGAATTCCACGGCTTTTTCCAGGTGTATTCCGTGCGAACCCTTTACCAGCACGCTGCTGTTCTCAATCGGGTGCTGCCGTAGGAAAGCGATGAGTTCATCCACCGTGCCGAAGCAGGAAAAATCCTGCGGACGGTCGGTCTTGGCAAAACATCCGCCCACGAGGAAAGCTTTCGGAATACGGTGTTCTTTGAGAAGTTCCACCACGTGTTGGTGTTCGGTTTCGGAGGCTTCTCCCAGTTCCAGCATATCTCCCAGAATCGCTGTCTTGGGGGCTTTGGAAGTGAGCGCGGCGAAGTTCCCGATAGCCGCCTCCATACTGGTGGGGTTGGCGTTGTAGGTGTCGGCGATAATCGTGTTGCCGCCAGCTTGTATGCTTTGTGAACGCAGGTTGGTGGGCACATAATTCTCCAGCCCCTGTTTGATTTCGGCATCGCTCAGGCCGAAATAACGCCCGGCGCAAGCGGCGGCCGAAACATTCTCTATATTGTAGAAACCCACCAGATGCGAGTGGATTTCGAATTTTTCCGAGCCTTTGGCGGCATGCAGGAGGCAGGAAAGGCAGGCATCGGGGCTTTCCAAGGGGCTTATCTGCAAGAAGATGCCGGAAGATTCGCCGTAGAGGAAACGTTCCATGTCTTGGCTGGCGTTCATCAGGATACGGCTTTTTTCGCTCACGAACACTTTGCCGTGGTTCTGCCGCACCGCTTCATACAAGGCGGTTTTGGTCTTGACGATGTTTTCGAAAGAACCGAAGCCTTCCAGATGGGCTTTGCCCACATTGGTGATGATGCCGTAATCGGGAAACGAAACCTGACAGAGGTCGGCGATTTCTCCGGGATGGTTCGCCCCCATTTCGATAATGGCTATCTGGGTGTCGGCAGGAATGGAAAGCAGGCTCAAAGGCACGCCGATATGGTTGTTGAGGTTGCCTTGCGTGGCGAACACCTTGAATTTTACCGAAAGCACGGAACGCACCAGTTCTTTGGTGGTGGTTTTGCCATTCGTGCCCGTGATGCCGATAACGGGAATGGTGAGCGATTTGCGGTACAGGATGGCCACTTGGCGCAAGGTTTCCAGACTGTCTTTTACCAACAGGCAGTTTTCTCCGGCATAATCGGCATTATCTACCACCGCGTAGGCGCAGCCTTTGGCAAGGGCGTCGGCGGCAAAGGCGTTGGCGTCGAAGTTCTCGCCTTTGAGGGCAAAGAAAATGGAACCGGGCACAATCTTGCGGGTGTCGGTGCAGATTTGCCGGTGCCGGAGGTAAAGCTTGAAGATTTCTTCGTCTGAAGTGAATGTTTTCATTTTTCAGGCTCGTTAATACATAAAACTGCTTCCGCCCAAAAACTCGCGCAGGATGGAAGTGGGCGGAATTTCCTTCTCGTCTATCGAAACGAAATAAGAGAGGAATTTGAGCAGACGGTGCGCTTCTCCGTAGTGTTCCGAACTTTCGGGAATCTCGCGCAGGAGCGGTTCGGCATGTTTCTTTAAGACGCCTAACTCGAACAGCAGGGCGGAGTTGAACATCACATCGGCGTTTTCCTGATAGGGAAAGATGTTCTTGTTTTCTCCCCGGCGCACGCTGGCCCAGCGTTTCAAGGTGTCTAAAGCTGTGTTGCCCCTGAAATTGTTGTCGCGCACGATGCGCCGTATCAGGCGGTTGTCGGTGCTGCTCACGGGGTTCTGCGTGTCGATGCTGATATGGGTCAAGGCCGAGACAAAAATCTTGAAGGTGAATTTGGGGTCGATGGTGGTCAAGGCCGGGTTCAGACCGTGGATGCCCTCAATGATCAGGATGGTTTTGGGCGTTACCTTTACTTTCTTGCCGAGGAATTTCCGTTTGCCGTCTTTAAAATCGTAGGTGGGCAGCTTTATTTCGGTGTCTTTCTTGGCTTGCAGCATTTGGTCGAGCTGCTGGTTGAAGAAATCGCGGTCGATGGCTTCGAGACATTCAAAATCGTAATCGCCGTTTTCGTCCAAGGGGGTTTTGTCGCGGTCAACAAAATAGTCGTCCAACGAGATTTCGGCGGTCTGATAGCCCAATACCTGTAATTGAATCGAAAGCCGTTTGCAGAAAGAGGTCTTGCCCGAACTGGAAGGGCCGCTGATAAGCACGATGCGGCATTCGGGATTCTGCACCACCATATCGGCGATGTTGGCTATTTTCTTTTCCTGCAAGGCTTCCGATACCTTGATGAGCCGTCCCGCACCTTCTTCCGATACGGTTTTGTTGAGATTTCCCACATAAGGCACCCCCATGATGGAAAGCCATTCCTTCTGTTCCTGGAACGTCTTGAAAAGCTTGCTGCCTCCGTTGATGGCATCTTTAATCAAGGTCTTGATGAAGTTGCGGGCATCCTTGCCGATAAGTTCCTGTATGTCGGGGCGCATGGCGATGATGCCGTTGCCGAAATAGCGGTCTATGTGGAAATGCTTGATATAGCCGGTGTCGGGCACTAAGTAGCCGTAAAAATAGTTGGCCACGTTGTCTAAGGTATAAACGGTGGTGTAGAGTTCCTTACGGGTCTGGAAAAGCAGCACTTTCTCGTTGAGGCGGTTTTTCTTGAAGATTTCAATCGCCTCTTCGGTAGGCAGCACGGTGCGTACGAAAGGAATCCTTTCATCAACGATCTGCTGCATGCGGCGGCGCAGTTTAATCACCATATCGAGCGTGAGCGGGCCTGAACGCCCTATGATTTCACAATAACTTCCCAGTGGCAGCGTGTGTTCCACCTTCAGCGTGCAATCCGGCCAGAGGTCGCGTACGGCTTTGAAGAGGATGAACACCATGGAACGGAGATACATCGCGTAGCCGATGGGGTCGTTGATGTCGATGAACTCCACCGTTTTGGGTTTGTACAACTCATACGACAACTCGCGCAGCTTGTTGTTGCATTTGGCACCCAGTATGTCGTGGCTCAGCACCACTTGTTGGTCGTCGGCCACTTGTGCCAAAGTGGTTCCCATCGGGTATTCCTTGCGGACTCCCGTGTTCTTGCAGATGATTTCTATTTGCGACATTTTTCGTTTTTTTTCTGTTTTGACAACACCGGGGCGAGGTATTCGGCGGTATGGCTCTTATTGCTTTTGGCCACCTGTTCGGGCGTTCCCTCGGCCACGATAAGACCGCCTTCCCGTCCGCCCTCAGGCCCCATATCGATGATGTAATCCGCGCACTTTATCACGTCCAGGTTATGTTCGATCACCAGCACCGTGTTGCCGGCATCCACCAGTTTCTGCAATACCGAAAGCAGAATCCGTATATCCTCGAAATGAAGCCCTGTGGTGGGTTCGTCCAGAATATAGAGCGTGTTTCCGGTTTCTTTTTTCGACAGTTCGGCCGCCAGTTTGATGCGTTGCGCCTC
Source organism: uncultured Bacteroidaceae bacterium (assembly GCA_964451895.1). Classification (GTDB taxonomy): domain Bacteria; phylum Bacteroidota; class Bacteroidia; order Bacteroidales; family P3; genus Pullibacteroides. The sequence goes on along the minus strand of CAYVJX010000020.1, from coordinate 4,649 downwards.
GCCGCCCGAAAGCGTGGTGGAGGGCTGGCCGAGCGTGATGTAGCCCAGTCCCACGTCGTTGAGTGTCTGGAGTTTTGAAACGATATAAGGCACGTTCTCAAAAAACTCCACCGCCTGCGAGATGCTCATATCCAGCACATCGTTGATCGACTTTCCTTTGTAGCGTATCTCCAGGGTCTCGCGGTTGTAGCGTTTGCCGTTGCATTCCTCGCAGGTTACATACACATCGGGCAGAAAGTTCATTTCGATGGTCTCCAACCCTGCGCCGCTGCATTTTTCGCAACGTCCGCCCTTCACGTTGAACGAGAAACGCCCGGCCTTGTAGCCGCGTATCTTGGAATCGGGCAGTTCGGCGTAGAGTTGGCGTATATCGTCGAAAACACCCACATAGGTGGCGGGGTTCGATCGCGGAGAACGCCCGATGGGAGCCTGGTTCACTTCGATTACCTTGTCGATATTGTCCAATCCCTCGATGTTTCTGTAGGGGAGGGGTTCGGTTTGGGAACGGTAGAAATGGCGGCTCAGCGCCGGTTGCAGCGTTTGCCCCACCAGAGAGGATTTGCCGCTGCCCGAAACGCCGGTTACGCAGATAAACGTACCCAAAGGTATGTCGAGGCTTACGTTCTTGAGGTTATGTCCGGTAGCGCCTTCCAGCAATAGGTGTTTGCCGTTGCCCTTGCGCCTTTGCTTCGGTATGGCGATTTGCCGGATGCCGTTGAGGTAGTCGGTGGTGATGGATTTTTGTTTGAGGAATTCGGCAGGCGTTCCGAGGGCGGTTACCTTGCCGCCCTGCAAGCCCGAACCGGGGCCTATATCTACAATGTAGTCGGCTTCGCGCATCATTTCCTCATCGTGTTCCACCACGATTACGGTATTGCCCAGATCGCGCAGATGCTTGAGCGAATCTATCAGTTTGTGGTTGTCGCGCTGGTGCAGTCCGATGCTGGGTTCATCCAGGATATACAGTACGCCCACCAGTTTGGAACCTATCTGCGTGGCCAGGCGGATGCGTTGGGATTCGCCGCCCGAGAGCCCGCCCGTTTCGCGTCCCAAAGACAGATAGCCGATGCCCACGTCCAACAGGAAGCCGATGCGGTTCTTGATTTCGCGCAGTATCTCATGTCCGATTTTACGCTGGTTTTCGCTCAACCGGGGTTCCACCTCGCTTATCCATTGGTGTAGCTCGTCAAGCCCCATGGCCGAAAGCTGGGCTATGTTCTTGTCGGCAATCTTGTAGTGCAGGGATATTTTCTGCAGGCGGTCGCCACCGCATTCGCTACAGGTGCGGGTGGTCATGAACTGCGCCGCCCATTTCTGTTCGCGCGGCCCACCTTCCTCGTAGAGCCGTTTGAGATAGGAGAAAAGCCCATCGAAGTCAATGTCTATCTTGCGCGTAACCCCCAAATCCTTGTTCTTTTCCTCCACGCATTTGTGTTCACCGTTCAGAATGGCGTCGATCCCTTCCTTGCGGATTCGCTTGATAGGCGTGCGCAAATCGAAACCGTAAACCTTTCCGATCAGTTCTATTTGCGAAAGAATCCAGCCTTCTCCCAGATGGCTGTCTTTCTTGTCGGTGCTGATGGGTACCAACCCGCCCTGGTTGATGCAGAGGTTCGGGTCGGGAATGATTTTGTCCATGTCGGGAAAGATCTCTTTCCCCAGCCCGTTGCACACCGGACAGGCTCCGTAAGGCGAGTTGAACGAAAAAGTGTTGGGCTCGGGTTCGGGATAAGAGATGCCGGAGGTGGGGCACATCAAGGTCTTGCTGTAATAATGCGCCTTTTGGGTGGCTTCATCATAAATCATCACACGCCCCTTGCCTTGTTTCAAGGCAGCTTTGATGCTTTGCGAAAGACGGCTCTTGCTCTTTTCGTTCACCGTCATTTTGTCGATGACCACCTCGATGTCGTGCGTTTTGTAGCGGTCCAGGTACATGCCGAAAGTAAGGTCGGTAATCTCGCCGTCGGCACGCACCTTAAGATAGCCTTGTTTGCGCACGCTCTCGAACAGTTCGCGGTAATGCCCTTTGCGGCCGCTTACCAGAGGCGCCAGAATCAGGATGCGTTTCTCTTCGTAGTCTTTCAGAATCAGGTCTTGAATCTGCTCCTCGGTGTATTTGACCATTTTCTCACCGGTAATGTAGGAATAGGCTTCCCCGATACGGGCAAAGAGCAAACGCAGGTAATCGTAGATTTCGGTAACGGTGCCCACCGTGGAACGGGGGTTTTTGTTGGTGGTCTTCTGTTCGATGGCGATCACCGGGCTCAACCCCTCGATTTTATCCACGTCGGGGCGTTCCAGTGTACCGATAAATTGGCGGGCGTAGGCCGAAAAGGTTTCCATATAGCGGCGTTGCCCCTCGGCGTAGATGGTATCGAAGGCGATAGAGGATTTGCCGCTGCCGCTCAAGCCGGTGATCACGATGAGTCTGTTGAGCGGAAGCGTCAGGTCTATGTTCTGCAGGTTGTGCGCCCGCGCTCCATATACGGATAGTTGTTTGCTTTCCATGTCAGCTTATTTTTGCCCAGAAGTTTTCTTTCCCCTCTTTCTGCAATTCCTTTGCCAGACCTTGGTGTTCGGGCTTCACCAGGTCGGGGTCTTCCTGAAGTATTTCCGTGGCCGAATAACGGGCGGCGCGCACGATGTTTTCGTCTTGCACGATGTCCGCCAGTTTCAGGGCCAGAAGACCGCTCTGCCGCGTTCCCTGCAAGTCGCCCGGGCCGCGCAGTTTCAGGTCGGCTTCGGCAATCTTGAAACCGTCGTTGGTGGCCACCATCGTGTTGATGCGTTCTTGGGCGTCCTGGCTCAGTTTGTCGGAACTCATCAGGATGCAGAACGACTGTTCCGCGCCACGACCCACACGGCCGCGCAGCTGGTGCAGTTGCGCCAGCCCGAAACGCTCGCTGTTCTCGATAACCATCACGCTGGCGTTGGGCACATCCACGCCCACCTCGATAACCGTGGTCGCCACCATGATTTGCGTTTCGCCTTTCTTGAACCGCTGCATCTCGAATTCCTTCGCTTCGGCTTTCATCTTTCCGTGCACGATGCTCAGCTGGTAGTCGGGTATCGGAAAGGCGCGGCTTATGCTTTCATAGCCGTCCATCAGGTCTTTCAGATCCGAATTCTCCGACTCCTGGATAAGCGGATACACGATATAGACCTGCCGGCCTTTGGCTATTTCCTGCCGCATGAAGGCAAAGAGTTTCAAACGGTCTCTGTCGGTAAGGTGCAGGGTCTTTACCGGCTTGCGGTTGGGCGGCAGTTCATCGATTACCGACACTTCCAAGTCGCCGTAAAGGGTCATGCCGAGCGTGCGCGGAATGGGGGTGGCGGTCATTACCAGCACATGGGGCGGAATCTTGCTTTTAGCCCACAGCCGGGCGCGTTGCGCCACGCCGAAACGGTGTTGTTCGTCTATTACCGCCAGTCCGAGGTTCTTGAACACCACATCGTCTTCCAATACCGCGTGTGTGCCCACCAGCAGGTGCATCTGCCCGTCGGCCAGCAGGTTCAGCAAGATGTCGCGGTCTTTTTTGGTGGTCGAACCCGTGAGCAATCCGATGCGCACGCTCATCTTGGCAAGCATTTTCGACAGGCTTGCAAAATGTTGTTTCGCCAAAATTTCGGTGGGGGCCATCAGGCAGGCCTGAAATCCGTTATCCACCGACAGCAACATGCACATCAAGGCCACGATGGTTTTTCCGCTGCCCACATCCCCTTGCAGGAGGCGGTTCATCTGATAGCCGGTGCGGGTGTCGCCGCGTATTTCCTTTACCACACGCTTTTGCGCGCCGGTAAGTTCAAAGGCAAGATTGTTGTTGAAAAAATACAGGAAATGATCGCCCACCTTGTCGAAAACCAAGCCGCGTACCTTGCTGGCGCGCAGTTTCTGCTTGAGAATCTTGAGTTGCAGGAACAGCAGTTCCTCAAACTTGAGGCGTTGGCGCGCCGCTTCGGCAAAGGCTAGGCTGTCGGGATGGTGTATCTGCCGGTAGGCATCCTCTCGGGAAAGCAGTCGGTAACGGCCCACGATATGGGGCGGCAGTATTTCGGGAATGCTTTTGTAGGCCTGACGGCACAGGTTCTGTGTGATGCCCGCCATCACCTTGGCCGAAAGTCCCCGGTTCTTCATGTTCTCGGTGGAGGGGTAGAGTGGCTGTATGCCCAAGCCCTCTCCCTCGGCAGGTTTGTCGGGGTCTATGGTCTCGATTTCGGGATGGTTGAGGCTCAGTTGGTGGTTAAAGATTACCGGTTTCCCGAAAGCGCTGATAAAGGCGTTGGTCTTGACCTTTTGCGAAATCCATTTGATGCCCGAAAACCAGACTAATTCGATGCTTCCCGTTTCATCGGTGAGCCGGGCGGTAAAGCGTTTGCTTTTGCCGAATCCTTTTTCGGCGATGCCGGTAATCCGGCCCCTTATCGCCACCGGGTTGCGGTCGTCGCGAATCTGCCCGATCTTGATGAAATTTCCTTTTTCGATATATCGGAACGGAAAATAATTCAACAGGTCCCAATAGGTACGTATGCCCGCTTCGGCTTTCAATACTTGAGCCTTGGCAGGGCCTACGCCTTTAAGGTATTCTATCTCTTGTGAACCGAAATCGAACATGTTCCGTTTATTCCGCCGTTCCTAAAATGGTGATGCT
>CAYVJX010000019.1:0-17344 GCA_964451895.1 uncultured Bacteroidaceae bacterium | reverse complement strand
CGTATAACATAGCCTTTTCTGAGTTATAGGGCACGAAGTTATTAAATTTAGTACAAAACGGCAACCCGCCATAAAACAAAATACCCCCGTTCAGGAACGGGGGTATCTCGTAGCGGGAATCAATCCCAGTCTTCTTCCAACTCTTCCGGGTCAGGTTCAAGCACCACCCGGGTGTAAACCATCTTTCCGAAATATTTCTTGACCGCTTTCTGAATCTTCTTGGCGGTCATCGAGGCGGCTTCTTTTTCCTGCGCCTCGGCGGTGAGCCGGTTCAGGTCCGTGCCGCAATAATCGGCGTTCTTGATCCACAGCAGCCAGGCTTCGTTTTTCTGGCTCATGCTTTCGAAGTTGCGCTTTTTCAATTCACGTACCTTGTCGATCACCTCTTGGTCCGGCCCTTGGTTCATGATATGACGGATTTCATCCAGAACGGCGGCGGTCAGCGTGTCGGCATTCTGAGGATCGCAACCGAACATCACCATAAAGGACACGCTTCCTTTCGGGTAGGTTTCAAACTCGATTTCCAGCATCGGGCTATACACACCGCCCATTTCTTCGCGGATCTTCTCCAGCATCTTTATTTCCATGATATCCTTGAAATAAGACAAGGCCGTGCGGTCTTCCACTTTCTTCCAATCGATGGGAGAACGCAACACGATACCCACCATGCCTTGTTCGGCGGAACCCTTCTGCACACGGATATCGGTGGTGGTCTCAGGCATCGGCACGGAACGGTCTTTGAAAGTGGGCGTGGTGCCTTTTGCCGGCAGCGAACCGAGATAGGTTTCGAGCAAGGACAAGAAAGCGTCGTCTATCTGGAAATTACCCACAATATAGTATTTGAACGCACCCGGATCATCGAGTTGGGCGCAATAGAACGCAAAAGCCTTGTTGCTGTCGATGTCTTCCAGCTGGCTTGCGGAGGGGAAAAGGAAAACACGCGGATCGTGGTTCGAAGCTTCCTTGACCAACGTATCCATAAAGAAATACATAGGGTTGTTGCCTAAGAAACGGATTTGGTTCTTGAGGTTGGTAAGGGTCTTTTGCGCCGCCTTGCCGTCTTTACGGGGCGCGGTGAAGGTAAGGTAGTTTATCTTGAGCATGGTCTCAAAATCCTTTACCGAACTGGAAGCCGCCACTTCGGACGTATAGTCGCCCACCACGAAACTATGGCTCAGGTTCTTGCCCGAAACCTGCTTCATCAGCATGGTCTGGTCGAAATTGCCCAGCCCCGACTGTGCCTGGATGGCCTGGCAGAACTTGGCATCCATATAGGCATCGTCTTCGGCCAACGAAGTGCCCCCGAAAGCGTAGGCCGACATCAATATCTCATCGTTCTTGAAATCGGTAGGTTTCAACACCACTTCGATACCGTTCGACAGCCTCACTTTGGTAATACCGAAAGCCTTGTTCTCTTGCACGATACGGGCTCCCGAAGCGGGTCTTGCCGGCAATTCCAACAGGGGTTCCATGCTCACGCGGTCCACATAAGGTTCCACTTCCATGGTTTTCGAGTCTTCGTAGAGTTTTTTGAGGTCTTCCGCCGAAGGCACGGGAACGTCTTCTTTTTCGGGAGCGTTCACCACCACCAGCATATTGTTTTCGGTAATCCTTTCCTGCACGTAACGGCTCACTTCCTCGGCCGTGATGCCGGGCAGTACGGCTTCCATCATGGCGTATTCGGCTTCGATGCCGGGAGCGGCCGTTCCTTTAAGGAAATGTTCCACATATTCGGCGGCCAGGTTGTTCGAATTCTGGTTCGAGGCCTCGTTCAAGGCACTTTCGTAGAAAGACTGCACGTTCTGTTTGGCGCGTTCCAATTCGGTAGGTTCAAAGCCGAATTTGTCCACACGCATCATTTCGCGCAACAGCAACGTAAAGGCCTCGCCGATCATGCCGGGCTTGGCCATGGCGCTCACCACAAAGATATCGGTGTTGCGCACCAGGTCGGTTTCGCCCATCGAACCCATCACCATGGGGCATTGCGGGTCTTGCGCCAGTTCCATGAAACGGGCCTGCATAAGCTGGCTTACCAGCACATTGATGATGCCCTCGCGGTAGTCGCCCACCGTGCGGTTCACCTTATGCGGGTGCTTGATATAGATTTCCACCGAAGAAGCGGTGGCTTCCGGGTCGGTGGCCACGGCAAAAATCGGTTCGATATTGTCGGGAATGGTGGCGTATTCGCGTTTCTTTTCGGGCGCAGGGTTCTTGATGCCGGCAAAATGCTTCTTGATCATCTTTTCGGCATCGTCGGGTTCGATATTGCCCACCACGATGACCGCCTGCAGGTTGGGACGGTAAAAGTCCTTGTAGAACTTGCGGATTTCTTCGGGCTTGAACGTGCGCAGGTTTTCCACCGTGCCTATCGGCAAACGTTCCGCATAGAGCGAATTGCCGAAGATAACGGGAAAGATCTTCTTGCGCATACGGTCTTGCGCGCCCAGTCCCATACGCCATTCTTCAATGATGACGCCGCGTTCATCGTCGATGTCGGCGGTTTCCATACTGGCCAGATGCGCCCAGTCTTCCAACACCTGGAAGCCGCTTTCGAGCATGCCTTCCTTGTCGGTGGGAATCTCAAGCATATACACCGTTTCGTCAAAAATGGTGTAAGCGTTGATGTCGCCCCCGAAACGGACACCGGTTTTCTGCAGGAAATCCACCAGTTTGTTCTTGGGAAAATGCTGAGTGCCGTTAAAAAGCATGTGTTCGGTAAAGTGAGCCAAGCCGCGCTGGGCTTCGGTCTCACAAATCGAACCGGCGTTCACCGCCAATTGCAGCATCACGCGGTTTTCGGGTTTGGCGTTCTTACGGATATAATACGTAAGTCCGTTGTCCAATACCCCGTAACGCACTTGAGGATCCAGACTCAAAGGCTCGTCCAGGTTCACGGCTTCTTGCGCCATGCCTGCAAAAGACAAGGCAAGCAAGCATCCGATAAAACACAAAAATTTGTTTTTCATAGCGATATACTGTTTTTAAATTATCCTTTTCAACTTTTTCAGAACTCCAATTCGAGATGCAGGGTGTCTTTGAAGTTCTTCAATTCGGGATTGTTCTTGACCATCTGCATGAACTTCTCGTTCGGTGTATAGGGCTTGGCGGCCAATTCCCGGTTTTCATCGATACGGTAGCAAAAATCCACTTTGCCGTTCTTCAGTTCCGCTCGCAGATAGGAAAGCACCTCCAGGGCATCTTTCTCCATGGCTTCTTGCGAAGACTGGTTGGCCACATGGAGCACCACCCGGCCATCGGCCTCCGGTTCGGGCGCGGACGAGGCCAATATGGAATAAAGGCTGGGGCGCGCCTCCTTGATTTTCTCCAGATACCGTTTCCACACTTCCGCAAAGGTTTCCGCCTCCAAAGGCCGGTCTGCCGCAGGCACGGCTTTTTCTTGCACGGGAGCGGTCTCCACCTGCAACGACAGGTTTTTCAAAGACCCCATGCTGCTCAGCCCGCGGGTAGGACGGAATCCTGCCTGCGGGACTTCCTGTGCGGCTGGAGGTGTTACGGGTCGGGAAGCGACCGTTTGCTGTTCCCCGGTCTGCGGAGATGCCGGCGGCGGTGCCGGAGCTTGCGGCGCGACAGGCCTTGCCGCAACTTGTTCCACGGCCACAGGCGCTGCCTTTACCGTTTCAACCGCCTTGACGGGCGGCGCCACGGGCTCCCCCAGGGCGGAAGCCGGAGCCTCCCCGCCCCTGGCGCCCAAAGACGCGGGCGCGAACAAACGTACAAGCTGCAACAGCAACATTTCCACCAACAGGCGCTTGTTGTTGCTTTCGCGGTATTGCAAATCGCATTGGTTGCAGAGTTCCAAGGCCTGCAACAGCTGGACTATCGAGCATCGGGAGGTCTGTTCGCGATAACGGTCGCGCAACTGGGGCGAACTTTCCAACAACTCCGCCGTGCGGGCATCCTGCATCAACAAAAGGGAACGCAGATGACCACTGAGCCCGTCGGCAAAGACATGCCCGTCGAACCCGTTCTCAAGCACCTTGTTGAAAAGATTGAGGCAAGACGGCACGTCGCCGCTCTGGAAATAACCGAACATCTCGAAATAGGTTTCGTAGTCGAGAATATTCAGCATCGAAATCACCTGCTTGTAGGTGAGGCTGTTGCCCGAAAAACTCACGATCTGGTCGAACATCGAGAGGGCATCGCGCAGACCGCCGTCCGCTTTTTGGGCGATGACCCGCAAGGCATCTTCCTCGCAGCCGATATTTTCCTTCTGGCAGATGGATTTGAGGTGGTTCACGATGTCTTCCACGCCGATGCGCTTGAAGTCGAAAATCTGGCAACGGCTCAGAATCGTGGGCAGAATCTTGTTCTTTTCGGTGGTCGCCAAGATGAATTTGGCGTAGGCGGGCGGTTCTTCCAAAGTTTTGAGAAAAGCGTTGAAGGCTTCGGAAGTAAGCATGTGCACTTCATCGATGATATACACCTTGTATTTTCCCACTTGCGGCGGAATCCGCACCTGTTCCACCAGAGCCCGCATGGCATCCACCGAACGGTTCGAAGCCGCGTCCAGTTCATAGATATTCTGGGAGGCGTTGTTCTTGAACCCACGGCAGGACTCGCATTCGCCGCAAGGTTCCAAATCGGGTCCGGGGTTCATACAGTTGATGGTACGCGCCAGAATACGGGCGCAGGTAGTCTTGCCCACCCCTCTCGGCCCGCAGAACAGGAAGGCCTGCGCCAGATGCCCGTTCTTGATCGAGTTCTTGAGCGTGGTGGTGATGGCCTGCTGCCCTACCACCGTATCGAACGTATCCGGGCGGTACTTCCGCGCCGAAACCACAAAATCTTCCATAATATCTGCTATTTACGAGCGAACCCAAACATCGGTCCACATCTTGCCGCCCCTTCTTTTCCTTAGACAAGGGGCGAACTGACAAAATTACAAATTTCGGCAGAAAGACACCACGGCGGCCGGCGTTTTTATCCCCAAGATACACGCTTTCCGGCGATAAACGGAAAAATTCTGTTGCACAATCCATTATTTTTTCTTACCTTTGCACGCTTTTTGCGTAGGCACAGAAGCACAAGTTATTATTAACCTTTAACAAAGTAAAACGATGAATCAGTACGAAACCGTTTTCATTATGACTCCCGTTTTGTCTGAAGAACAGATGAAGGAAGCGGTAAAGAAGTACCGGAACCTGCTCGTTGAGCAAGGTGCCGAAATCGTCTTTGAAGACGATTGGGGATTGAAGAAACTGGCCTATCCCATCCAGAAGAAAGCCACCGGATTCTATTACCTGATAGAGTTCAAGGCCGAAGGAAAAGCCATCGACGTGTTGGAAACCGCTTTCCGCCGCGATGAAAAGATGTTGCGTTTCCTCACCACCAAGTTGGACAAGCATGCTATCGCCTACAACGAGAAGAAGCATGCCGCCAAGAAAGAAGCTAGTGTAAATCCCGAAAAATAGTACAGCGATGGCAGTAGATAACGACATTAAATATCTGACCCCGATTGCGGTAGATACCAAGAAGAAAAAATGGTGCCGTTTCAAGAAGAGCGGTATCAAATATATCGACTACAAGGATGCCGACTTCCTTTTGAAATTCGTGAACGAACAGGGCAAGATCCTGCCCCGCCGCATTACCGGCACGTCGCAGAAATATCAGAAGAAAGTGGCCCAGGCCATCAAACGCGCCCGCCATTTGGCACTCATGCCCTATGTAGGTGACTTGTTAAAGTAAGGAGGACAAGAGAATGGAAATTATTTTGACGAAAGACGTAGCCAAATTGGGCTACAAAGACGATATCGTTACGGTTAAGAACGGTTACGCCAACAACTTCCTCATTCCGCAGGGTTATGCCGTGATGGCTACTCCGGGCATGAAGAAAATGCGTGCCGAAAACATCAAGCAACGCGCTTTCAAAGAAGAAAAGATCAAGCAGGATGCCGAAGCATTGGCAGCCCAGTTGAACGGCCTTATCGTAAAGATTGCCGCCAAAGCGGGTACTTCCGGCAAGATTTTCGGTTCGGTGAACACGATTCAGATTTCCGACGCTTTGAAAGAACAGCACAACATCGACATCGACCGCAAGAAGATCACCATTCCCGGTGAAGCCGTCAAGGAAATCGGCCACCACAAGGCGAAAATCGACTTGCACCGCGAAGTCAAAGCCGAAATCGAACTGGACGTTTACGCAGAATAACGTATCGGCTGGTTTTACAACCCAACAAGAAAGAAGCCGCCTCTTTTCCGAAGCGGCTTTTTTCGTATCATCCCCTCCCTTAAGCCTGTTTGCCCTATGCTCGGTTCTGCCCAGATAAAACAATTCAAAAGCTACCAACAAAAGAAATTCCGCCGTCAAGACGGCGTATTCGTGGCCGAAACGCCCAAAGTGGCGGAGGTATTGCTGCAATCGGATATGCAGATAGAAAAGATATTGGCGCTTGAATCCTGGTGGAACGAGGAAAAGAACCAACAGGCGCTGCTCGCCTGGGAACGCAGGAACGGGCGGCAGGTAGAGAAGATAGAAGTCTCGACCAAGGAACTGGAACGCATCAGCGGTCTGGAATGCCCGCAGGAAGTATGGATGTTGTGCTCCCAGCCCGATACCGCGCTGCCCGATACCCAAGAAATCTGTTCAGGCGTGAGCCTGCTGTTGGACCAGGTGCGCGACCCGGGCAATATGGGCACCATCGTGCGCATGGCGGATTGGTTCGGCATAGACCGTATTCTCTGCACCGAGGGCTGCGCCGATGTTTTCCAGCCCAAATGCGTGCAGGCTTCGATGGGTTCGGTGGCGATGGTGCCGGTATATGAGGCTCCGCGTGAACGGTTTCTCGAAATCATGCGGCAAAAGCCCGCTCCCGTGGAGGTGGCCGGCACGTTCATGCGCGGCGAGAATCTCTACAAGACCCTGCTCAACACCACCAACGCCTGGTATATCATCGGCAACGAGGCGCACGGCATCGCTCCCGACTTTGAAAACGCCGTGCACCGGCGGCTCACGATTCCCGCATTCCCCAAACACGCCGCCACGGGCGCTGAATCGCTCAACGCCGCCATCGCCGCCGCCATCCTCTGCTCCGAGATACGGCGGTAAGAACAAGGTTCCGTTGGAGAAACAACGCCAATCTCGCGTGTATTTCCGTATCTTTGCACATAAAAATTTATCGAAACCATGAAGAAACGACTCACGATAGCCCTTGTGGCGCACGATCATAGAAAAGCCGATATGGTGGACTGGGCCAAGTTCAACGCCGAATATCTTTCGCGGCACCGCTTGGTATGCACGGGAACCACCGGCGGATTGATTCAGGATATGTTCAAGGAAGCCGGTATCGAGGCGGATGTTCAACGTATGCAGTCCGGCCCTATGGGTGGCGATGCCGAGATTGCCGCCATGGTGGTGCGCAACGAGATAGACTTCGCCATTTTCCTTATCGACGACCTCAATGCCCAGCCGCACGAAGCCGACATACAGATGCTCCTGCGTCAATGCCGCCTGCACAACGTGCCCATCGCCTGCAACCGCATCAGCGCCGACCTAATGATTTCAAGCCCGCTGTGGGACGATCCCCACTACAAACCGATGGCGCAAAGCTATATTCGGTTCGAACGCTAAACAAAGCCGGAAAGAAAAACAGCCCCGATACGGCTTTTTATTTCACCCAATCCAGATAATTGTCCGGGGTGATGACCGCCGTTTCCTTGACGGGATACGCGTTCAGGAATGAGGTGGGTATGGCCGCATGTGCTTTTTTTGGGTTCCACTTCATCTCGAAGGCCGTCATGGTGCCATCGGTTTCTTCTATATAATCAATCTCCTGCTGCTGGGTCGTGCGCCAAAAATAGGCATTGACATACCGACCGTTGTAGTGGTTGTACTTGATGCGTTCCGCGATAAAGAAATTCTCCCACAATGCGCCGGCATCCTGCCTTAAAACAAGAGGATTGAGGTTTTGAATCAACGCATTGCGGATGCCGTTGTCGTAAAAATATATCTTCTTGCCTTTTTTGAGTTCGGTGCGCACATTACGGTTCAGCGCCGAAAGCCGGAAAACTACATAGCATTTTTCCAGCAGGTCCACGTATTTCTCTATGGTTTTGCTATCAGTTCCCACCGTCTGTGCCAACTCATTATACGACACCTCGCTGCCCACCTGCAAGGCCAGTGCCACCAACAGTTTCTCCAGTAAGACCGGTTTGCGCACCCCCTCCATCGAAAGCAAATCCTGATACAGATAACTGCCCGACAGATTCATCAGAATCGAACGCCTGTCTTCGGCATTGTTGATGACATCGGGATACGACCCGTAAATCAGACGAGACTCCAAGGTTTGCTTCACGCGCACCAATCCGCCATCGTGATACAACTCCTGCGTGGAAACCGGATACAGATGATACTCGAACTTGCGACCCGTAAGGGGTTCGTTGAGTTTATCCTGCAACAAAAAGGAAGATGATCCGGTAACGAGCAGTTGCACATCGGGAAAATGATCGGTTATCATTTTCAGGGTAAGACCGATGCCCGCTACACGCTGCGCCTCGTCTATCATGACGATGCGGTTGCCGGCCACCAACTGACGCAATTCCGTCAGATTAGCCTGTTCCAACACTGCCCGAACCTTTGGATCGTCACAATCAAGACTAAGTATGTGTTCTTTATGTACCTGCATTTCCCGAGAGGCCAGAATCTGTTTGAACAACGTGCTTTTCCCCACCTGTCTTGCCCCTATCAGCACAATGGCCTTGCCGCGAAACATACGCTGCTCTATAACGGCCTGCAATTGACGTTCTATATATGCCATGGTTTCAATATTTTCATTTACAAAATGTTCATAAAGCCTTTTCAAGACTTTTCCGAACACAAAGATATAAATCATCTAGCCGTAAGCCAAAAAATCATATAGAAATCTTGGATTATAATCCGAAAAATTATACTGAAATTTTGGATTAGCATGGGCGAGGATTGGGGTGAATCCTACCGGAAGTTCGGTCAGAAAAGTGTGGATTTTTCCTAAAAGTTCGGTCGGGAAAATGCAATTTCGAGCAAAATGTTTTGAAAAAGGTTGTAATATTGCAACCCTTTTTATTGTTCTTACACGAGAGAAATGACAGTATGACTGCAGCACAGAAGATGTTGCCCCAACTGACATCCAAGAAGTATGTGGAACGCGGCGAGAGGGAAGGCAGCTGGCGCGTGTTCCTGACACAATGAGGGAATGGGGATTGTATTAGAGATTCTATCGGAAAAGTGTGATATCCCAAAGTGCCACCAACAATTTAACGTCAGTTGAAAGCTACAAAAAATGATTATTTTCTACGCAAACATTTCTTATTCTTCCACTTTTGCGCAAACAAAAAGATTGCAAAAGCCATTATACCACACAATATCACTCCAACCCAATACCAAAAACTTACGGTGTCGGGATAATCTGCAACAACATAATCCCTAATACCAAAAGCAAGTGCTACATACAAACTTATAATAGAAACAAAAACACTCAGATGGGCAAGCACATCGCTTTTCTTTAGCATTTCCTTGGTTTCCGCCACATTGCCCGCTATCATTTGGGAGAGCGCTACACTTAACCGAACTTGATTTTTGTGCCGTATAGCTTCTATATAGCGTACGGCATTACGAATATTTTGTGCTATATTCCGATGTTCAATTTGATGCTTACTTTCAACCTCCTGTCCATCAAAAGCAACAACTGAATCATGATGAAAACTTTTATTTCTCAAGGAGGTTAATAGCGTTTTGCAATAAGCATATTCTATCAGGGCATTTTCACATTTTTTATTCAATTCCCCTACCTTTTCCAACACCGTTGTTTTTGTATTATTGGCAAAAGAATACATGCTCAATGGTTGCTTGGCCTCCAACATCTCCAACAGCCTGTTGTCTCCTGATATTTCTTTCGCATAAGAATTGAATACATTTTCATAGTTTGAAAGATAATATTCAAGAGCTTTATTGTCAGATTTTTCTATGGCGATTTTCTGGTCCGAAAGGCATCCTGGTAGAGCCGAGTCTCTTTCCTGATTCGTCTCGTGTTCGTGATAAAACCCCTTGCATAAGTGGTAAATACCTCTACATAAAGTCCCTTTGTATTTAGCCACATCAAACGCTTGTGGTCTCTTTTCAATCAGAGCCTTATATTGAACAAAACCGTCGTCACTATCGGGAAGAGTCCTCTCCAATAAGACTTCCGCTGTCTCAATTTGCGATTCTTTTCCCAATCCAAATTTGGATGTAATCCGTAAGTTCCCGTTTTCGAGAAGGGTTATCGAAACAAGATGTTTTTCTTCTATCTTATCACTGTCACTTATGTCGTAGTCGTTCACAACATAATCCCAACGAACCGTCAACCGACCGTGAAATAATGTGGGATACCAAAAAATACAGTAAAAGACCTCAGATATGCTGTACCCCTCCTTACAATAATAACTACTAAGTATTATTCCTTAATGCCTTGAGAATACATCCCTATCAGCCCGGCCAAATCTAGATATGCTTGTGCCTGTTGTTCGCCAAAATCCGTAAGTTGCCATCTCTCTTCCCATTTTCCGTTTACATCTTCCTTGATGTAACCCACATTACGAAAATCGGTAAAATATCCTTCACCAAGAGCACTCATAAACGCCTCTTTCGTACCCTTACGTTGAGACAACAAGTAATGGTAAGCCGTACAACGATCCTTAAGATATATTTGCATTTTACCTCTATTATTTGTGTTTGGCAAAGTAGTCCCTTTTGGCAAAGGGACTACAAAAATAGTCATTTATTTGCATAAAACGAAAACGCTCTCACGTTGTTTATAGCCCACCCATGGCACAGAGCCATATTCGGTTTAAACGTTAAACCAACGAGAATAACAAGGATTACATAAAGCACGCCGACAAATAGGCTTTGTAATCTTCATTCAGCAAAGCCTTCTCAAAATTTTTCAAATAGTCCTTATCGGTTCTCATGCCTGCGAAATAAGTCTTGAAAAGATGTACATCCACGGTGAATACGGCTTGTCGCACCGCTTCTCCCAAAAACAAAGTACGAGAAAAAACAACACGCAAATTACTCAAAAACCGGTCATACACATACCACTTTCTCTGTATATCGTTGAACTTACCCCCTATTCACATTTTTCTCATCTTCAAGCATTTGCGATATCAAATACACAGCCTCAACCCTCCTTTTCGCTTTCCAATCCACATGGCTGTAGCCATTAGGATTTACAAGATACTCGTATATACAATCACTTATCGTCGCCACTCTATTCACAAACGGATAGACCAAAAACATATACATAGCGTCCTCATACCAATAATCAGGGAAGTGCACCATCTCAAAAAGTTCTGCCTTAAACACCTTTCCCCATGCAAACGTAGGCAGATGGATAGGATATTCATAACATTCCGACTTATGAATCCTCGAATATTTCCGCTTCCCGTTCTTATAAACCCATACAAAATTGCCCGTCACAATATCGGCATCGAGAGAAAACGCCTTCGTCATAAGCGCCTCTATGGCACCCGCGGCCAAGGCATCATCCGAATCCACAAAGGTTATGTATTTGGCCGCGATTTCGGACAACGCTAAATTACGGGCACTCGCCACCCCTCCGTTTTCCTTGTTGAGAACCCTTACCCTGCTGTCCGATTCATAACGGCTTATGATTTGCGCACTCTTATCGGGAGAACCATCGTTAACGATAACCAATTTAAAACTATACCGCGTTTCTTGTTCCAATACGGAACGTATGGCCTTGTCTAAATACCGCTCCACCTTGTAAACCGGCATAATGATCATCAAATCCGTTTCCGGGGGAAGAATCTTATTTTGACAAAGCCCCGAGGAATATTTGTCAGGAGAAACAGCATACAGGATTTCCCTTGCCTGCTCCACCGTTTGCGGTTCATAGCTCACCTTGCGCACAAGACACCTTACCAATGCTCTCATGGCTCCATCCCCTCTTCCGATAACACGCCATCGCTTACTCAACCGCCAAAGGTTCAACGCAAACCCAATCCTTCATATCTTACTCTTTCTCCTCTGTTAAACAACAAAAATTTCGCCTATGGACTCCCCACTCCTATCGTCCCAACAAACCCCGTGTCACATTATAGCGGAAGCGAATCAATTTGTTCCCCTTATTCGGTTGCAGACTCACCAGAAAACGTAACCACAATACAACCGTACCTCCCCATTTAACAATCTCTC
This sequence comes from uncultured Bacteroidaceae bacterium, assembly GCA_964451895.1. Classification (GTDB taxonomy): domain Bacteria; phylum Bacteroidota; class Bacteroidia; order Bacteroidales; family P3; genus Pullibacteroides. Next base: position 5,157 of record CAYVJX010000019.1, on the reverse strand, counting down.
GGAAAATACGTTTTACATATTTCTTCCTTGAAGAACGGGTACGCAGATACTCGCTCTTTCCTATCGCATAGGTCCATCTCTCAAAATAATCCTTCGTCAGTTTGGAGTCAGGGATGATATGATACAAAACAGCATCCGGCAAATAGAAAAACTGAATGCCTTGGTCTGTCATTTTATCGAAAAGGTCTTTTTCTTCCGCCCCGATAAGGCCCGTACCTTTCCGCCCCAACTCCACATTAAAGAACCCGACCCTATCAAACACGGTTTTCCGATATGCCGCATTGCCTCCCCCCGGAAATTTTCCTTTGGGGAAACGACGTTCTTTCTTGCCAAAATCTAATTGGGCCGTAATAAGTTGCCGCGTATATTTCGAAAACCAATCAGGTTCGCTCGTTTCGTATCGGGGAACTATTCGCCCTCCCGCGGCATCGACTTCAGGATGCGTGTCAAAAAAATCGGCATAGGTCTTCAAGTATTCAGAATTTACCACCGCATCGTCATCCACATACACCAAAACATCGCCACCCGCTTCCGATATGCCTCTGTTGCGCGCATAAGACAGGCCTTGATGGGTTTCTTTAAAGATCTTCAAATCCACATTCGAAAAATCTTGCAGAAAACGCGAACACTCACACTCTGTCTGATCGGTACAATTATTGTTCACCAACACGATTTCATACCGATCTTTCGGGAAATCATTCTCGGCAATGCTTTTTAAAACATTATAAATGTACTTGTCGCGATTGTATGTGCAAATGATTACTGACAGTCTAACAGCTTCCATCTTCATTATATTTTATCAAAAAGACTTACTAAAATTTTTCATTTGTCCTCCTGCCCCTTCCCCGCATCGAGCACAATATACCCTTCAGGTATTGATAACTCTCCCGCAACATCACCGACTTGGTCAGATACAGCCCTCCGATATACAAAGCCGCCACTATCGTCACTTTCAACACAATAGAAAGATAGATATTCGTGATTCCTATCCATCTGAGCAACCAATAGGCCACACCGATGGCTATGGCGGCGATACCCGCATACGAAAACACATCACCGACGAGATGCCATAGTTTATAGCCCACCTCTCTCCAGACAAAGGAATACCAGAACATCAAACACAGAAATTGTATGGCGACCGCCGAGTATAACATTGTATCCATGCCATATGGATGTAACAAGATTAAGCTCAGGATTTGCAATCCACCCGATACAGACGACACTAAAAGATACCATCCGGAACGCCCTCTCTCCGCCAACAAATCAGAAAAGACCCAAGTAATCACATAAAATGCATGGCCTATTGATAAAATACTTAATATCAAGGCACTTTCTATCCATTTTTCGGTAATCAGTATCACAATGAATTCACGGGCGATGAATGCAAGACCGAACATGATAGGGAAGCCCACAAATGCCGTGAAACGCACCAATTTCCGAAAGGCGGCATAATATCTCTCACGTTCCGTGCCCGCATCGATGGATGCCAAAACCGGTTGCGTGACATTTGCTATCGTACTCGTTATAAGAGAATCTCCCATCGTACTCCATTTATTGGCCTGATTGTAGTTACCCACCGCTTTGACTGAAAAAAACTTACCAAAGAAGATTGTAAACAAATTTCCGTTCACAATATTCACTATGTTGGTCATCAACAATTTTACACTAAAAGGAAACATCTCCTTGATGGGACGGAATGAGACTTTAAGAGAAGGCCACCATCGCGAATAAATAAAAGCACATATTGTAAAAATAATAAAATAGAGCAAGTTTTGCGTAGCAATTCCCCAATAAGCGAACCCATTAAATGCCATCAAAACTCCAACTGCATTTGAACCTATCACGGAAATCCATGTCGCCATCATTCTCTCCTTAACCATCAGACTTTTATACATATAAGCAGATGGTGCCATTCCAAAGCAAGCAAACAAGATAGATAAGAAAGTATAACGTGCCAAAGATACCAACCGCGGTTCTTCATAGAAATGAGCAATCCATGGAGCGCAAAAGAAAAGAATCAAATAACAACCGATACCGATGAGAATGCTAAACCAAAAGACAGCATTGTAATCCTTATGTCTCAAACCGGGACGATTAACCAATGCTTTGGTAAACCCGCTTTCACAGAGTGCCCTGGCCAACTGACTGAATACAGCCAACAATCCTACAACCCCGTAGTCTTCGGCATTCAATAACCTCGCTAAAAAAATTCCAAAAATAAGACTGGCAAATTGAAGCATCAGATTTCCGAACCCACCCCAAAGCAACCCTTTCGCCGTTCTCTCCTTTAAATGTTCAGTCTTCATTTTTACCCCAATAACTTTCCACAAAATCAATCTGCTCTGCGGTAACACACGCCCCCCCTACAGGAAACAATCCTACACATTTTTCATTCAACCGTTGCACATTTTCAGACAATTCCTGCAAACAAGGATCTGCAAAATCTTCATGCCTTTCTGCATCCTCTCGTTCTACAAACCATACCAACTTCTTCAATGCCACAGAATATCCCAGATTAGTTCCGACTGAATTCAACATCACAACATCCGCCAACATGATAATATCCCGAAGTCTGTTCAAGAATCTAGGGTCGTTGCGATGTCCGGCAGAAACCACCACATAACCATTCCGTTCGTAATATTCAATCATTCGACTTTGATGTAGCACGTCATTCCAATACATACACACCATAACCGTTTCGAAATCCTTTCTCTTTTGTTCCACCGACATATTCAGCCTGTCCGCCCGGTACGAATCTGTATTGGTCTCTATTGTATGTGTCGGAAACACCAAAAGCGTCTTCCCTAACTCTTCCTTCTTGTGATTAAAATTTTCTTCAGATAAAAAGTTACCTACACCTAAGATGTAGGGGCCTAACGCTATTACCTCGGCTTTGGATTTTCTTGTTTTCAAAAATGCTTCCAATGTATTCTTTCTTCGCTGGCTAAAAGTATAAACACGCCGTATCCCCTTACGATCCACATATCCCAGCAACTTCGCCGACTCGGGATTATCGGAGAAGCAGACGCCATGTTCACAATAATCCTTAACAAAATTAAACCTTCTGTGAGTCAATTTCGAAATAGCCTTGTAATTGCCATAGAGAAAAACCGAACCCAAGAACTTCGGAGTGCGAAACCTAACATCTGCAAGTTCTCTATAATGCATAAAGTCCACCTTCCGAAACTTGCATACAAAATAAGTGTACACAACCAACGAAATAGGAAACTGATATAATCCTTTTATAATCTTTCTTAATGCGTTCACACGGTAAAGTTACATCTTTGTTCTCTTTTTCACAAGGGTATCACCAAGAGGTCGATATGGTCTATCATCAGTTGACATCCTCTGTCCTTCAAGTCAATTTACACATATAACCCAAGCATAACAAAGTGTTTTCCATTTTGTAGCAGACCTTCTTCTTGTTGCTGGAGTTATGAAATATTAATACATTTGTAATATAAGAAAACAAAAGCACAATGGAAAACGAAAAGCCTCTCATAAGCGTCATCGTTCCTGTCTACAATGTCGAGGCATACTTACCACAATGCTTGGACTCACTCATACAACAAAGCCTCCAACAAATTGAAATCATATGTATAAACGATTGTTCGCCGGATAAGTCCATAGAAATCCTGAACCGTTATGCACAGAAAGACCCACGAATCAAAGTTATTTCCCTACCCGAAAACCGTCGTCAGGGAGGAGCTAAAAATGCCGGAATAAGAGTAGCCAAGGCTGATTACATAGGTTTTGTCGACAGCGACGACTGGGTCTGTCCGTCAATGTATGAGATACTATACGAAGTAGCCATACAAAACCATGCGGATATTGTAAGCCCACTATGGTATTTTAATGATTATGACAATCACAAAGAAAAGATACGAAACGGCGTATCCCTGATAGGGCTTCCAAAACCGGAACGCGACAGAGCAATCATTTTAAATGGTTTTAGATTAGTTACAAGCATTTTTCGAAAAGATTTGTTCTTTAAGAACGATTTGTTCTTCCCCGAAAAGAGGCTCTTCGAAGACAATGCCATTGGTTCAGCCCTACATCTTTCAGCCCAAGACATCGTTCAAACGGAAGATTGCTTTTATCATTATCGTTGTAGTAATATCTCCGTCACACGAGGTCTCGACAATTACCATTTCTTCGACCGTATGGATACCACCTTACAATATTTAGAGAATATGAAACGATTAGGATTCTATGAATCCTATAAAGATGAAATTGATTATACTTTCATCAACCTATATTATCGAAACACATTAATTGGATGTTTTACAAGATTTTCAGAACCGGCACATATCCATATGCGGAAGATCATAGACAATATGTATGAAATCTTTCCTAATTATAAGAAAAACAAATACTATCGAAAGATTTCTTTAAAACATCGAATACTTTTGCGTCTTTGCGAGCTTAATATTCCTTTGGCAATTACCGCTTATAAAGCCATAAAAAGCATACGGAAACGAAGAACGACTTGAGAAAACGCGAGATTTGCTGATTAGCAAGCTATAACAGTCTTATATTAATACCTTTATCGTTTGCCCGTTTGTTGCAAATAAGAAGATATATTAATACCTTTGTGGGATAGAAAAACAAAACAAAAACTAAGATGAAGGCTGGAAAGCGGCAATATATCGCACAAGTGGAATTACGCAAGAAAGGATTGTTTTGGTGGAGTTTTCGTCAATATAGATATCTCATTTCTTGGATAACCAGGATGCTGTATTGCTCGCAAGCCTCCTTTAAATGTTCGGCCGACGTCCGAAAAACATATACATTCTCTATCTGTGCAATCTTTAGGAACGAAGCCATGTTTCTACGGGAGTGGATTGAATTTCATATCCTTGTGGGTGTCGAGCATTTTTATCTATACAATAACTTTTCTGAAGACAACTACCTTGAAGTTTTACAACCCTATATCGAATCGGGAATAGTAACGTTAACTGATTGGCCAATAGAATCAGGACAACTATCGGCTTATCTTGATTGCTTTAAACGCCACAAAAACCATACAGATTGGATTGCCTATATCGATCTGGATGAATTCATCTGTCTGAGAAAAGAAACCGACATAAAAGAATGGATTCGTCCTTACAAAAACTATCCGACGGTCTATGTAAACTGGAAAATGTTCGGCATTTC
>CAYVJX010000018.1:15625-17518 GCA_964451895.1 uncultured Bacteroidaceae bacterium | reverse complement strand
GCGTGTTGCCGAGAAAGATATCCTTGAACTGGTTCATGCCGGCGTTGGTGAACATCAGCGTGGGGTCGTTCTTGACCACCATAGGGGCGGAGGGCACGATCTGATGCCCTTTGGATTCAAAGAAATCGAGAAATGCCTTGCGTATGGCTTTCGAAGAGGTATCCATTTCCTTATTATTCTTTATGTGCCTGATAGAGGAAGCGTTTGATGCTGCGCTTGGGCGTCTTTTCAAACTCTTCCGTCATGATTTTCACTTTGCTGATTTGGCTGTAGGCGGGCAAGGCCGCGTTGGCCGCCACCCGGTTCTGTTCCATGATGGCCTGCAATTGCGCCATATCCACGCCTGTTTTGTCGGCGGTGTCGAAATCGGGATAAATCAAGGCCTCCAGCCTGCCGTTGCCGGCATCGATCACCAAGGATTCGGAAACGAGGTTCATCGAATTGATCACGTCTTCGATTTCTTCGGGATAGATGTTCTGTCCGCTCGGCCCTAAGATCATGGTTTTGCTGCGGCCCCTTATAAAGAGGTTGCCCTCGGCGTCGAGCACGCCCATGTCGCCCGTCTTCATCCAGCCGTCCTCGGTAAAGGAGGCGCGGGTGGCTTCTTCATTCTTGAAATAGCCCAGCATCACATTGGTGCCGCGCACCTGTATCTCGCCCGGAATCTCGGCAGGCGAGGGCGAGTCGATGCGGATTTCCATACGGGGAGCGGCCTTGCCGCAGGAATGCAACCTGTGTTCCGCCCAGGAAGCATAGCTGATGATGGGGCCGCATTCGGTCATGCCGTAGCCTACCGTGTAGGGAAATTTCATGCGCTTGAAGAAGTCTTCGGTCTCGCGGTTGAACGCCGCCCCGCCGACAATCACTTCCACGAACTTACCCCCGAAAGCATCCACGAGCGTGCTGCGGATACGGTCGGTAACGGTGGTGTCGATAACGGGCAGTTTCAGCAAGGCTTTGATGGCAGGCCGGTCGATAACGGGCTGTATCTGCTTGCGGTATATCTTCTCGATAATCAGCGGCACGGCAATGATGATATCGGGGCGGATTTCCTGAAAAGCCTCGAAAATCACTTTGGGCGAAGGTGTCCGCGTGAGGAAGTAGATATGGGAGCCTTGCCCGAATTCGTAGAGGAACTCGAAAGCCATGCCGTACATATGCGCCATCGGCAGGAGGCTCACTACGTTGGAGCCTTGCGTAATGGAGGGCAGCACTTCCTTGGCGAACATGAAGTTAGACCACAGCGTGCGGTAGGGCAGCATAACGCCCTTGCTCGCGCTGGTGGTGCCGGAAGTGTAGCTGATAAGCGCCAGTTCGTCGGGTTCGTCCTGATGGAACACCAGATCGTCTTTGCCGAAAGCCTTGGGGTATTTTTCCCCGAACATGCGGTTCAGGTTCTCGATGGCCTGACGGTTCTTCTCATCGGTGGTGTGGAGCAGGTCGAAAGTGTCTATCGAATAGATGGCACTGAGGTGTATCATGTTGGCGGGATTGAGGTTCTCCCAGACCACCTCGCCGGTAAAGAGCAGTTTGGCCTCGCAGTGGTTCACGATATGGTGAACGCTTTCGGGCTTGAACTCGTGCAGGATAGGCACGATAACCGCGCCGTAGCTCAGGGTGGCGATATAGACCACCGCCCAGTTGGAGGAGTTCTTGCCGATAAGGGCTATCTTGTCGCCTTTCTGGATACCGGCCGCCTCGAAAAGGATATGCAGTTTGGCTATCTTGCGCGCTATTTCCTTGTATTGGAAAGTCGTGCCCTTGTAATCGGTAAGGGCCGGCAGTTCCCAATTCTGCTTTATGCTGTTCTCCATGATACGGAGAAAACTCTGTTCCATCTTGCTTGCGATTAAACCGTAAGCCGTAGTTTACGGCTTACCTAAATTAGCAAAG
>CAYVJX010000018.1:0-15525 GCA_964451895.1 uncultured Bacteroidaceae bacterium | reverse complement strand
CAAACCACGAAGAAACGCACCTGAGTGCACCCTGAATTGGTAGAAAAGCCGATAAATTTGTTAAATTTGCAGTTTGTGCTTTCGGTTTCGGGGTATTCTCAGGCCGGAGTACGGATTGAAAAAGAATAAAAGCCATGAAAATCACGATAGTGGGAACAGGCTATGTCGGTTTGGTTACCGGCACCTGTTTTGCGGAGATGGGAACGGAAGTATGCTGTGTGGATGTGGACGCCAAGAAAGTGGCCATGTTGCAGCAGGGCAATCCGCCCATCTATGAACCAGGATTGGAAGATATGCTCCGCAGTAATATCCAGAAGGGGCGTATTTCCTTTACGACCTCGCTCCAAGAAGGAATCCAGGGCGCGGAAGTGGTGTTTACCGCCGTGGGAACGCCGCCCGATGAAGACGGCAGCGCCGACCTTCAATACGTATTGGGCGTGGCCAGGGAAGTGGGGCAGCATATGGATTCGTATCTGTTGGTGGTTACCAAAAGCACCGTTCCGGTTGGCACGGCCAGGAAAGTAAGGGCGGCGATTCAGGAAGAATTAGACAAACGTGGGGTGAACATTCCGTTCGATGTGGCCTCCAACCCTGAATTCCTCAAGGAAGGTTCCGCCATCCGCGATTTCATGTATCCCGACCGCATTGTGGTAGGGGTAGAAAGCGAACAGGCGCGGGAAGTGATGGCGCGGCTGTACCGTCCGTTCACCTTGAACGCGCATCCGGTGCTGTTTATGGATATCCCTTCGGCGGAAATGACCAAATACGCCGCCAATTCCATGCTGGCCACCCGGATCAGTTTCATGAACGACATCGCCAACCTTTGCGAATTGGTGGGGGCGGACGTGAACAGCGTCCGCGAGGGTATCGGCAGCGACAGCCGTATCGGGAACAAATTCCTTTATCCCGGCATCGGGTACGGCGGTTCATGCTTTCCCAAAGACGTCAAGGCGCTTATCCGCACGGCGGAGAAGAACAACTACCGTATGCAGGTGCTCCAGGCCGTGGAATCGGTGAATAAAGACCAGAAGAGCCTGTTGTTCCGCAAGTTCAAGCACCGCTTCGGCGATAAGACGAAAGGCATGACGGTGGCTTTCTGGGGACTGGCTTTCAAGCCCAATACTGACGATATGCGCGAGGCTCCTTCTTTAGTATTGATAGATAAATTGTTGCAGGAAGGATGCCAGATAAGGGCGTATGACCCGATTTCGATGGAAGAATGCAGGCGGCGCATCGGAGACCGCATCGTCTATTGCAAGGATATCTACGAAACCATTGAGGGGGCGGACGTGTTGTTTTTGATAACCGAATGGGCGGAGTTCCGCAGCCCCAAGTGGGACCGGGTAAAACAATCCTTGAAATATCCCGTGGTATTCGACGGACGGAATATCTACGACAGGAAACAACTGGCCGCTTCCGGGTTCGAATATCACGGAGTGGGTCTCATATAGATTCTAGGCGATGAAAAAGATATTGGTGACGGGCGGTTCGGGCTTTATCGGATCGCATCTGTGCGAAAGGCTGCTTCGCGAAGGGAACGAGGTAATCTGTCTGGATAACTTTTTTACCGGACAGAAAAAGAACGTGGTGCATCTGTTGGAAAATCCTTTCTTTGAACTGGTGCGGCATGATGTTACCCAGCCTTATTTCGTGGAGGTCGATCAGATTTACAACCTGGCCTGTCCGGCTTCTCCCATACACTACCAGTTCAACCCGATCAAGACGGTAAAGACCTCGGTTATGGGAGCCATCAATATGCTGGGGCTCGCCAAACGTATCAAAGCCCCCATATTGCAGGCTTCCACCAGCGAAGTGTATGGCGACCCGCACGTGCATCCGCAGGTGGAGAGTTATTGGGGCAATGTGAATCCTATCGGCATCCGCTCCTGCTACGACGAGGGCAAGCGTTGCGCCGAGACGCTCTGCATGGACTACCATCGGCAAAACGGGGTCAAGGTGAAGATTATCCGTATCTTCAATACCTATGGGCCGCGCATGTTCATGCACGACGGCCGGGTGGTTTCCAATTTTGTGGTGCAGGCCTTGCAGAACCAGGATATCACCATTTACGGCGACGGTAGCCAGACCCGCAGTTTCCAATATGTGGACGACTTGGTGGAAGGCATGCTCAAGATGATGGCCTCGCCCGATTCGTTTATCGGACCGGTCAATTTGGGCAATCCGGGCGAATTCACCATCAAGCAGTTGGCGCAGACGGTCATCGATATGACGGGAAGCCGTTCCAAAATCGTCTATAAGCCTTTGCCTGCCGATGATCCCACCCAGCGGAGACCCGACATCAGCCTGGCCCGCCGGCATCTGGATTGGGAACCCCATATCAAATTGGAAGAAGGTCTGGCGAAAACCATCGCTTATTTTGAAAACGAATTGCGCGGCCTCAAATAGCCGTTTAAACGCTTAAAGAATAAAACATGGCGGAAATGCTCACGGTATTGGTAACGGGGTGCAAGGGGCAACTCGGCTCGGAACTGCGCCGTTTGTCGAAAGACCCACGTTGCTCGTTTTGCCGTTTCCTTTTTGTGGATGTGGATGTGCTGGATATATGCAACCGTGCCGACGTGCAGAACTACATGAAGCTGCACAAGGTGGACTTGGTGGTGAACTGCGCCGCCTATACCGCGGTGGATAAGGCGGAAAGCAACCGCGAGCTGGCCTTTGCCGTCAATGCCGAGGGGGTGGGCGTGCTGGCGGAATCCTGCGTGGAATGCGATGCCTTTATGCTGCATGTTTCCACCGACTACGTTTTTGACGGCACCGCGCTTGAACCCTATAAGGAAACCGATGCGGTGAACCCGATCGGAGTCTATGGGCTTTCCAAACGTGCCGGCGAACAAGCCATGCTGGATAAAGGGGTGCGCAGCATGGTGCTACGCACCGCGTGGCTGTATTCGGCTTTCGGCAACAATTTCGTAAAGACCATGTTGAAGCTCGGTCAGGAACGTCAGGAATTGATGGTGGTGGCCGACCAGCACGGAACGCCCACCTGGGCGGCGGACTTGGCCGGTGTCATTATCGAGATTATCCTGCAGACCGATTTTTCCAAGAAGCAGGGCTGCGAGATCTACCACTACACGAACGAGGGGGAATGCACCTGGTTTGAGTTCGCCTCGGCCATCATGCAGCTGTCGGGCAGGAACTGCAAGGTTCAACCTATCAGCACCTCCGAATATCCCTCCTCTTGCCGCAGACCGGCCTACAGCGTGTTGGACAAGAGCAAAATCAAACAGGCCTTCGGCATCAGGATTCCCGAATGGGATGATTCGCTGCGGAAGATGCTGGAAGACTTGAAGCAACAAGAGCATTAATGGCAAAGAAAAAGAACACGGAAGCGGATTGGGTGGCTTGCCTTGCCCAAGCCATGGACGAGAAGAAAGGCGCGGATATCCTCAGCATGGATCTGCGGGAGATTCCGGGGGCGTCTTTCGATTTTTTTGTGGTCTGTGAAGCCACGTCCGGCCCGCAGGTAAGGGCGATTGCCGATGAGATAGAGGATCAGATGTACGTAAAATACGGTATGGAACCGCTGCACAAAGAGGGCTATGCCAACGCAGAGTGGATCTTGCTGGATTTTGGCGGCGTGGTGGCGCATATCTTTCTTGACAGCGTGCGTCATCATTACCGGCTCGAAGAGCTTTGGGGCGATTCGGGCATCAAACGTTTTAAAGGAGATAAGGACTAAATGAACAATACCGAAAACCGTATGCCGGAAAGACCCGGCCAAGGAAAACCGAAAAAGAGCCGGTTCAGGGCGATTTACTGGGTATATGCCGCCATGCTGGCGTTTTTCCTTTACCTGCAGTTCTCCTCGGGGGCTTTGGGCGGCCAACGTAGTTACGATGCCACCTGGCATCAGGTGGAACAGATGCTCAAGCGGGGCGATGTGGAGAATATCGTGGTGGTGAACAACCAGTACGCCGAAGTGTTCCTCAAGACAGACCGCCTCTATGCGGATTCCGCCTATGAAGCCCTGCGTAATCCCGACGGACATTCCAATACCAAATTCTACGTTTATAAGTTCCTCACGCTCGAATCTTTTCAGCAAGACGTGCGCAAGGTGCAATGGGAAAGCAAAATCGCGGATACTGCGGGCAAGTCCCTTTCGGTCAAGAAGGCCATTATGGATGCCCCGACGGTGGAACCTGTGCCAGAAACGCGCAAGAATTTCTGGGAAAACGGCTTTTTCTCCATGCTGATTTGGATTGTCTTTTCGATTCTGCTGATGATGTGGATTTTCAGAGGCATCGGCAGAGGCCCGATGGGAGGCCCCGGCGGCATGGGAGGTATGTTCAGCTTCGGCAAATCCAAGGCGCAGCTGTACGACAAAGACACCAAGGTAAACACCACTTTCAAGGATGTGGCCGGTTTGGATGAGGCGAAAGAAGAAATCATGGAGATCGTGGATTTCCTGAAGAACCCCAAGCGTTACACCTCTTTGGGCGGCAAGATCCCCAAGGGAGCCTTACTCGTAGGCCCTCCGGGAACGGGCAAGACCTTGTTGGCCAAAGCCGTGGCTGGCGAAGCCCAGGTGCCGTTCTTCTCCATTTCGGGTTCGGATTTCGTGGAAATGTTCGTGGGGGTGGGGGCTTCGCGCGTGCGCGACCTGTTCCGCTCCGCCAAAGAAAAATCGCCCTGCATCATCTTTATCGATGAGATAGACGCCATTGGCCGCGCGCGCGGCAAGAACGCCTTTACGGGAGGCAACGACGAAAGGGAAAACACGCTTAACCAATTGCTTACCGAAATGGACGGTTTCGGCAGCAACAGCGGGGTCATCCTATTGGCGGCCACCAACCGCGCCGAGATACTGGACAGGGCTTTGCTGCGTCCGGGGCGTTTTGACCGGCAGATCAATGTGGAACTGCCCGAACTGGAGGAACGTAAGGCTATCTTTAAGGTGCACTTGAACCCCATCAAGCTCAGCGACAGCGTGGATGTGGATTTCCTGGCCAAACAGACACCCGGTTTTTCGGGAGCCGATATCGCCAACGTGTGCAACGAGGCGGCTTTGATTGCCGCCCGCCACAAGAAACAGCAGGTGGAGAAACAAGACTTTCTGGATGCCATAGACCGTATTGTGGGCGGTTTGGAACGCCGCAGCAAGATTATTTCGGCCGATGAAAAGAAAGTGATCGCCTACCATGAGGCCGGACACGCGGCGGTAAGCTGGATGTTGCCCAACGCGCATCCCTTGGTCAAGGTAACGATTGTACCGCGCGGCAAGTCTTTGGGCGCAGCCTGGTATCTGCCCGAAGAGCGTCAGATCACCACCTTGGAACAGATGCAGGACGAGATGAAAGCCACTTTGGGTGGCAGGGCTTCGGAAGAAGTGGTTTTCGGACAGATTTCCACCGGGGCATTGAACGATCTGGAGAAAGTCACCAAACAGGCTTACGCCATGGTGGCCTATTACGGCATGAACGATCAGGTGGGAACCTTGAGCTATTACGATTCGAGCGGCGAGCAGGAGTTCGCTTTTGGAAAACCGTACAGCGAAAAGACGGCGGAAACCATCGATGCCGAGGTACGCGCCCTGATTGCTTCTTCGTATGAGGAAGCCAAACGCATCTTGCGTGAAAACCGCGAGAAACTCGACCGCCTGGCGGCATTGCTGATTGAAAGGGAAGTGATGTTCCGCGAGGATCTGGAAGCGATTTTCGGCAAACGTCCCGGAGAGGAGGCTTCCGCGCAGTCCGATGAGGTTCAACCTGAAAAAACAACGGCGGAGTAGGATATGGAAGCCCATTCATTAGAGGAAATAACCCCGAAGGAACGTATCTTGAAGCGTATCCGCGAAGCCTTGACTTCCGCGCCGGTAACGCTTCAGCCCGCCATAGACCTCGACAGTTCCGTATTTGTTCCTGCCGGGGCTTCGCTGGATGTAGTGTTCGCCGAAAATTTTGTGCATCGGGGCGGCCGTTTCGTCTATTGCGAGAATATGGAAGAAGCCGTGCAGTCGTTGCAGTTCCTTGCCGATGACAACCAATGGCACGACAAGATTTTCTGCCGCGATGAATCGGTGGAACCCATTCTGCAATGGGCCAGGATTTCCTATGGAAAAGAACCTTTGGACGGCGTGCTCAAGAGTGTGGGCATCTGCGCCTGCCGCTGTCTGGTGGCCAACGACGGCAGCATTCTATTTGACGCTTCTTCGGCCGGACGGCGCATCTTTGCCCAGGCCGACACGATTGTGTTCATTGCCTTGAGCGGACAGATTTGTCCCGACCTGCGCACATTTTGGAAAATGCAGCCTGCCGACGGCAATCAGCCTTCCATGATGTCTTTGTGGACGGGCTTGAGCCATTTTACGGATGTGGACGGCCTTCCGATACCGGGATTCGGGCCTAAGAATATCTATTTGGTGTTGATTGACCAGTGGGAGGAACGATGAACGAATTGGCCAAGCGGACCTTGACGGGGATATTGATTGTGGCGGCCATCGTAGGGGCGGCTTTGGCGGGGAAGGTCTGTTTTGCGGTCTTGGTCTGCCTGATATGGATAGGCTGTTGCCTTGAAACCGTGCGCCTCTTTTCTATCCGGCGCACGCCTGTTGATGCTCCGGATATAACTTTCGGCTGGATTGCAGGCTATTTATGGTGGATTTTCTTGGGAATCCTTTATGTGACCCTCGGCTGGGTGTGCTTGTTCTTTTTATATAGATACACGGGCGTTTACGGGCTGTTGGGCTTTTTCGTGTTGATCTGGAGTTCCGATATATTCGCATACCTTATCGGCAGCCTCCTGGGGCGGCACAAACTGTGCCCCAAGATCTCGCCCTCCAAAACTTGGGAAGGCGCGATAGGCGGTTTTTTGTTTGCCGTAGGTTTGGCGTATGTATGGAAGCTATGTTTTTTGCCCGATCCCGGGAGCCTGCCATGGCTCGTGTTCTCGGTATTCACTGTGGTGGCCGGCATGGCGGGAGACTTGTTGGAGTCTTCGGTAAAGCGCAAGGCGGGGGTCAAGGACTCGGGGCATTTCCTGCCGGGGCATGGCGGTGTGCTGGACCGCTTCGACAGCGTGCTGCTGGCTGCGCCCGTGGCTCTGGCGGTATGTTTTATTTTGAATTGGATTTAAATGGCAAGATACTATTTGCATAAGGAAGGTACGAACAGCATCCTCTGGGTTACGTTGTTGATGGTGTTGACGGGTGCATTGGCGTTTATGGAAGGAGAAAACCATTGGGGATTGTGGCTCTTATGGGCGGCGGTTATCGTTCTTTGGTGTATCGTGGGGCTTTTTTTCCGTATGCCGCGCCGCCCTTACACCGTTACTGAACCCCAAGTATTGCTTGCGCCCGCCGACGGAAAGATTGTGGATATCTCGCAGGTGGATGAACCGGAATACTTTTCCGCCCCCTGCACGAAAATATCGGTATTCATGTCGCCTGCCAACGTGCATGTGAACCGCTATCCGGTATCGGGACAAGTGGTGTATTGCCGTTACCATGCCGGCAAGTATCTGGTGGCCTGGCACGAAAAATCTTCGGAATGGAACGAAAGGAACACGGTGGTGCTTAAAACGTCGCAGGGCAGGGAGGTGCTGGTGCGCCAGATTGCCGGAGCGGTGGCACGGCGCATCGTGTCGTATGCCCGACCCGGCATGGAAGTGAGTGCCGCCGGAGAACTCGGCTTTATCAAATTCGGTTCACGCGTGGATCTGTATTTTCCCGCCCAAGCAGTGGTAAAAGTGGAAAGACATCAGAAAGTGAAAGGCGGAATCAGCGTATTGGCGGAGTTTGCTTGAAAATGGAAAACACGCCCTTTATTTCTGTTATTTGTCCTGTCTATAACGAGGAATCCTATATCCAATCGTGTATAGACTCCATTGAGGCACAGACCTATCCGAAAAACAGGATGGAAGTGTTCTTTGTGGACGGGCGCAGTACAGACCAAACGAAAAAAATCATATCCCGTTGTATCGAAAGCCAATCCGATTGGCACTTGCTCGACAATCCCTTTCAAACCGTTCCGTATGCCTTGAATATGGCTATCCGTCAATCGAAAGGGGAGGTCATTATCAGGATGGATGTCCATAGCCGGTACCCTTCCGACTATTTTGCGGTTTTGGTAGAACATCTGATTGAACTGAAAGCCGACAATGTAGGAGGCGTGTGGAACACCTTGCCTGATGGAGATTCCTCTCGTGCTTGGGCCATCGCTATAGCCTGCAGCCATCCTTTCGGTGTCGGAACGGCTTTATACAAAACAGGAACGGATAAGGTTTGCAAAACAGATACCGTGCCCTACGGCTGTTTTCCGAAAGAAGTTTTTGAACGGTTAGGCTTGTTTGATGAAGAGTTGGTTCGGAATCAGGATGATGAATTTAACGGACGGATCACGCAATCCGGAGGAAGCATCTATGTTCTGCCGCAAGTGGTAATCGATTATTACGCCCGCCGGGATTTGACAAGAATGTTCAAAACCTATTTTCAATACGGCTTGTTCAAACCTTTGGTCAACAAAAAATTAAAGAAGCCATCCACCGGGAGGCAGTTTGCTCCGGTACTGTTTGTTTTCGGACTTGTGGCAGGTTTGCCGCTGGCTGTCTTTTTCCCCATATGCCGATATGCCTATCTCGGAGCCGCCCTTCTTTATCTATCGCTCGCTTTTTATCTCGGTATCCGGCAAGCGGTGGCAAAAAAGCGTTTTGGCTTGACTTTTTATTTGCCGTGGGCCTTTTTCTTACTCCATTTCGGTTACGGGATCGGATATTGGACGGGCATGGTGAAATTGCTTGCTGGAAAAAAATTCAAGGTAGGATCCAGCCGGGAAAACGGCTCTGCGGTTCACCCGTGAAAATACTTCCATACCCGTTCGGCTTTGGCCTTGCCGATGCAGGATTGCAGTTCTTCCAAAGGCGTTTCCCTTATCTTCTTGACCGAATGGAAATAATGCAGCAGGATAGAAGCGGTTTCCGTCCCGATACCCTTGATGTCGGTCAGTTCGGTCTTGATAAGCCCTTTGAGGTGGCGTTTGCGGTAGTGGGTGATGCCGAAGCGGTGCGCCTCGTCGCGTAAGAGCTGGATATGGCGCAGGGCCTCCGACTTTTTGTCCAGCAGCAGCGGTAAAGGATCCCCCACCTTGTAGATTTCTTCCAGACGCTCGGCGATGCCGATTAAGAAAATCTCCTTCTCGATACCCAATTCCGAAAGAACCTTATAGGCCGAAGAAAGCTGCCCCTTGCCGCCATCCACAATAACCAACTGGGGCAGAGGCGCGCCCTCACTCAGCAAGCGTCCGTAATGCCGCGTAAACACTTCCTCCATCGTGGCGTAGTCGTTGGCGCCCGTTACGGTGCGGATGTTGAAATGCCGGTAATCCCGCTTGGAAAGTTTTCCATTTCGGCTCACCGTCATGGCACCCACCGGATAATCGCCCTCGAAATTCGAGTTGTCGAAACATTCGATATGCAAAGGCAGTTTTTCCATTCCCAAGGCCTTCTGTAACTGGCTCATCAGTTCCTTGCCCCGGCGGTCAGGGTCGGTGAGATCCATGCGTTTGGATTTTTCTAAAATGAAATACTTGATGTTATGCAACGAAAGATCCAGCAGCTTCTTTTTTTCGCCCGCCAAAGGAACCGTGCATCGGAGCCCCTCCAGTTGGAAAGACGGAGGGAACGGCAGGATGATTTCGGAAGCCTGGCTCTTGAACTGCTGCCGGAACTCCACGATGGCCTCCTCGAGCAAATCGGCCGGCGTTTCCTCCAGCTTTTTCTTGACCTCGATCGTGTGTGCCTGCACAACCCGCCCGTCCACCACACGCAGATAATTGAAATAGATGCTCAGCCCGTCTTCCATCGTGCCCAACACATCCACATCGCTCAAAGAAGCGTTCACCACCGTCGATTTGCTTTGGTAGCGTTGCAGCAGTTCCATTTTGGTCTTGATAGCCTGCGCCTTCTTGAACTCAAGGTTCTCCGCCGCCTGCATCATCTGTCGGTGCAGTGACTGCAACACCGGATTGATATGCCCCCGGATAAGCGTCTTTATCTGGGCTATCTGCTCATTGTATTCCGCCTGGGTCTGCAAGCCCTGGCAAGGGCCGGCGCAACGCTTCATGTGGTATTCGAGGCAGAGACGCACTTTCTTGCCCGCGATGCAGCGTTCATCCAAGTGATGCCGACAGGTACGCAGGGGATAAATCTCGTGAATGATCTCCAATAAAGTATTGAGCATCTTTACCGAAGGATAAGGGCCGAAATAAGAGGAACCGTCCTGTATGATACGGCGGGTGGGAAACAGCCTCGGAAAATCCTCGTTCGACAGGCAGAGCCACGGATAGGTCTTGTCGTCTTTGAGCAAGATATTGTAACGGGGCTTGTAACGCTTTATCAGGTTGTTCTCCAGCAAGAGGGCATCCGCCTCGGTGTTCACCACAATATATTCCAGGCGTTTGATTTTCATAACCAAAGCCAACACTTTGCCCTCCTGTTCCTTGTGGAAATACGAACTGACCCGCCGCTTGAGGTTCTTGGCCTTGCCTACATAGATAAGTTCATTCTGCTCGTCGAAATACTGATAGACACCCGGTTTTTCGGGCAGGATGCGTAAAGTCTCCCTGATTTCATCGGACACCGTGTTCATGCGCGTTCCTTTGCTCGGAATTGAAATTTGTTTCGCGAAGATAAGGAAGATAGGACAGAATTGCATAACTTCGCGTGTTATGAAAACGAGAATATGTTTGCTTTCGGCCTGCCTTTTCCTTGGGATAGGGCTCACTTCCTGCCGTAAAGACGAGATGTCCGGCAAAGTCTCGATAACTTTTAGCTTTACTTTCAATGGAGAACCTTTAATATTTGGAAACAAAGAATATACGATAGCATCAGGAAACAAGATAAAGATAGCCGATATCCAATATTTCATTTCCGATCCGGTTTTTGTGGGGCAGCGTGGACAAAGCCGGGGATTCCAAAAAGAAAGCAACCGGATACACTATGTGGATTCCGACCTGCCCGCCACCTTGAAGTGGGAGATAGACGAACCCTTGCCCTCCGGCATCTACGATTACGTGGAATTCATCTATGGTCTGGATTCGGCCTACAACCATACGGGCATGTTCCTCAACGCTCCCGAGAGCCTGATGTTCTGGCCCGAAAGCATGGGCGGAGGCTACCACCACCTGAAACTGAACGGCCGGTATGCGCTCCATGCCGGCGATACGCTGTTCTATCCCTTTGGCTTTCATGCAGGAACCGACACCAACGCGGTGCATCTGCGCGATACCCTCCGCATTTTCCTCACCGATGGGCTTACCCAAAGCCTGAAACTGAATATGGAAGTGGCCAACTGGTTTAAAAACCCCAATGTATGGGATTTTGCCAAGTTCGGCGGTTCGGTGATGCAGAACATGGAAGCGCAACGTATCATCAAAGAAAACGCTCACGATGTTTTTTCGATTCAATAAGCTGAAGGCCTCCTTGGTGCTTCTGTTGCCGCTGCTGGCGGTTTCCTGCATTGTTCCGAGCCCGGAGAAGCCCTCCTCGGTTCATTATGTGGAATGGCGGCAACCGCCTTATTTCCCCACGGCCACCAATATTTCCGCCGCCAACCGCCTCACCTCCGAAGGCATCCTGTTAGGACGCTACTTGTTCTACGACAGCCGGATAGGGGGCAAGTCCGCCGCCGACTCGATGCTGTCCTGTTCCTCCTGCCACCTGCAGGAACACGGTTTCGATGCCGGCTCAGCGAACCCGAGGCTCCGGAACGGCAAAATGCGCGGAGCGGCAGGGCTCTACACGGCGCACGTGCCGCTGCCCCTGGCCAATATCGCCTACAACCTGCGCGGACTGGGCTGGAATTCCGCCCTCGAATATCCGCAAGGCACGTTGGAAACCTTTATCGCCAACACCTTGCTCGACACGGCCGAATTTGCCGCCACCCAACAAGATATTGTAGATAGGATAGCCTCCATCGACCTTTATCCGCCCCTGTTTCAAGCCGCCTTCGGCACACCTACCGTTACCTTGGAGCGTATCTGCATGGCTTTGGGGCAGTTCGTGCGGAGTCTGGTTTCCTCCCGCAGCAAGTTTGACCGCTACCTGTGCGGCGAAATCCAGTTGAGCGAGCAGGAAATGAAAGGCTACGTGCTGTTCACCACCGAAGAAGGCGCCGACTGCTTTCATTGCCACGGCGGAAGCGGCAACCTGCTGTTCACCACCTACGATAATCTGGTCAACGGTCTGGATGCCCCCGAAGCCTTTACCGACGCCTACGACCGCTTCCGCATTACCAAACGGGAGTCCGACCGGGGGGCCTACCGTGTGCCGAGCCTCCGCAATATCGCCTATACTGCGCCCTATATGCATGACGGCCGTTTCTCCACCTTAGACGAAGTAATCGACCAGTATAGCGAGAACGTGCGGCTCTCGCCCTATATATCGCCCCTCATGCACCACGCCAAAGAAGGCGGCGTGCAGCTGACACAAGCCGAAAAAGACTGCCTCAAAGCCTTTCTGCTCACCTTGGGCGACGAGGAATTTATCAGCAGTCCCGATTTCTCGAATCCTTTTACGCAAGACACCCTGCTGCCATGAACTACCTCTCGGTTGAAAACCTGGCCAAGACCTACGGCGAGAAACAGCTCTTCTCAGACCTCTCTTTCGGACTCGAAAAAGGGGAGAAAGCCGCGTTGGTGGCCAAGAACGGCGCCGGAAAGACCACCTTGCTGAACATCATCTGCGGCAAGGTGCTGCCCGATGCGGGGCAGGTGGTGTTGCGCAACGGCATCCGCATGGACTATCTGCCGCAAACGCCCCTGTTCGACCCGGCGCAGAGCGTTATGGATTTTGTCTTTTCGGGGCAGATACCGGCATTGCAGGCGGCGCGCGAATACGAACAGCTGCTCTGGAACATCGAGAAACAGGGCAACACACCCGCCTTGCAGGTGGCTTTTGAAGAAGCCACGGCCAAGATGGACCGCCTGCAGGCCTGGGATTATGAAGAAAAGGTAAAGGAAGTGCTTTTCAGGCTGCAACTGCCCAAAACCGACCAGAAGATGGGGGAACTCTCGGGCGGACAGCAGAAAAAGGCGGCTTTGGCACGGGTGCTGGTGGAAGGGGCAGACCTGCTGCTTATGGACGAGCCCACCAACCACCTCGACATGGAGATGACCGAATGGCTGGAGGATTTTCTCAAACGGCAGAACCTGGCCCTGTTGCTGGTGACCCACGACCGCACTTTCCTCGACAACGTATGCAGCCGGATTCTGGAGATAGACAACGCCCGCATCTACACCTACAAAGGCGATTACGCCTATTTTCTAGAGAAGAAAGCCGAAAGGGAGAGCATCGAGCGCTCCGAAATCGAAAAGGCGAAGAACCTCTACCGCCGTGAACTGGAATGGATGCGGCGGATGCCCTCGGCGCGCGGCACGAAAGCCAAGGCACGTATCGAGGCCTTTGACCAGGTGAAGGAAAAGGCCATGAAAAAACTCGACGCGCCCGTGCCCGAGCTAAGCGTGGAAAGCCGCCGTCTCGGAGGCAAGATATTGGAGGTCAATAATCTTTGCAAAAGCTTTGAAGGCGTTCCCTTGGTGGATGATTTCTCCTACACCTTTAAGCGCGGTGAGAAAATAGGCATCGTGGGGCGCAACGGCATCGGCAAATCGACCCTGCTGAACATGATTACCGGCCACCTCAAACCCGATGCCGGGCATATCCGGGTAGGGCAGACGGTGCAGTTCGGCTACTACACCCAGGGCGGTCTGCCCCAAAAGGAAGACAAACGGGTCATTGATATCGTGAGAGAAGTGGCGGAAGTGGTCAGGATGCAGGACGGCCGCGAGATTTCGGCCTCCCAGTTCCTGAATTATTTCCAATTCGAACCTTCCACGCAATACAACTATTTCTCGAACCTGAGCGGAGGGGAACGCCGCAGGCTCTACCTCTTGCGCACCCTCATGGAGAATCCCAACTTCCTGATACTGGACGAACCCACCAACGATCTGGATGTCTATACGCTCATGCTCTTGGAAGATTTTCTGATCCATTACCAGGGATGCCTGCTGATGGTGAGCCACGACCGAAGTTTCCTGGATCATATCGCCGACCATATCTTCGTGTTCGAAGGGGAGGGCAGGATCAAGGACTGGTACGGCACCTATGCCGAATACAAACGGCAGAAAGCCGAGAAAGAAAGGGTGGCGAGACTGGAGGAAAAGAAAGAGAAACAGCAGTCCGTGCGGCAGGAATCCCGCAACGCTCCGGCCTCCAAGCCCAAGGCCACGTTCAAGCAAAAGAAAGAATATGAGGAGATAAGCGCCAAAATGGCAAGTCTGGAAGCCGAGAAGAAAGCCTTGGAAAGCGTTTTTTCAGGAACCGAGACCGACCCTGACAAGATAACGGAGGCTTCGCGCCGCATCGCCGAAATCCTGCCCGAACTTTCGGTGCTCGAAGACCGCTGGCTGGAATTGAGCGAGATCGTGGAGGACTGAGCCTACCGCGTCAGTTCAATCAGCACTTTGCCGCTCTTGTCGCAGAGAATGGCCTTGCGGTCAGAGAATTTCTTGTAGGAAACCACCTGGGAAAAAGCCTGAAGCAATTGTTTTTCCATCTCCATCTGTTCACAGAGGCGCAAGGTAGTCAAGCCCGTGCCGAATTTCAGCAGCGATTTTTTCTGCGGAGTGTATTCCAACGAAGCGTTATAGGAATTGCATCCCAGATTACCGTAAACCATTTTTTGGGAAGAATTGAAAACCAAGAAAGTTTCGTTTTCCTGTTCCGGAATTTCCAGTTCTTCCACCTTAGACACCGTCCATTTCCCATCCAAGGGCATCATGCGCGACAGTTTCATCACTTCCGAACCGTCCTGGGCGTGAATCACCAACAGGTCATTGCCGTCCTCGGGGCTCTCGATACGGTAGGATGCCGTTTGGGGCAACCGTTCCAACACGTTTGATTCCAACTGCATCTGCGGGCAGGCCATGCGTGTGGATGCCACAGGGCCGAACTGCAGGTGGCGTTTGGCGGTGTTGATGCGGAAAGTGCCGTGTATGTAGTTGCAGCCCGCAAAACCGTTCATGGCTTTTTTAAGGCAGTTCAGGTTGATATAAGGGATATTTTCGCCGGCCTCTACCGGCTTGCCCTGCATTTCCACGATTTGCCAAGCCCCCTCGATTCTGCCGGTGGCCCGTTTGGAACTGCCGGCCCAACCGTTTCCGTAAAAGAAAAGCAACAATAAGGGTATCAAGATAATCTTTTTCATAGTCCGGGCTTCTTTAAAGTGTGTAAAAATACGACTTTTTTCGCCTTGGCGTGAATCCGGGAAAAAAATGTAATTTCGTAAAAACTTTCCCGCCCAATATCCTGCGGCGCGGAAAACCCTAAGTGAAACCTTAAAAACCAAAAGCGATGAAAAAGTATGTGTGCACGGTCTGCAACTATGTGTATGATCCCGCCAAAGGAGATCCGGATAGCGGCATAGCGCCCGGAACCCCGTTTGAAGCCATTCCCGACAGCTGGGTCTGCCCGGTCTGCGGCGTAGGAAAGGATTCTTTTGAGGTGCAGGAATAA
>CAYVJX010000017.1:0-17549 GCA_964451895.1 uncultured Bacteroidaceae bacterium | reverse complement strand
ACTGCTGTACACGGTTTTGCAGACCGTTGCCTAGCCACTCGGCCATGAGACCGTTTCTCCAAGAGAGGGGGCAAAAGTACCCAAATTTTTTAAATTGGCAAAAAAAATCTACCTTTGCAACCCTTGTGCGGTGGGAGCCGCGCGGGGTAAAAACAATTATTAACCACTTTTTAGAAAGGAAAAGGTATTTAGTATGATCATTGTTCCTGTAAAAGAAGGCGAAAACATTGAACGCTCGCTTAAGAAACTCAAAAGAAAGTTTGAAAAAACGGGTGTTGTAAGGGAATTGAGAAACCGTCAGAAGTTTACAAAACCCTCGGTCGTAGCTCGGGAACGCAGACTAAAGGCCATTTACATCCAGCAGTTGCAGACGAAAGCCGAAAACAGCGCGATGTAAGAAAAGAGGCGGAGCAACGGGCTCCGCTTTTTTTTTGCCGGCGTGTTTGGGTGGCGTTCCGCCACGGGCACGTAAGGCATTACCGTAAATCCGTTTGAAAACATATCCCATGAAGCCGCTTTTGTTTATAGAGACCTACGGATGCCAGATGAATTTCGCCGATTCGGAGATTCTGGTTTCCCTTTTGAAAGACCGCTACGATACCACCGCCAACAGCGCGGAAGCCGATTTGATACTGGTGAACACCTGTTCTATCCGCGACCATGCCGAACAAAGGGTATTGAACCGTCTCAAGGAGTTCGCCTCGCTTAAGAAGAAGCGCGCCGGGCTCAAGGTAGGCTTGGTGGGCTGCATGGCCGAGCGCCTTAAGGAGCAGCTTTTGGAAAGCGACCTGGATATAGACCTGGTGGTGGGGCCCGACGCTTACCGTTCCCTGCCCGCGCTCTTGGATGAGGTGGAGGCCGGCGGCAAAGGCATCGATGTATTGCTTTCCGAAAGCGAGACCTATCAGGATATAGAGCCTGTGCGTCTGGGCGCGAACCGTGTTTCGGCCTTTATCTCGATTATGCGCGGATGCCAGAACTTCTGTGCCTATTGCGTGGTTCCCTACACGCGTGGCAAGGAGCGCAGCCGCAACGGGCAGACCATCGTGGAAGAAGCCCGCAAACTCTTTGAACAAGGCTACAAGGAAGTTACCTTGCTGGGTCAGAACGTCAATTCCTATCATGCCGACGGGCTTGATTTTGCCGGCCTGATGCGGCGCGTGGCCGAGATAGACCCCGCTTTGCGCGTGCGCTTCTCCACTTCCCATCCCAAAGACCTTTCCGATGACCTTATCGAAGTGATGGCCTCCTATCCCAATATCTGCAAGAATATCCATCTTCCGGTTCAGTCGGGCAGTTCGGCCATGCTGGCCAAGATGAAGCGCAAGTACGACCGCCCGTGGTATCTGGAACGGGTGGCGGCTTTGCGCGCCAGGATTCCCGATTGCGCCATCAGCACCGACATCATAGCCGGTTTCTGCGGCGAAACGGAACAAGACCACGAGCAGACCCTGAGCCTGATGCGCGAGGTGGGCTATGATTTTGCCTTTATGTTCAAGTATTCCGACCGCCCCGGCACTTTCGCGCACAAAAACTATGTGGATGATGTGCCCGAAGAAGTGAAGCTGCGCCGCCTCAATCAGATTATAGACCTCCAGCAGCAGCTTTCGCACGAGAGCAACCGCCGCGATGTGGGCAAGACGTTCGAGATTCTGGTGGAAGGCGTTTCAAAGAAAGACAGGCAGCGGTTTTTCGGGCGCAATTCGCAGAACAAGGTGATTGTTTTCGACAATCCGGTGTTGCCGGAGGGCAGGTTCAAAGTGCAGGTAGGCGATTACGTAAAGACCGCCGTAAACGGCTGCACGGCGGCTACCTTGCTGGGAACGCTGGCGCAATAGCCTAATTGACCACAATCAGTTTGAGCTCTTGGTGGATTACCGTTCCTTGGGTATCCCTTGCCTTGATGTAGCACACATACATTCCCGCCGATACCCGTTTGTTGCCGTTGGAGCAGAGGTTCCAGCGCAGCGGCCCCACGGTATAGCCCGAAAGGTCGCTCATCGTATAGTTGAATTCCGCCACGCGCGCCCCTTGCAGGTTAAAGATGCTCAGCGTGCATTTCTCGATGCCGCCGTTCTTGCTGTTGTGGTTGAAATAGAAATCCACGTATTCGCCCCTGGCCGGATTGGGCACGGCCTTGAAGTCGAAAATCTTCAGTTGGTCGGAAGCGTTCACATAGAACGTTATTTCTTTGGTGGTGGAGATATTGTTGATGTTCCACACCTTTAAACGCGCCGTATGTCGGCCCGGTTCCAGCTCCAAGGGATAGGTGAGCGTGCCGTTCTTGTAGCTGCCCGTGGCGTAACGGAAATAATTGTTTACGGAAATGGCGTTTCTGTAGTCGTTGTCGATAACCAGCGTCATGTCGTGGCCGATGCCCGCGCCGGTGGTGTTGATGCCGTATTCATCGCTTATTTCGGCGTACAGGGAAGGTTCCTCGCCCACGGTTCCGCCCAAAAAGGTGTTTTTGCCGATATAGAGGTCAACCACGGGAGCGGCGGTGTCGATTACCGCGTCGGGATTGATGCCGCCTACGGTGATGCCGCCGAAACTGCCGTTGGCATCGGTGCTGTCGTTGTAGGCGTAATAGCTGATGCGCCCCTTGCCGTAGTTGTATTGGATGTCTTTGGGAACGATGAAGCTGAAACTGAACTGCCCGTCTTTCACTTCCGTTTCGCCTTGAAAGATAACGCTGTTCTGGTCGGTGTAGGAAACCTGTTGGTTGTATTTTTTCCCTTGGGGATTATAGACGCCCAAGGTTTCCTTGGT
This sequence comes from uncultured Bacteroidaceae bacterium, assembly GCA_964451895.1. Lineage (GTDB taxonomy): Bacteria > Bacteroidota > Bacteroidia > Bacteroidales > P3 > Pullibacteroides. Next base: position 14,780 of record CAYVJX010000017.1, on the reverse strand, counting down.
GATGGCTTTGTCATATACCTTTACGAACAGCCTTCCGTTGAAACGGTTCATCGGGTCGCCCTCCTGGCTGGTGATACGCCCTTCGATGGTGATGGGGGCGAGGGCTTTGAGCGTGTCGATATCCGGAGCGTTGGCCGGTTTTCCGTTTACGTGCAGGGTCTGTACCTCGTGTTTGGGAAGCGCCGCCTTTAATCCGGGGTCGCCCAACAGCACGAACTTTTGAGGGGATTGGCTGTAGGCGGCGTTTTTGGCGTATAGGAATGCATCTCCGATGGTATTGGCCTTGCCGTTGGTCTTGCTGATGAACTTTTCGACGAAAGATTTTTGAATGTATTCGATAGCGCCCATAACCGCCGTGCGCGAGGAAGCGATGGTGGCGATGGAACCGGCCTGTGCCTTGAGTACGGCGCGTTCCGCTCCCGAGAGTTTGTCGGTCTGGTCAAAATAGGCAAAGGTGCAGGAACTGGCAAAGATTACGGGATAGGTATAGCTTTGTTTCCAGTTGTCGATGATGTTGTTGGTAAGTATCTTTTCGTCTGACCACGCATCCCAGCCGCTGTGTCCTAAATATCCCAGGAACAGGCAGCCGTTCTCCACAAAGCCCTTGATGGCGTTCTCCAAAGCCGGAATCCGTGCGGAAGTGGAGGAAGAGGTTCTTTCGTAGGCATCCGAATACAGCTTGTTGATGTGTATGGAGGGCAGATTCCGCTGTATGTAGTCGTTGTTCAGGATGTTTGTTTCCATGTCCGATTCAAAACTGTCGTCTGTAACAAACACCACTTCGTTGCGCCAGTTGCCGAAATTGCCCGAAAGATTGGATTGGGCAGGATCTGAAACATAATGAGGCGAAGAATAAATGTCTATTTTCTCCACTATATTCCGGGTTTCTTCTACGGTTTGTACCGGCAGGCGGCCGATGGCTACCTGCAATTGCCCCGTTTTTGTCCACGAAGAGTTGGAATGGATTTGAAAGCCCGCATTATCGGCGAGATACCCGAACATATCTTCCAAGGGGTCGCCGGCTGCTTCGGCGAGCGTTCCGTAAGGCTGTAAGGTCGGTACGAAATCGGTGGTCTTTCCCAAAATATCCTTATAGTCGTAAGAGGCATCACCCAAAAGCAGGAGGTAGCGCGGTTTGTGGTTTGTGTCGGAGCGGATGTCCAAGTGACGCAGGAACAGACGTATCGCCGAGGGATCTTTGGCACCTGAGGAAAATTCGTTATACACTTCTTGGGTAGTGGCCACGCAGGTAGAGTATCCGTCGCGTTCTTGGTGCAGCCGGGCTATTTCCCGTGCCTGTTCCAAAAACAGGGGATGGGTAACGACCACATAGTCGATGTTTTTCAGTTGGTGCAGGTTCTGCGGCCGCACCAGTTCCTTAAAGAGGGGGGCGGGGCAGCGGGAGGCGTTGAAAGCCACGTATTCGTGCAGGCTGTTGTCGGGTGTGGTGCTGAAATTCAGCCTGCCGCTTTCTGTTTTCGGGGTGATGGAGGCGATGTGGTAAACATCGGTGATGTCCCAGATCTGTGTGCCGGCAGGGGCCTCTACGCTGAACCGGGTGGCGTTGCCGATGGCCTGCGGATGGCGGAAGAACAGATACGCGCCGTTGAGCCGCAGAGAACGTGGATAAACCAACGACAGATAATCCAGATAACCGTTGTTGGTGTTTCCTGTCTTTGAAAAAGAGATATTGACGGTGCTTGTGCCTGAGGTTACCTGCACGCTGTCTTTGGTCTGTGCTTTAGTGTAGGCCTCCCCGCTGCCCAACGGGCTATGGTATAGGTTCAGTCTTGTTTGGTTGAACTGTATGCGGAAAGACCCCGTTCCCTCGGAGGTTTGTGCGCCTGTGGCGGCATACAGGATGCCTTTCTGTCCCGATACGGGGTCAGGGGTGGCAAGGCTTAGGCTGCGGCTGTTGGTGGAGAGTGTAAAACTTTCGCCCAGCCAATCCAACCCGCCGCTGCAAAGGTTCACCAAATCGTTTTCGTGGCGGATGTGTTCGAGAAACCAATCCATCCGCTCTCCGCCGTTTTCGTTTTCGGATTCCACTTTTTCTATACGGTGTTCCAATTCCGCGTTGAGGCTCACGAAATAGAAGGAGGTATCGCAGAAATGGTGGCGTGCATAAGAAAATTCCTTGTTTTGGTCGTTGTAAGACCAACGGTGCGGCGATTGGCCGTAAAACAGAAAGTAGTCGCCCGGCCCGAATGTTCCGTCATTGCCGTCGTGCATCTGTATGGGCAGCGGGCTGAGGTCATCGTAAATGCCGGGAGCGTTGAAGAAAGGCAACATGCCTGCCGTATTGCCGTAAAGGGCTATCTTGTGGGAGGCGATGGCTTGGGAGAGCAGGCCTTGGCGCACAAGGTCTTCATACGTGATTTTATAGATGCCTTCTTGAACAACGGCCGTTTTGAGGCTCTGCCCGGCCGCCAGCACCGAATAGCTTTTGCGCATGGAAGGTTCGGGATAGGTCTGCGCCTGCAATATTCCCATGCAGCAAATGAGAGGAAAGAAGAATGAAAAAAACTGTTTCATCGGCAATTTCACCTCGTTTGTTTTTACCGAGGCGGAGTATCTCGACTCCAAGTCAAAGATACGAAAAATCGGGCGCGGAAACAAATTTTCATCATCGCGTGGCGGGACAAAAAAATATCCGCCGGAAAAGTTCCCGGCGGATATTTTCTGTTTCGCTTAGAAAGCAGGTGGGATTACAGCAAGGTCTTCACCACTTTTACCCCGCCTTGGGTGGTTACACGCACAATGGCGATGCCTTTCTGCGGCACGGGCATTGTCTGGAAAGTGTCGTTATTGCCTTTTTGGTCGGCGATCCGTGTGCCTTGCACCGAAAAGACCTCAATCCGTTGGATAGCCTGGGAGGCTTTTACGTTCATCATGCCGTTGAGGGAAGAAACCGTAACGTCTATCGGGGCTTCGGCGGCTTGTTCGATAGCCACGCCGTCGGCGGCCACCAAAACATTATCCACCGCAAAGAATTTCGACATGGAACCTTCATAATGGATTCTCAAATAGAGGGTTTGGACAGTTTCCATCAGTGCGGCGAGTTCTTCGTAAGCTCCAATGCGATGAACGGCCTGCTGGATATGGAAATCGCCGTCTTCCCCGGGAACGAATCCCGTTTCTTTGTCGATCATTTCCAGAATATACCATTCCTCGCCGTCTATCGACCATTCCGTGCCCACCTTGGCGATGCCGCCGAGGGCATAGCTATAGTAAAAAGAAAGCGTGATGCTGGAGCGGTCTTTTGCCGAAGACAAATCGATGGCGGGCAATTCCAATGTGGCATTGCGGGAGTAGCCCGGGGCATCGATAAAGTCGATGGCGGCATAGCAGCCTTCAAAACCTCTGCCTTTGATACCCAAGCGGCTCTGGTCGTCGAAATACCAGCTGAAACGGTCGGGCGTGCGCACGCTTTGGTTCACCACTTTCCAGTTTTCAGGGCAGAAAGTGGTGTTGAAAGCTTGAGAATAGGGCATTTTTACACGTACCTGTTCACCTACCTGATGCGAAACGTTTGTACGTACACCTTCCACGCCGTCTTCATAAACGGCAACCACCGAGTATTGGTAAAGTCCGTTTGCCACTTCCATATCGCGGTAAGTGAGTTCCTTCAAGCCTTCCGCCAATTTTTCACCACTGCGGTAAAGCGTGTAGGAGGCTGTCTTGAATTCGCTTTCGTAGGGTTCTTTCCAGCTTAAGACCACATCTTTGCCGGAAGTTTCCGCCCTGAGGTCATTCGCGCCGAAACGAACACCCAGCGCCAGGTTGCGTACTTCCGGTTCGGATTCTCCGTCGGGAGATTCATAAACCGCCACGATGCTGAATTGGTAAATACCGAGGCATCCTGTCATTCCGAAGCCTTCTTTGCCGTTTTCTTCGGTCAGTTCTACGGCAAACGTGAGATTCCCGTTGTAGATGGTGTAGCTTACCGGTTGAAACTTCGATTCGGGGGCATCCCAAGTCATCGTTACCGTATATCTTCCGGTAGCCGGCTCCAAGGTGGGCGTGCAGGTAAAGTTTTTGGGCGCGGCGAAGATGAGTTCTTCCAGTTCCACTTCTACCGTCGCCGCTTCAGATTCCGTGCCGTCGAAGGCTACCGAATAAACGGCATAGGTGTGCTTGCCCTCTGTTTTCTTGCTGTTGTCGGTGTAGAATCCGTTGCTCGTACTAACCAAATCCGTTCCGTCCAAGGTTATTTTATACTTGGCTACGGTCGCATCATCGGATGAGGAGCCGTAGATGGCCACATCATCGATGAACCATGTGAGGAAAAGCCCCATGTTTACCGTATCGCCGTCTTCTTCGTAGGTCTTATAGTCGCCGTAAGCGCGGAAAGCCACCTGCATCTTGTCGGTGGGCATGTCGGCCAGCGAGAGTTCCACTTTCTGCCAGCTGTCTTTGGGCGAGGCATCATAGCGGGCATCCCAGAGCGGTTCACTCCAGGTTTGGCCGTTGTCGGTGCTTACCACCACCACATAGTGGTCGGGAAAGTTCGTATCGGCACCATCGGTAAGTATCCGAGGGTCGATATAAGAGTAGAAAGTAAGATAGGCGGCCCCTGCCACGGTGGGCGAGATCAGCCATTCGTCCTGGTGCATGGGATGCTCGTCCTCCACGGGGTCAAGAAATACCGCCGCACTTTTCTTTCCGCTGTGTATCAGATCTTCATAGTATTCGACCTCTAGAAAGTCTTTTGTGGGAAAATTGAACCACGAACAGGCGTAGTAGGAAGTATTGGTCGATTTTACCGTCCAGCCTTGCTCGAAAGAGTGCGACAGGTCGTCAGGATTTGCCTTTTCAAAGCCGCTTTCAAAAAGGAGTTCGCCCTTATCGGGATTCGTCCAGCTCAAGGATACCGCATGGCCGATAATGGTGTCCACTTTGAGGTTCAGCGGCGCACCCGGTTTTTGAGCGGGGAGGTTTCCGCACAGCAACAGGGCCGCAAACGCCAGACCGATCAGGTTTTTCATCAAATGATACGTTTTCATGATAACAAGTGTTTGTAAATATTGGTTTTGTAAAAAAAGGTTTCAATGCATCGGGTGCCCTGTCTCCCGGGCATAGGGGGCGGCGTCCAGCCCGCAGAACTGTTGGGCCTGCCATTTGAAATAGCCGGCGATGCCCACCATGGCGGCATTGTCGGTGGTAAAGGACAGCGGCGGAATAAAAGCCTGCCAGCCGTAGCGGTCGGCATATTCCTGCATCTTTCGGCGCAGGAGCGAGTTGGCGGAAACGCCGCCGCCGATGGCTACCTGCCTGATGCCGGTCTGTTTCACGGCCATCGCCAGCTTGTCCATCAGGCTATCCACAATGGCTTTCTGCACCGAGGCGCAGAGGTCGTTCACGTTTTTTTCCACAAAGCCGGGGTCTTCTTTCAAGCCGTCGCGGACCAGGTAAAGAAAAGAAGTCTTGAGCCCGCTGAAGCTGTAGTCAAGGTTCGCGATATGCGGCTTGGCGATTTTGAAACGGCTGTCGTTGCCGGTTTTTGCCAAACGGTCTATCACCGGGCCTCCGGGGTAGGGAAGCCCCATGATTTTGGCGGCTTTGTCGATACATTCGCCGGCGGCGTCGTCAATCGTGCCGCCCAGGATTTCAAAGTCGAAAGGAGCGTTTACGCGCAGAATCTGGGTGTGTCCGCCCGAAACGAGCAGGCACAGGAACGGAAATCCGGGCGCGTGGTCGTAATCCTCGGTCTTGATGAAATGCGACAGCACATGCGCCTGCAAGTGGTTCACCTCCACCATCGGGATATTCAGCGCCAAGGCCATGGCTTTGGCAAAGGAAACGCCTACCAAGAGCGAGCCCATAAGTCCCGGGCCGCGCGTAAAGGCGATGGCGTCGAGTTTCTCTTTGGCGATTCCGGCGGTCTGCAAGGCGGTATGTACCACCGGCACGATGTTCTGCGCGTGGGCGCGCGAAGCCAGTTCGGGAACCACGCCGCCGTAGAGTTCATGCACCTTTTGCCCGGCTATCATGTTCGACAGCAGCAAACGGTCGTTGAGCACGGCAGCCGAGGTGTCGTCGCAGGAGGATTCTATGGCGAGGATATAGGCCATTTTCCGGGGTGGTGTAAAGTAGTCTGTTTTAGGGGTTGCAAACTTGCCCTTACTTGGGTAAATTTGCAAGATGTCATGCCCTGCCTGCACGGCAGGATGGCAAATTTACGCAAAACAGATGAAATCCAAATGGCTTAAGAAAACGGGAAAGGCGATAGGCTACACCTTGGGAGGGGTGGTCTTGCTGTTGGTTTTCTTAGGCGGGGTACTGCATACATCTCCCGTACAGGGTTTTATCGCCAAGAAAGCGGCGAGGTTCGCCACCCGTTTCACGGAATGCGAGGTCAATATCAGCAAGCTCGATTTCAACCTGTTTAAACGCACCGCCACCTTGCGCAACGTGGAGGTTTTCGACGGACACGACAACCGCACCGTTTTTATTGCCGAAGCGATGGCATCGCTCAAAAACTACAACTTCAAGGCGCTTACCTTGTCTTCCATCGCCCTTTACGACCCGCAGATCAATATTACCCGTTACGAGGGCGACACGATTTCCGATTTCAAACGGGTCATTCAGAAGATTACCGCCCTGCCCAAGAAAGACACGGCACTGCGCACGCCTTTCCAGATAGAGAAAGGCCGGGTGTTCAACGGTTCGTTCGTTTACGAGGCGCAGGATGCCGGGTACGCGCCCGAAGGCGTTATCGATTACAAACACGTTTCGCTCGAGAAAGTATATGCGGAGGCTTCCGATTTCTACAGCCGTTGCGGTACCGTGATGGTCAAGGTGCAGCACGTGGCGTGCGATGAAAAGACGGGATTCCGCGTGGATGATTTCGCCACCTCGATTTTGGTCAGGAAAGGCGAGCTCCATTTTACCTCTTCCCGTATCAAGACGCCGCGGAGCACGGTGGATCTCGACTTGAACCTGAAGGGGAAAGACTGGATATGCTATCGTGATTTTATGCGAAACGTGGTGATGGAGGCGGATTTGCGCCCCTCCACGGTATCGCTTGCCGATTTGCGGCATTTCGCGCCCGTATTCGGGGAGATGTCGCAGCAGATAGAAGTGGAGGGAAAGGTTCAGGGCACGGTGAGCGATTTGGATTTGAAAGGTTTGCGCCTGCATACGGGCAGAAGTACTTTCCTGAATGCCGATTTCACTTTGGCGGGTCTGCCTCGGCTCAAAGACGGACGTTTGGAGCTGAAACTCGACGGCTTGCAGCTCAACGCCGACGACCTCCATCATCTGGTGCTGCCCAACGGCAAGCCTTTGGTAGTGCCCGAAGTGTTGCAGGCCTTGCAGTGCGCGCGGGCCAGCGGTTCTTTTATCGGAGACCGGAGCCGTTTCGAAGTCAATCTGGATCTCCGCACCGATATAGGCGATGTTACTATCGGCAATGCTTCCCGCGATACGGCGGAGGGCAAAGACTTTATGGCGGGGAATCTCCAGGCGAGGAATATCCGTCTGGATAAGCTTTTCAAGAAAGACAGCCTGTTGGGAAAAGCGGCCTTGGATGCCGAATTTAAGCTCAGCGGCAACGATATAAGCAACCTTTTCTGCCATGTACAGGGCCATGTGTCCCATCTCGAGATAGACGACAAGGTGGTGGAAAGCATTCCTTTCCATATCGATTTGGGGCAGAACCTGCTTTATGCTGACGTGTTCTGCCAGGATACCGGACTTGATTTCACCCTGTTTGGAAAATGGGAGAAGAAGCACGACAGCACTTGGCTGCATTGTGATATGGATGTGCGAGAGCTCGACCTGCAACCGCTGCGCCTGCTGGGCGATACGGGGCTGTTTTCCGTCAAGACGAGAATCCTTGCCGATTATGTGGCCTATCGGGGCGAGGCGGTACAGGGAAACCTTACGCTCAACGGCACCGAGATACATCGTTTGGGCAGTATCTACCGTTTGAAATACCTGCATTCGGAACTGCGCAGAAAAGACAGCGCAGACCGTGTGCTGACCCTGCGGTCGGAGCAGATGGAAACCGAATTGGTGGGGCAGTGGCATTTCGGGGATCTGAAATACGCTTTCTTGAAAACCGTGCGGACGTGTTTTCCGCATTTGGGTAAACATCTGGCAAGGAATGTCGATTTGGAGCAGAAAGGAAACCGGATGCAGGACTTTGACCTGCGTCTGCGCTTAAAAAAGGCCGATTCGTTGTTGGAGGTGCTCTATCCCGCGCTTTCGCTGCCTTTGGGGCTGGATCTGAACCTGCGTTACGATGCCGGGGAGAACCGTGGCCGCGTGCAGTTGAATGTGCCCTACGTGCAGCTGGGAAGCGTGGCTTGCCTTAAAGGTTATTTCGATGTGGCGGTGAACCGGACTTCCGTGCATATGGAAACCACGGCAGACCGCCTGTATCTGAGCGACAGTATCAATATGAACCGTTTCCGGGTGAATGTAAACAAGAACGATACCAACACGGTGGGATACCGCATCACCTGGGGCGGAGAAGGTTTGTTGAAACAGAATACCCAGGGCGATTTTGCGGGGCTGTTCCATTTCCTGCCCGAAGGCGGGATGCGGTTGGAGTTGCAGGATTTCAAGCTGCAGGTAAAGGATGCGGCCTGGAAAAGCTATCCCGACGGCTATATGCTGATAGAGCCGAAATACCTGCGGATGTACCATGTGGGCATGTTCTCAACCAAGTCTTCCGATGGCGTGAGCCTGGAGGGGGAGGTCTCGCCCGACCCGAATTCGGTGCTGTCGGCCAGGTTCAACGATTTTGACCTCTCGTATCTGCAGTTCTTCTTGCGGAAGATACCCATGAAGATAGCCACCAAGATAAACGGCACGGCGGAGGTTCGCGATTACTACGGCGATTTCTCGTTCAACGCCCGCTTGAAGCTCAAAGACATCTACATCAACGGCACCCCATACGGCCAAGGCAATATGGATGCCGCTTTCGGCAAGGACAATATCGTTCAGGCGGCCTTCAAGGTGGTTCAGGACAACAGGAAAACGATACTCTCGATAAGTGGGAATTATTTTCCGAAACAAGGAAGACGGCTCGACTTCAAAGGCTTTGCCGACGATTGCCCGGTTAATTTCCTGGATAAGATTCTGGCATCCGTGGCCAACGATATTTCGGGAACGGTAAGCGGAAAACTCCGTATCGAAGGCAATCTGCGCGCTCCGGAACTGTTGGCCGATGTGAATTGCCACGACCTGGCCTTTACCATCGGGCTGTTGCAGACCCACTACAAGTTCGACAAGATGCCCATACGCCTTACGTCTTCGCGTATCGATTTTCCCGTTTCGGTTTTCACGGATCAGGTGTTCGGCACAAGCGGACGTTTCGGCGGCCATATCATGCACCGTAATTTCAAGGATATACGTTTGGATTTGGGCGTGGACTTCAGCAATCTGGTGGCCATGCGCACCACGCGCGAGGTGGATTTGCCTTTTTGGGGAACGCTGTTCGCCACGGGCATCCTCGACATCAAAGGGCCGGTAGAGGATATATTGCTGCAGTTGAACGCACAGACCGAAGAGAATTCGGATATCTTCTTCGATTTCTCGAACCCCACCGGTGGCAACGGCGCCAATTTCATCGTGTTCAAGGAACCTGAAGCCGTGGTGGAAGATACCGGCAGGATTTCGCTGGAGAAATTCTATGCGAGGAACCGTGCGGCATCGAACCGCAAAGGCAAGCTCACGATGGATTTCAATTTAGATGTAACGCCCGATCTGGCGGTATCCGTGCGTCTGCGCAATTCGGCGATGGACGGGCTTCTGACCGCTACGGGAAAAGGGGCGTTGCGCCTGTATGTGGAAAACAACAATCCGAGTATTTTCGGTACTTACACGGTAAGCGGCGGCGGGTTCGACTTTTCGATGGTGAACCTGATCAACAAGAACTTTAAGCTCAAAGAGGGCGGAACCGTTTCCTGGCTCGGCAATGCGAGTGAACCGAGGGTGGATGTGCGCGCCGGTTATCAGACCAAAGCCAGCCTTTATCCGGTCTTGGCGGCCTACGACCAGAACAGCCGTTACAAGCAGAAGGTAAATGTGGAAAGCATCATCGCCCTGTCGGGCAACCTGCTCAATCCCGACATCACCTTCGATATAGACTTGCTCAATGCCGACGACGACACCAAAGACAAGTTCTGGGCTCTGGTGCGCAAGAACAACGAGGACGAGATGCTGCAGCAGACTTTTTCGCTGTTGATGTTCAACTCCTTCATGGCGGTGGAAAGCGGCAGTTCCAACTCGGTGGGCAGTTCCGCCCTGGCTTCTTCTTCGGAGATGCTGTTCAGCCAGTTCAACAACTTCCTTTCCCGTCTGAGCAACGATTTCAATATCGGCATCAACTATAAACCGGGCAGCACCAACAGCAATTCGGAATTTCAGGTAATGATGTCCGGGCAGTTGTTCGACGACCGTCTGCTGATAAACGGAAACCTCGGGGTGGCCGACGGTACGTCCGGCACCAACGCCACCACGGTGGTGGGCGACGTGGATATAGAATGGAAGTTCACCGACGAACTACACTTGAAGGGTTTCAACCATTCCAACGATGAAGACCTTACCAAACCGGTCAATTCCTACACCCAGGGCGTAAGTATCGTGTTCCGGCGCGATTTCGACAATCTCAACGAATTCCTGCACGGCACCTCGCCGCGCCTGACCAAAGAGGAACGCCGCGCCCAACGCAAGAAAAACCGCGAGATACGGCAGAAAAAGCGGATCGGGGAAAACTAAGAATAACTTTCAGGCAGTTTTTTCTGTTCATCAGAGATTCCTGTATTCCGTCCGGGCATCGAAGCAAGGGCATTGCTTGATATACTCATCCGAAGTAATCTTTCCGTCTTGATTTCTGTCGGGCGAAAAGTCGCGGTGACCTTGGATTATCGCTTGCGGATAGCGGGATTTGAGCTGTTCGAGCAGAAAATACAGCGCGGCTTTCTGTGCCTCGGTGCGGTTATCCACCGCCTTTCCGTCGCTGTCTATACCGCCCACGTAAGCCACATTTATCAGACTGGCGTTGTAGCCTTTCACCCCGTTGCTGATTTGACTCTCATCCAATAATTGCTCCACCCTGCCCGAAGGCATCACCACATAATGGTATCCGGGCTTTTTCCAACCGAGAGCGTCCCAATGCGCTTTGAGGCCGGCGATGCCGGTGGTCTTTTGTTGCGTGGCCGTGCAATGCAGGGCGATGTGTGTTATTTTTCTCATGTCTCATGTTTTTTAACGGGGCAAAATTCTTCTGATAGAGCCGTTTTGTAAAAAATACTGTCGATTCAAGACATTGTTTTTGTGCATCTTTTAGCACCCCGATACTTTTGCCTCACCAAAACGGAAGCAACATGAAAGAAATATTGTTTCAGATAGGCGTTCCCTTTGCCACGGCATTCTTGGGAGCGTTTGCCGGATGGTTTTTCAAACGGAAAAGAATTGAAATCGAAAACCGGGGGCTTGCCACCAGCAATCATAGGCAAGACATCACCAACATAGACGCGGCGGTGGACACTTGGCGCAAAGTGGTGGACAATCTGGAAGAACAGATAGCGCATCTGTTGGAACAGCGACAGAACGACAGTCTTCAGATTTCGGAGCTCTCGCGCGAAGTGTTGAATTTGAGAAACGAGGTGCTGGTGTTGCAGAACCGATTGGAACAGCAGACGGGCAATCTTGAAAAAATAGCGCGGTATGAAAAGTTACTTGCTGAAAACGGTATTGCCTATTAGTTGTCTGTTTTTGCTTTCGGCTTGCAGAACCTTGATTCCCGTAACGGAAACCGAGAACAAGGAACACTTGGCGCAGGTTCGGCACGATAAGACAGACAGCGTGTGGGTCTATATCCGCGACAGTGTCCGCATCTATGAAAAAGGCGATACGGTGAGGATTGAGCATTGGCGCGAGCGAATCCGCGACCGCGTGCAAAGGCGCACCGACAGCGTGTATATCCGCGACAGCGTTTATCAACAAGTGCCCGTGGCGGTGCCCAAACCGCTGAATGCCGGACAGAAATTTTTGATGAAGACAGGCGGCATAAGCCTGCTTGTGATGGCCGCAGGCATCGTGTTCTTTCTGTTGCGGCTGTTTTTAAGGAGACCTTAAGGTAGAAAACAAAATATTAACCATTAAAAAACGAAACAAATGGCATTACCAGGAGTTAAAATTGAAATCGGCAACGGCGGCTTGGGCCGTGTAGCTGCCTCCGACGACGGCATCGCCGCCCTGCTCTTGACCGGTTCGGGAGTGACAAAGGAAATCACGACCGTAAAAGACGGCGAGACCGTAACCGAAACCAAGACGTTGTTCGAAACGGACAAACACTATCAGTTGTCGTCCACCAAAGATTTGGACACGCTTGGGATTACAAGCAAGAACAACCCGCTCGTCTATAAAGAGGTATGTTCTTTCTATGCCCAAGCCGGCGAGGGTGCGGAACTGCACTTGATGGCGGTGGCCCCCGAAACCAAACTGAGCGAAATGGTGAATACGGTTGCCACCAGCCCTCTTTCTAAATTGATTGAGGCCGCCGCAGGCCGCATCAAGATTGTGGGCGTGAACCGTCTCGCGACGAAAAACGATGAATTGGCTCGTACAAAAGGCATTGATGACGATGCCGTTACCGCCGCCGAAAAAGCGCATCAGACGGCGGAAAGCTACGCCGGGAAAATCATGCCTTTCCGTGTTTTCCTGCCCGCACCCCAATGGACGGGCGAAACAGGCGAAAACTTCTTCAATCCTTCGGGCAGCAGCTACAACCGCGTGGCGATGGTGTTGGCCGCCGACTTTGCGTATAAGGAGAGCGATGACGCCAATCCTCAATATCCCGCCGCCATCGGTATGGTGTTGGGACGTGCCGCCAAGGCCGAACCCCAGCAAGACCTCGGGCGCGTGAAGTTCGGCAGCATCGCTTCCGACGGCTATTTTACCAATGGCTCGAAATTCCTCGAGAAACAAGGTATCGCCGACAGCCTCAATGATGCCGGCTACATTTTCTTCCTCAACTATCCGGGCAAGAACGGTTGCTACCTGAACGGCTGCCCTATGGCTTGTGCACCCTCCGACGACTACGCCGTGCTCAACAACGGCCGTATCATGGACAAGGCCATGCGCATTGCCTACGACACCTACATTACCGAAATCATGGATAATGTAAAGGTGGGAGACGACGGCAAACTGCCTTCAGGCGTGTGCAGCTCGTTCGAGTCGATGATCGAGAACGCCGTGGCCTCGCTCATGGACGGACAGATCAGTTCGTTCAAGGCCTATGTGAACCCGGCGCAGAACATCCTTTCCACCTCTACCTTGCAGGTGGAATGCAGCATCGTTCCGCTCGGAGTTCTTAAAACCATCAAGGTGCTGCTGGCTTTCAGCAACCCTGCCTTGGAACAGTAATAACCTTTTAAAAATTCAAAAAAATGGCATTCAACAGCAGAGAATACAGCTATTGCGATGTGCAGGCCACCATTTTGGGGCGCCCCCTCACCGGCTTGCGCGGCATCGAATACACGGCCAAGAAATCGAAAGAAGCCGTGTTTGGCGCAGGTACCAACCCCAAAAGCATCCAGCACGGCAGGCGTGAGTACGAAGGTACGCTCACGGTTCTGCAAAGCGAACTGGAGGCCTTGAACCGTTCGGCCAAGGAATCGGGTTATACCGACTGCCTCGACCTTGAGTTCGATATCGTGGTAACCTACACCAGCGGAGAGACGGTAACGACCGATATTGTCCGTTGCGCGTCGATTACTGAATTTCCCAAAGGAATGAAAGAGGGCGATTTGAACAGCGAACACGCGCTGCCCTTCATCGCCTTGGGTATCGACACCAATGTAACCGCCTAAGCGTTTATTCTTCGTGCATGTCTGATTTAAAAATGTTGGAAAAATGGAAAAGAAAGAAAACGCCGCAACCACAGGAGTTCCGGCAAACAAAACGCCAAACGAGAATCGACAGATTGAAGAATGGAAACGCAAACACGGAAAGGTTTTCTGTTATGAGGTAGAGGGCGAGAAACTCTACTTCCGTCAACCCGACCGTAAAACACTGGCGGCTGCCGGCGTGATAGCGAAGAACGACCCGATGAAATACAATGAGTTCGTGCTCAAGAATTCGTTTCTCGGTGGAAATGCCGAACTGTTGGAAGACAATTCGGTTTTCTACGGGCTTTCGCAAATCATGGATAAACTGGTGGCGGCCAAAGTAGGCGAGTTAAAAAACTTGTAGCGGCTGCGGGCATCGAAAAGGGCATCTTCTTGTTGGAGGGAGATGCCCTGCTCCGCGCCGATTTCGGGATAGACCCAAGCGATTTGAGTGATGAGGAATGGGTTGCCCGGCTCCAACAGGCATTATGGTTGGAATATTATCGCGTGAACCTGATCGGCAGGATTTTTACGCCTAAAAAGAAATAAGATGACACAGGGAAACCCCGGCTTTATGTCGGCATTTCAAAGCGGTGCCCAAGCGGTTTTCGACAAAATCGGCGCATCGGCCATGCAGGCACCCTCCATTACGTTGGAGGCTCCGCAGTCCGATGGAAACGGTCTGTTGGATTTTCTGGAGAAATTCACCGCCACCGCCTCGGATATGTTCAACAAGATGAAAGAAGCGGCAAGCGCTATGGCAACCAATGTGGTGGTGAATGTGAGGGAGGGTGTCGGCAGCGTCTGGAACAACATCAAGGAAAGCGCAAACAGCGTCTGGAACAACGTTAAGGAGAGCGCAGGTAGTTTCTGGAACAATCTTAAGGAAACCGCCGGAGGAGTCTGGAACAACCTTAAAGAGACCTTTACCAA
>CAYVJX010000016.1:0-17888 GCA_964451895.1 uncultured Bacteroidaceae bacterium | reverse complement strand
CGTGGTGCAGCCCGATTCGCTTCTCGACCACGGCTCCCGAAAATCCCGATGACCCGGATGATCCCGACAATCCCGACAATCCCGACAATCCCGACAATCCTGACAATCCTGACGACCCGGACAACCCCGACAATCCCGATGATCCCGACAACCCGGACGACCCGGATAATCCTGATGACCCTGACAATCCCGATAATCCCGATGATCCGGACAATCCTGATAATCCCGACGACCCGGACAATCCCGATACGGGCAACGAGGATGCGGCTTTGGCGGGTGTGAAGATTTATCCCAATCCTTCGCAGGGGGAATTTTACATAGAGTTGGTGAAAAGCACCTTGGTGGAGATATACAATGCCGCCGGCCTGCGTGTCCACACCGAAATGATGTCCGAGGGAAAACACACGATTTCCCTGCGTACCAACGGTGTTCACTTTGTGCGCCTCACCACTCCCACCGCCGCGGTCTGCCAACGGATTGTGGTATTGTAAAACCTATCGACCGCAAAAGATAAGGGGCGATTCTTTCGAATTGCCCCTTATCTTTTTGCAGTGACCGAGCGCAGCGACAACTTGCAACGAAGCAGATTACCCCTATTTCCGCTGACAAAAAAAACGATTCGGGGGGTGAGATGCGAGGCGCGCGCCGCAGGTTTCGAGGGAGCGTACTGAAGTACGTGACCGAGATAACCGAGGCGCGCAACGAAGCAGATTACCCCCCCGAATCGTTTTTTTCCGTATCTTTGTTAGTTTAAAATGGTTATATAGTGTTCAGATTAGACAAAAACAGCCTTTCCAATCTGGAAATGTCGCTGCAGAAAGAATTTATCTGCGTGTCGGAAAACGGCAGTTACGCCTCCAGCACGGTGGCAGGCTGCAACTGCCGCAAATACCACGGACTGTTCGTTTGCCCGCAGCCCGAATTGAATCAAGACAATTTTGTTTTGCTCTCCTGCGTGGAAGAAACCTTGCAGCAACGGGGACGGGCGTTCCACCTGGGCGTAAAGAAATACGCCGGCGACGTTTTCTCGCCCAAGGGACACAAATACGTGGAGAGGTTCGAATACAAGACGCACCCTGTCTGGACTTACCATATAGGCGGGGCGGTGCTGCGCAAGGAGATGCTGATGCACCCGACCAAGAACCGTCTGCTGTTCAAATACACCTTGGAGGACGCGCACACGGAAACCTTTATGGAATTCCGCCCTTTCATGGCGTTCCGCAACGCACATGAACTCACATTTGCCAACGATGCCGCCCGCACCCAGGCGCAGCACGTGCCCAACGGCATCAAATGCAGGCTTTACGACGGTTTTTCGGATCTGTACCTGCAATGCTCCGGAGAATTCGGTTTTTCGGCATCCCCCGATTGGTATAAGAATGTAAAATACAGCGAAGAAGATCAAAGGGGCTATCCCTGCCACGAGGATCTGTTTACGCCGGGATATTTCCGCCTGCGGCTGGAAGTGCAGCAACCGGTGTATGTGAGTGTGGGTACTTCGCCCCTGCCCGACATGGCCAAAGCCGCCGCCCTGTTTGAGGATGCGGTAAAAAGATTAACGCCGCACGAAGGCATGGAAAGCAGCCTGAAGGCCGCCGCCCGTAGTTTCTTGGTGAAGAAAGAAGACCGGCAGCAGGTTACGGCAGGCTATCCGTGGTTCGGCTCCTGGGGGCGCGACACCTTTATCGCCTTGCCGGGGCTCACGCTCTGCACCGGCAATTCCAAAACGGCGGCGGAAGTGCTCCGCAGCATGGTCAAAGACCTCTCCGGAGGACTGTTTCCCAATATCGGTTATGGCGGAGAGGCCGCCTACAACTCGGTGGACGCGCCGCTGTGGTTCGTTTGGGCGGTGCAGCAATACGCCACGCACACGCGCCGCACACTTCAAGCCTGGACCGAGTTCGGCGATGCGGTAAAACAGGTGATCGACAGTTACGCCAAAGGCTGCGGTTTCGGCATCGGCATGACACCCGAAGGCTTGATTTACGCCGGAAAACCGGGATGCGCCCTCACGTGGATGGACACCGTGGTGGACGGGCATCCCGTTACGCCGCGTTCCGGAATGCCGGTGGAGATAAACGCTTTATGGTATAATGCGGTGATGTTTGCCTTAGACTGCGAGAAAAAATGTTCGTCTTCCAAACGTCCGGCTTTCGTTACCCGATGGAAGCCTTTGATGGATAAATTTCCGGAAACGTTCAAGGCTCGCTTCTGGAGCAAGGAGAAAGGCTATCTGGCCGATTGCATCGACAACGGCGTGGCCGACTGGAGCATCCGTCCCAACCAGATTCTGGCCGTATCGCTTCCCTACTCGCCCGTGAGCGAGAAAGTGGGGCAGCTGGTGGTGGAAAAGGTAAAATCCTGCCTGCTCACCCCGCGCGGACTGCGCACGCTCGCGCCTTCCGACCCTCGCTACAAATCCGTCTATCAAGGTTCACAGGAAGAACGCGACCGCGCTTACCATCAGGGAACGGCATGGGTTTGGCTTATCGGGCATTTCGCACAGGCCTACCTGCGTGTTTACGGCAAAGACGGCAAGCCGTTCATCGAAAAGATTTACCGCGATTTCGAACCTGCCCTGTGGGAAGCCGGCATCGGCTCCATTTCCGAAATCTACGATGCCGACCCTCCCTACGCGCCCAAAGGAGCGTTCAGCCAGGCCTGGAGCGTGGCCGAACTGCTCCGTATTCACAAAATGTTGGAAACCAAATAGCACGGCCATGAAAGTATTGATGTTCGGTTGGGAATTTCCGCCTCATATCAGCGGTGGTCTGGGCACGGCGTGCTACGGTATGTGCAAGGGTTTGCTTGCGCAAGGGGTGGAAGTGGTCTTTGTGGCTCCCAAGATGCACGGGGACGAAGACGCTTCGGTGGCGCAGCTGGTAAACGCCTCCGAGGTGGAGATAAACCTGTGCAGCCCTATCTACCGCGAATTGTTCCATAACCTCACCTATATCGAGGTGGGCGCGAACCTTATCCCTTATTCGGGTTTCGGGCAATATCTCGACTTGGAGAAGGTGAAGAAAGGCCAGTCGGTGTTCGACGCAGGGGCTTACACGCATCAGAAATTCAACTTTTCGGGTGAATACCGCGCCAACCTGATGGAAGAGGTGGACCGTTACGCGATGGTGGCCGTCAAGGTGGCCCAACAGCATACCTTCGATGTGATCCATGCCCACGACTGGCTTACCTACCGCGCCGGCATCGCCGCCAAGAAAGCCACGGGCAAACCCTTGGTGATACACGTGCACGCCACCGAGTTCGACCGCAGCGGCAAGAACGTGAACAGCGTGGTCTTCGGCATCGAACGCGAAGGGATGCTGGCCGCCGACCACATCATTACGGTAAGCAACTACACGCGCGACATCGTGATCAACCGTTACGGCATCGACCCGAACAAGATCACCACGGTATATAATGCCGTGGAACCCAAAGACAGCGACCCGGAGGTGCAGACCGGCGCGAAGAAAACCGCCAAGAAGCGGCTCATCGCCGTGAACAAACGAGGCAAACAGCCCACGCAACCTGAGCAGCCCGAAAGACCCAAGCGCAAGATCGTTACTTTCCTGGGGCGCGTAACCTATCAGAAAGGCCCGGAATATTTTGTGGAAGCCGCGCGTCTGGTGATGGAAAAAGACCCCGATGTGGAGTTCGTGATGGCCGGTTCGGGCGATATGCTGCATGCCATCGTGCGCCGTGTGGCGGCGCTCGGACTGGGCAACCGCTTTCATTTTACGGGATTCCTGCGCGGAGCGGACGTTGACCGCATGTACGGCATGAGCAGCGTTTACGTGATGCCTTCGGTTTCCGAGCCTTTCGGCATCTCGCCTTTGGAAGCCATGCGTTCCAACGTGCCGGTGGTCATTTCCAAGCAGTCGGGCGTGGCCGAGATATTGAACCATGCCTTGAAGGTGGATTTCTGGGATGTGGATGCCATGGCGGATGCCATTTACGCGCTGCTGCACTACCCTGCCCTTTCGCAGATATTCGCCCAGATGGGCGGAGAGGACGCCAAGGCGCTCAAATGGAGCTCGGCGGCCGAAAAAATAAAGTGGGTTTACCAGCGGGTCTGCCCTTTCTAACCGAAAACCAAGGATACCATGAATCATACATTCAGCCTTATTTTTAAAGTCCACCAGTTGTTTTACCTGCGCCCGTACCGTTTTTTCGATATCGGGCAGCGGCACAACTATTACGATGACTACCGCAACAAATATATCCTCAAACGTTTTTCGGAAAGGTCGTACTACAAGGCCAACCGCCTCATGCACGAGCTGTGCGACCGCTACGGCGAGCGGTTCAAGATTTCGTTTGTATTCAGCGGCACGGCAGTAGATCAGATGCAGTGGTACGCACCTGAATTGCTGGAGGATTTCAAGCAGTTGCTCACCCGTCCGAATGTGGAGATTCTGGCAGGCGACGACTCTTGCAGCGCCTTGGCGGTATTGGACAAGAGCCTTTGGAAAGCCCAGGTGGAACGCCACCGCCAGCGTATGAAAGAGGTGTTCGGCAAATGCAGCGACGTATTGGCGGGCACGGAACTGCTCTACGATGACCCTATCGGCAAAATCGCCGCCGAAATGGGCTACAAGGGCATCCTGGCGGAAGGTGCCAAGACCGTTTTGGGTTGGAAAAGCCCGCATATGATCTACAAGCATCCCGAATGCGGTCTGAACCTTATCCTGCGCGACGGGGAACTGAGCGAGAACATCAGCGTGCGCTTTGCCGACCATCCCGTCACGGCGGCGCGGTTCGCCCAGGATGCCGCCCAAGACAAGGATTCTCTGCCGGAGGGAAGCCATGTCAATTTCTATTGCAACTACGCCACCTTGGGCGAATATCAGGAGGAAGAACAGGGCATCTTTGAATTCTTCCGGCATCTGCCGCAGGAAATCATCAACCAGGGGTTTGATTTCGTTTCTCTGTCTGCCCTCTGCCAACTGCAGACCGACAAACCGGCCTTGCACGTGCCGTTCACCACTTCGGCCATGGACGATGAAAAAGACCTCACCGCCCTTTATGCCAACGAACTGCAACGCGATGTGATCGCCAACTGGAAAAAGGTATGCCCCTCGATGCGTTCCTGCCCCGTGGAAGAACTGCAAAAGGATTTCCGCTTCCTTACCAGTGTGGAACATCTGGCGTTCATGTCCACCAAATACTTTACCGAAAAGCCGTCGATCCGGTATCTGAATCCTTATGATTCGCCTTACGACGCCTATATCGACTACATGAACATCTGGTCTGACTTCACGCAGCGTTTACAAGGACTTTAACAGCTCCCCCCATGCAGCAGAACCGTTATCTTTTCAAGAAATACATAGCTCAGGCCTCGGATTTCGAGCCGTTCTCGCTCGATATCGAACGCGGCGAAGGCATCTACCTTTGGGACAAGGCGGGCAAGAAATACATCGACTTTATTTCGGGCATCTGCGTCAACAACGTGGGGCACCGCAACCCGGTGGTGATCGAGGCCATTGAACAGCAGATGAAGAAATACCTGCACGTAATGGTCTATGGCGAGTTCATCCAGCAACCGCAATTAGACCTGGCGCAAGCCCTGTGCGCGCAACTGCCGCCGCAACTGCAAAAGGTATTTCTGCTCAATTCGGGCTCGGAAGCCATCGAGGGAGCCATGAAACTGGCGCGTCTGCGCAACCACCGCGGTCAAATCGTTTCTTTTGCCGACTCATACCACGGCAGCACGATGGGAGCGATGAGCGTGCTGGGCAATCCCCCTATCCGCCAACGCTTTGACCCCTTGCTGCCCGACCACCTGCTGCTGGAATACAACAATGTGGCCCAACTGGAACATATTACCGATAAAACCTGTTGCGTGGTGGCGGAAGTAATCCAGTCGGGAGGCGGTATGCGCGAGGCCACACCCGGATTCATGCAGGCCTTGCGTTCCCGTTGCGACCGAACGGGCGCGCTCTTGATTTTCGACGAGATACAGAGCGGTTTCGGGCGCACGGGCAAACTGTTTGCCTTTGAACACTACGGTGTGGTGCCCGATATCCTGTGCATCGCCAAGGGAATGGGCGGCGGAATGCCTATCGGCGCTTTCGTGGCCAGCCCCGAACTGATGGCCTTGCTCGACAACGAACATCCGCTCATGGGCCATGCCTCCACCTTTGGCGGGCATCCGCTCAGCTGCGCGGCCTCGCTGGCGGCCTTGAACCTGGTGCTGAGCCCTGAGGTGCTGCCGAAAGTGGAAGAAAAAGGGCAGCGGATACGGCATCATCTATCGCAATTGCCGCAGGTGCGCTCCGTTTCGGGAAAAGGCTTATTTTTGGCGGCTCATTTCGAGAACGAATCCATCACCGCCAAGGTGCAGGAACGCTGTATGGCAAACGGCTTCATTACGTTCTGGCTGTTGTTCAACCACAACGCTTTGGCACTCACGCCGCCGCTTACCGCCACGATGGAGGAAATCGACATGGGCATGGAAATTTTCAAACAGTCGGTGCGCGAAGCCGGCATTTAAACACAACAACCGCATATCATGTTTACGGGAATCGTAGAAAAAACAGCCAAAGTGGTGAAAATAGAACAGGAAGGTTCTAATTTTCATTTTACACTCCAGACCCCTATCGCCCAAGAGTTGAAGATAGACCAGAGCATGGCGCACAACGGGGTCTGCCTTACCGTGGTGAAACTGTTTCCTGAGAAGCAGCAATACACGGTTACCGCCATGGACGAGACCATGAGCCGCACCGACCTGCGTTTCTGGCAGGTGGGCACGGAAGTGAACCTGGAACGTTCCATGCCGATGGACGGGCGTTTTGACGGACATATCGTGCAAGGCCATGTTGACCGGACCGCCGTTTGCGAAAAGGTGGAGACCCTGGACGGCAGCTGGAAATTTTATTTCCGCTTTGAACCCGGCAAGATGGAGAACGGCGAAGTGCCTCCCTTTACGGTAGAGAAAGGCTCCATCTGCGTAAACGGGGTAAGCCTCACCGTGGTGGATTCCCAACCGGGCATGTTCTCGGTTGCGATTATCCCCTATACCTTTGCGGAAACCAATTTTCACAACATCCAGGCAGGAAGCACGGTAAACATCGAGTTTGACGTACTGGGCAAATACGTTTCCCGTCTTTTTGCCGAATACATGAAACAACAAGGAAAATAAGCCGGCTATGAAAAGCAAGAAAAACATCGCCTTGGTCTGCGGCGGTTATTCCAAAGAAAGCGTTATTTCGGTGATGGGTGCGGAATCTATCGAAAAGCATATTCCCACCGACCGTTACCGGGTATTCAAAATCGTTATCGAACCCAACCGTTGGTACTACAAATCGCCCGACGGTGCCACGGAGGACATCGACCGCAACAACTTTACCCTTGCCGGCAATATCTTCTTTGACCTGGCGTATATCAACATTCACGGAACACCGGGGGAAAACGGGCTTTTGCAGAGCTATTTCGATATGCTGCATATTCCCTACACCACCTGCAACGCCTGCACCTCGGCGCTCACGTTCAACAAGGCATTCTGCAACGCGGTGCTGGCGCATCACGGCATACGGGTGGCCGACTCGGTTCACCTGCTCCGCCAAGATCCTTACGATGTGGAAGCCATCGGCAAGCGTTTGGGATTTCCTTGTTTCGTAAAGCCCAATTCGGAGGGTTCGAGCATAGGCGTAAGCAAGGTAAAACGCCTGGGCGACCTGCAGGAAGCCATTGAGCACGCCTTTGAAGAAGACAAGGAAGTGCTGGTGGAAAAATTCATCGACGGCAAGGAATATTCGTGCGGACTGATGCGTCTCAACGGCGAAATCCGTGTATTTCCCTTGGCGGCCATCGTGCCCAAGAAAGACTTTTTCGATTACGAAGCCAAATACAACGGTGCCTCGGAAGAAATCATCCCGGCTCCCGTTTCGCCCGAATTAACCCAAGAGATAGGCGAAATTTCCAAGCGGGTCTATCAGTTGCTGAACTGCAGCGGCGTGGTTCGTTGCGATTTTATCGTGGAAGAAAGCACGCAGCAGCCTTACTTTCTGGAAGTGAACACCACCCCCGGACAGTCGGAAGAAAGCATCGTGCCCAAGCAGGTGCGGGAAATGGGTTGGACGCTGGAAGAATTCTACACCACCGTTATCGAAGAGGCGCTGGCCCGATAGAGGTTCAGTCTTGCAGAAAGACCATGCCGGAGGGGTTGAGCCCCAAGCCGTGCAAAGCGGATTTGAGGAAGCCTGTTTGTGTAAACACAAACAGGCTTCCTGCTGAAAGATGGTTGTAGGCTTCGCCGATATAGACCGAGCCTGTGCCGGGTTCCACCCCGATGGCGTAGGGTTTCTGCAGGCGCGTGCCGTCGGCGATAAAGTTTTCAGAAACGAAACGTTCTGTCTTGAGATCGAAAACACCTATCCAGGAAACATTGGAATTGTAGTCGAAATTGTAGAGATAGGCCGTGTCGTTGCACAGGTGGAAATCCAGCACGGGGATGTTGAAAATCCTGTCCACACTGTCTTTTTGGGAGTCGATACGGTAAAAATTGTAGGCTTCCCCTCCCCTGACGGCCTTTTTCTGCTGGAAGCCGTCGTAATCGCCCCGGGTGCACACATATACATAGCCACGCGAATCGGTGGCTATCGTGTAGGGGTTCGTTCCCACCCTGATACGGCTTATTTCCTGAAACGATGCCAGGTCGATGACCGAAACCGTGCTGTCGCAATAAGGGAAAGACAAGCCGCCTGAATTGCTTACATACAGTTTGCCGGCGGCGGCGCAGATGCCGTCGGGATTGATGCCGGCGCGTGCGGTGGCTTCCAATTCGAGACTCGCCGTATCGAGGCGGCACACCGAACCGTCAAAGCAACATACATACACCTTGCCATTCTCCGCGCAGGCATAACGGGGCTGCCGCCCCACGCCGGCTTCGTTGGTAAACGGTATCTGCCGCAGGGAACGCAAGGTGGCGGCATCGGCCACTTCCACGGTATTGGAACCGCTCATCACCACATAGAGTTTGCCACCGTAGAGCAAGAGGTCGTTGCCCGTATCGCCCAGACCGCGGTGGTTGGCTTTGGAAAAGGCATCCTGTTCCACCTGCCCCGTGCGCACGTTCCATGAAAAAAGACGGGCGTTGTTCATGCCGTAAAGCCCTTCGCAAAGCACATAGACGCAGACGGTACGCGAAGAGGCGTCGGGGTCGGGCTTGGTGGCGGGCTGTTGGGGCACAGGGTCTTTGCAGGCGTACGAAAACAATGCCGCAAGCGGCATGAGCCAACGGAAAATTCCGTATATGGATGGATGAAACGGCATGGCGAAACAAGGCTGGTTCTAACGTACCCGGATGGTTGCCCCGGCGCGGATCTTGCTGCTCTTCATATTGTTGAGAATCCGTATCTGGTTCACCGAAGTGCGGTATTTACGGGCAATCGAACTGAGCGTCTCACCTTGGCGTATGCGGTGGTAACGCGCGCCCGAAGAAGACGAGCCATAAAGGGTTTCCTTGCAGACCGGAAACTTTTCTTTCAACAATTTATATTCCGCAAAGTCTATCAGATACTGGGCATCGATAGGCGCTCCCAGATAACGTACCTCGAAATGCAGGTGGGAACCCCGGCTTCGGCCCGTATTGCCGCCCAAGCCGATAGGATCGCCCGACTTTACCACATGGTTGGGCTGCACCAACAGCTGGCTCATGTGGGCGTAATAGGTTTCGAGCCCGTTCTTGTGGAAAAGTATCACGATATTGCCATAGGAGTAGTTACGCTGGGCTATCCGCACGATACCGTCGAAGGCGGCGCGTATCGTATCGCCCGTGCGCAGGCCTACGTCCGTGCCGTAGTGCATCCTGCCCCAGCGGAACCCGAAAGGCGAGGTAAGCCGACCCTTGAACGGATGTGTATAGACGCTCGCCGAATCCAAAAGGGTAATCCACACGGTATCGTTGCCTTGAAGCACGTCGTCGGGATGACGGTAATGCAACACATTGGGATTAAAGGACGTATAGGCAAAATTTTCGCGCAGCTGCCACAGTTCCTCTATTTCTTCTTCCTCCACTTCCCGCTGCCAACGCTGGTACATGACCGTACTGTCGTCGCGGCTCTCCGGCACATCCACAAAAGAGATGCCGGCATAGGGGTCGGGAATCCGCAAGACCGTATCGGCCGACACCGCGGCGCGCAAGCCTCCACCTATCGGCAGGAGTAAAAACAAGATATTTATTTTCAAAAAGATACGAGCCATTTTGCTTGCTTTCCAAGTCAACATAAGTTGTAAAGATACAAAAATGGTTACTTTTGTTTTATGAAAAACCGCCTGTTCATCGGGATTCTTTTATGCGGCCTCTTGCTCTCCATTTTTACCGGCAGGGCGCAGAAGCCTTTGCGTATCGTTTCCCTGTCTCCCTCCATTACCGCCACGCTGCAACAACTGGATGCCGACCGCGCCATTGTGGGCAGAACCACCTACTGTCCTGCCGCTCTGGAGAACCGCCCTACCGTTACCGTGGGCAATGTTTTGGAAACCAATATCGAGCAAATCATCGCCCTGCGCCCCGACTTGGTGTTCTGCATGGCGTTCACCAAGCCTGAGACCTTAGACAAACTGCGGAAGTTCGGCATCACGGTAAAGGAATACCGCACACCGAGAAGTTTCGAGGAGATTTGCGAACAGACCCTGGAAATAGGCGCGCTGGCAGGTTTTGAACCCCAGGCCCGCCACTTGGTGGAAACCGAAAGGGAAAAGGTGCAAAAAATCCGTCAGGGATTCGCAGACAACCCGCCTTTCAAGACCCCTCCCGCCGTGTTCTTCCAAATCGGCGACAACCCGGTTTTTCCCGTTATCGAAGGCACGTACATGAACCAATACCTCACGTTTCTGGGGCTTGACAATATCGTGAAAGACTACAAGGGGGGCGGTATCTCGCGCGAGTACGTGCTCTCGGGCAAGCCCGAAATCATTTTTGTGAGCCGTATGTCGGGCATGGGTGAACAGGCCGCCGCCTATTGGCAGAAATTCGGGAATATCCCGGCGGTGCGGAACGGCAGAATCGTGTTGGTGGACGACACCACCGCCTGTTGCCCCACGCCGGTATTCTTCAGGAAAACCCTTGAATTCCTGGCCGATTACCTGCAAAAAATATAGCGGAACCATGTCGAAGCGTTTCTTTTGGTTGTTCTTTGCCTCGCTGCTGTTGGCGGCCTGCTTTCTTTTCTCGCTTTCGTGGGGAGAAATCAGGCTGTTTCCCTGGCAGTGGGCCGGCTTGGACACGGACAGCATGGAAATGGCCATCCTGCGGCATATCCGCCTGCCACGAAGCCTCACCGCCCTTTGCATCGGAGGTATGCTTTCGATGTCGGGCTGCATCCTGCAGGGGCTTTTCAAGAATCCTTTGGTGGAACCTTATACGTTGGGCATTTCGGGGGGCGCATCTTTGGGCGTGGCAGTGGCGGTGGTTTCGGGCTATGCCGGATTCTTGGGAACAGGCGGTCTGGCCTTTGCCGGCGCCTTGGCGGTAAGCGTTCTGCTCCTGCTCTACGGGCGTTCGCGTAACGGTATCGGGAACCTGCTGCTTACGGGCATCATGACCGGCATACTCTGCTCTTCGGGAACCACGCTGCTTATGAGCCTTTCCTCTCCCGAAGACATGAGCCGCATCCTCTATTGGACCATGGGCTCTATCGAAAACAACGATATGGGGCGCGGCCTCCTGCTGTGCCTCTTCGCCTTGGCGGGGCTGACGGCGGGCGTGCTGCTTTCCCAACAGATCAACCTGCTTGCCGCCGGCAGCCGCAGCGCCAGACTCATGGGCGTCAATACGGCGGTCTTGGTGCCGGTCTTGCTGATACTCACTTCCCTGTTGACGGCCGTCTGCACGGCCCAGGCCGGCATCATCGGATTCGTGGGGCTCGTGGTTCCGCATATCCTGCGCCGAATCGCTTCTACCGACTACCGGCTGCTGGTTCCGCTCTCGTTTATCGGGGGCGGCATCTTCCTTCTGGCCTGCGACCTGATAGCCCGCAGCATCATATCCCCTTCGCAACTGCCTATCGGCGTGGTAAGCGGCATCTTGGGCGGTTCGGTATTCATCTATCTGCTTTTACACAAAAAAACGGAGGCATGAACCGGGAATTGCTTTGTGTGGAGAACCTTTCCGCCGGTTATCGGGGCGGATTCCGATTGCAGGGAATTTCTTTTTGCCTGCACGAAGGCGGCATGACCGGCATTATCGGCCCCAACGGTGCGGGAAAAAGCACGCTGCTCAACGCCATTTGCCGCGAGACACCGGCCACAGGCTCTGTAAAGGCGGAAGGAAAAGACCTATGGGCGATGCCGCCTCGGCATCGGGCGCGGTTTATCGCCACCGTGCCGCAATCGGTGGAGAAATTGCCGCTGCCGCTGATGGATTTCGTGCTGATGGGCAGAACGCCTTTCAAGAAATGGTATGAACTCTCCCATTCGGGGCAAGACAGGGAAAACGCACTCCGGAACCTTGACAAAACGGGGCTTTCGCATTTTGATCCCCATAGGAAACGTATCGATGAACTGAGCGGAGGAGAACGCCAGCTGGCGGCGATTGCCCGCGCCTTATGCCAGGAAGCCCGCGTGCTGCTGTTGGACGAACCCACGGCGAACCTCGATCTGGCGCATCAGATAAACATCCTCAAGGTGATCCGCAACATTACCGTGCAGAACCGCGCGGCCACGCTTGTGGTCATGCACGACATCAATCTGGCGGCCGCTTTCTGCGACAGGCTGCTGTGCCTGCGCGACGGACAGGAAGCCGCCTATGGAACGGTGGCGGAAATACTGCAGAAAGAACGCTTGGAACAGATATACAAAACGCCGCTCTGCCTGGGTTCTCACCCGCAGAACGGCGTTCCGGTGGTATTTCCCGTTTACTGAAACCTACATAGGTTCCGACACTTCGTCGGCGAGACTGTCCGCCAAGTCGTTCACATCGGGGCTGTTCTTGTCGCCCACGCTTTCTTCGCCTTCCACTTCGTCCGAACCCGACATATCGGAATCGTAGTCTTCATCGATGCCCATATCCACGTTTACATCTACCTTAATCAGATAATCGGCCTCAGGCGTGTATAGCCCCACGGCGTAAAAAGACTCCCCGTTGGGTTTGGGATAGCGCATCACGAAATCGGCATAGCCTTCGGGATAACGTTCTTCAAAAAGTTCCTTGATTTCGGGCGCCATCTTATCGTAGCTGATAATGCGGCAGATTTTTTTCTGTGCCGATGCAGGAACGGCGGGTTTGGTTGCCGGTTGGGGCGCGGCTTTCTTGGCCGGAGCCGGCTGTTTTATTTCGGGTTTCTTTGCTTCCGGCTTCTTGGGTTCGGGCTTGGGGCTCGGTTTAACGGCCACTTTCGCCACCGGCTTGGCTACGGGTTTCTTGGCAGGAGCCGCCTTGGCCGGAACAGCCTTGGCAGGCGCGGCTTTCTTTACCGGCGCTTTCTTGCTTTCCACTTTCTTGGCTACCGGCTTGGCGGTTGCCTTCTTTACCGCTGCGGCTTTTTTGGCAGGAGCGGCTTTCTTGGCAGGAACAATCTTGGCAACAGGCTTTTTTGCGGCAGGTTTCTGCGCCACCGCTTTCTTTACCTGGGCTTTCTTGGCAGGAACGACTTTTTTTGCCGGCGCCGCTTTCTTAACCGGTGCGGTCTTTTTGGCCACAGGCTTTTGAACCGCCGTTTTCTTGGCCACGGTTTTCTTTACCTCTGTTTTTTTGGCTGCCGTTTTCTTGACCGCCACGGGCTTGGCCACCGTTTTTTTAGCGGCGGGCTTTGCGGGTTTTGCTGTCTTTGCGGACTTCGCCACCGGCTTGGCCGCTTTGGCAACAACCTTTTTAGAGGGTTTTGCCGTTTTTGAAGGGGTTGCCTTGGCTGTTTTCTTTACGGCCTTGGCTGTTTTGCTTACGCTTTTTTTTGTTGCCATATCAAAAAGAATATGCCTGCCTTGCAACAGGAGAAAACGAAGTGCAAAGAAAATAATTTTTCCATAAAAGCAAACGTTTTTGCCTATGTTTTTCACAAGATTTGTGTTTAAGGCGGGGTTTATTACCTTTGTGCCGGTACAGAACAGGGCATCCGGTTCAAATCAAACCAAGTTTGTCATGGACAGAAAGACTTACAGCGACGGCTCTTACGTAGTGCGTGAATACTGGGACAACGGGCATATCCGCAAGGAAAACCGTTACAATAAAGAGGGCAAATTCAACGGAGTATGCCATTTCTGGTACGACAACGGGCAGATGATGCGCCACGCCTACTATGTTGACGGACTGGAAGAAGGGATAGTCAAGCAATACCATGCCGACGGCAAGATAAGCTCGGAAGTAAACTACCTGCACGGGAAACTGCATGGTTCGTGCAAGATGTGGAATGAACGCGGACAGCTCTACAAGGAGGTCTTTTACGAGAACGACCGGCAGATCTACGGGTTGCTGCACGAATACCACGAGAACGGCAAGCTCTTGCGCAACAAGATGATCAAGGACGAGGAACCGCACGGCGTCTGCCAGGAATACTATGAAAACGGGCAGGTCTGCGAGGAAACCATCTACGAGGAGGGATTGCGCGAGGGTATTTCCCGCAAATGGGGCGCGCATGGCCGTTTGATTGAGGAAAAATATTACAGGAACGACCTGCTGGAGGGCGAATACCAATGGTGGAACCGGGAAGGTGTCAAGATGATCGAGGCTTTCTATCACGAGGGATTGTTGCAGGGCGTCTGCAAAAAATACCATGAAGACGGGCAGTTGGCGGAAGAAGCCAATTACGAAAACGGCAAACTGCACGGCCTGCGCAAGACCTATCACGAAAACGGCAGGCTCAGAACCGAAGAAAATTACGTGAACGGTCAACAGCAAGGGCCGCAGCGTTTGTGGAATAAAAACGGCAGGCTCAAAAAAGAGCTCGTTATCGACAGCAGCATAGGGTCGCCCGCAAAATTTTAATAACTTTGCCGACTCTTTCGGGGTGTAGCGCAGCCCGGTAGCGCACCTGCTTTGGGAGCAGGTTGTCGCAGGTTCGAATCCTGTCACCCCGACTATGATTTCTTTCTTTGTGGCGCTTGCCTTACTGGTGGCAGGCTATTTCGTTTACGGCAAATTTGTGGAAAAAGTGTTCGCGCCCGATCCAGCACGCACCACGCCCGCCGTGGCGCATCCCGACGGAGTTGACTTCATCAGGCTTCCGGCCTGGAAAATGTTCATGATACAGTTCCTGGACATTGCCGGTCTCGGTCCTGTCTTCGGCACGATACTGGGGGCGATGTACGGCACAAGCTGCTTTATATGGATCGTGGTGGGATGTATCTTCGGCGGCGCGATGCACGATTATATGGCAGGTATGCTTTCGCTCCGGAACGATGGCCGGAACGTGCCCGAACTTACGGGGAAATACCTCGGAAACGGCATGAAGCAATTCAGCCGCGTGGTCTGCATCGTGCTCATGATCATGTGCGGCACGGTTTTCGTTACGGGTTCTGCCGGACTGCTGGCCAAACTCACGCCCGAAAGCCTCAACATATCCTTTTGGAGCATCGTTATCTTCTGCTACTTCATTCTCGCCACCCTGCTGCCTATCGACAAACTGATCGGCAAAATCTATCCTATCTTCGGCATCTGCCTGCTGTTTATGGCACTGGGCATCATGGGCGGTTTGGTTTACCACGCCTGTTTCCTCGCTCCCGGCAGCATGCCCGAAATATGGCAAGGACTGAAAAACATGCAGGGACTGGCAGGCGGAACTTCCAAACCGATTTTCCCGATGATGTTCATCTCCATCGCCTGCGGTGCGGTTTCGGGATTCCATGCGACCCAATCGCCGCTGATGGCCCGTTGCTTCTCTTCCGAAAAACAAGGCCGCCCCATTTTCTACGGCTCCATGATTACCGAAGGCGTGGTGGGACTGATCTGGGCTGCCGCCGCCACCTATATCTTTCATAACCCCGACTTGATGGCGCAGATAGGGCTTACCTACGCCGATGTGGAAAGCAAGGGCGGGCCGCTGGTGGTCAACGGGCTCTCAAGCGCGTGGCTGGGCACTTTCGGCGCGGTGCTGGCGGTTATCGGCGTGGTGGCCTGCCCCATCACTTCGGGAGATACCGCCATGCGTGCCGCACGGCTTATGGTGGCGGAGATTTTCGGTTTTGAACAGAAAAAACTCAGCAACCGTCTCTACCTGGCCTTGCCGCTTTTCGGCATCTCCTTATTGCTGCTTACCGTTTTCAGCAACCAGTTCGGCGTGCTTTGGCGTTATTTCGCCTTTATCAACCAACTGCTGGCCATGTGCACCCTGTGGGTCATCACCGTGTTCCTGTTCAGGCACCGCAAAGCTTGGTTCTATCTGATCGCCTTGCTTCCGGCCTTGTTCATGACGATGGTTATCTTCACCTACTTTTTCCGCGCTCCCGAATGTCTGGGCGGCGTGTTCTCCCACAACGAACTTTACCAGAACACCCTTTCGTACCTTGCCGGAGCGGCCGCCACGATTTTGATTCTGGGTATCTTTATCCGCTGGGCAAATAAAGCACAACGCTTGCCAAACGACGATAGAGTCCTGAAAAATTAAAATACTGTCATGCACATCGTTTTCTTACCCGCCTGGTATCCGCACCGAAACGACGATATGGAAGGGCTGTTCGTACGCAAACATGCCTTGGCGGTTGCCGCACACCATTCGGTGGATGTTCTTTTTTTAAAGGCCGAACCCAATCTGAAAGAACCGCAATTCGAACACCGCGTATGCGGAAACCTACGCGAACACTACATCTACTATCCGCGCGGGAACAATAAGGCTTTCATGATTCTCCGTTTCTTCGCCCTATGCCGTTCCGGGTTCAAGCATATCATGCAAGAAAGCGGAAAACCCAATCTGGTTCACGCTCACGTGCTGGACGGGAACAGTTTCATGGCACTCTGGATAAAATATCGGTATCATATTCCCTACGTGGTTACAGAACATTGGACACGTTATTTACGCAACGATTTCAAAAGCAAATTCCATCGTCTGCTCACCAAATGGCTGGCAAAAAAAGCCAACCGCATCCTACCCGTATCCGAAGACCTGGGAAAAGCCATGCGGAAATGCGGACTCAATGGAAACTATCAGCAGGTTTCTAATGTGGTGGATGATTTTTTCTTTCAAAATATCCTCCCCTCCTCCGTTTCAAGTTGTAAAACCATTCTGCATATCTGTTGCTTCAGCGAAGCGGCCAAAAACAATTTCGGACTATTACGCACCATTAAGAAAATCTCCGAAAACCGCCTGGATTTCAGATTAGTGATGGTGGGCGACGGTAAAGACCGCATCGCCACACAAAAATATGCCGAACAACTGCAATTACCGCAAGACATTGTGGTATTCGCAGGCAAACTTCAACCGCCCGAAATAAAAAAAGCCTTG
This sequence comes from uncultured Bacteroidaceae bacterium, assembly GCA_964451895.1. Lineage (GTDB taxonomy): Bacteria > Bacteroidota > Bacteroidia > Bacteroidales > P3 > Pullibacteroides. The sequence goes on along the minus strand of CAYVJX010000016.1, from coordinate 519 downwards.
AACGATTGCAGTTTTTCGGTTCTCTTTTCCAATTACGAAAACCAACCGGTGGTGATCTGCGAAAGCCTTGCCTGTGGCAAACCCGTGGTGGCGACCCACGTTGGCGGCATTCCCGAATTGATAGACGAAACCAACGGACTAACCGTTCCGGTGCAGGATGAAACCGCGCTATATCAAACCTTGAACCGTATGCTGGATACCTATGCGGACTATGATCCGGAAGCCATCAGCCGCCGGGCCTATGCCCGATTTTCTTTTGAGCAGGTAGGCAAACAATTGGAGGCCATTTACCTCCAAGCCTTGCAGGACTGAGCGATAGACAATAACAGACTTGAAACGGATATAACGAAAGCGGCGGCCTTATGGCCGCCGCTTTCGTTTGGGGAATATCTTCCGCTTAGGCGTTCATCGACTTGATGCCCATCTTGGCGTATTCACCGCTGACCAATTTTTCCTTGACGGCATTGAACACCTTGAGGGTGTATTCCACATCTTCCAAGGTATGGACAGCCGTGGGGA
>CAYVJX010000015.1:0-19506 GCA_964451895.1 uncultured Bacteroidaceae bacterium | reverse complement strand
GCGAAATGCCTTTCTGTTGGAGTTGCCGTTGGTCGGCGGCCGATAAGGTTTCCATAGCTGTTGAATTTCTTTCGACCGTTTCACGCTTTTGCGCGAAACGGAACTTTCAAAGTTACAATAAATAACCAAAGCATAAAAAAGCCCCCGCTTTTGGCGGGGGCTCAACCGAAACACAAACTATCAATTATCAGGCCGCCGGGGCGGTCTGCTCAATAGCCATTCTTACTTTTTCACGATTTTGGTAATGTAAACCTTTCCGTTTTCGGTGGTTACCTTCACAAAGTAGATACCGCTCTGGAAGTTGGCCATCGGCAGGCTTTGAACATTGCGTACATCGGAAAGAACCACGCGGCCGGTCATGTCGATAAGCGACAGCGAAGCGTATTCGCCCTTGATGTAGAGCATATCCTGTACCGGGTTGGGCAGGAAGGATACCGGGCAGACGGCTTCTTCGGGACGGTTGGCCACGGGAGTCAACCAAACCCCTTCGGATTTCACTTCTTGGTCGGCATAAACGGCAGATACCACGTATTCGTATTCGGCTTCGAGGTCCAGACCTTCGTCTTCAAAGCTGAAACCTCTCAAAAGTTCGGCATTGCGTTTTTCGCCATCGCGATATACGTTGAAACCTTTCAAGGTATAGCTTTCGCTGGTACTCTTGGGCGCGTTTTCAATCGGCGTGGGTTCGGTAATCTTCAAGGAACCGGTGGAGAAAGCCTTGGTCTTGAGGTATTCCATGCCGTTGTCCATCTTGGTGGCTTCTTCCAGATCACGTTTGTGTACCACAAGGGCGTTGATCATCAGGTTGGCGTCGGGACCGGTGGCTTTCAGGGAGTATATCTGAACACCATCAGGCGAAATGATATCTCCTTTGTTCACTACGGCAGGCCCCAAGTCGTAAACCACGATGCCGTCGGTAGTGGTTTCCGGGTTAAAGGAGCAGGCGTAACCCGTGGCGATTTCCACTTTTTGATCCATCGAGAAAGACTTCTTGAAGAAATGCTTATGCCAAACGCGCGTACCCACACGGTTCATGGGTTCGCTCCAAACCAGACGGTCATCGATATATACCACCCCGTTGATGCTCTGTACCTGTGCGCCGATCATAAACTCGATCCCTACGATATACAGGTCTTTGTACGGTTCGAGGTCATTATCTTGCTGGGTCCAGCCGATAAGGCCGTAAACGGTGCTGGTTCCCTGCAGGTTGATGGCTCCTCCCGGAATACTTCCGCAATAGCCCAATGCCAGCGGTTCTTCAAAGTTGGGCAATTCCCATGTGGTGGTGGAAGTGCGGACGTCGCCTTTCTTATTTTCCTTGACGGCCACCGCCGAAGGAGCGGCGGCATAACCTTCGAACGTAGGCGTAATCTTTACTGAATCGGAAGACACACAAGAGTTGTTGTAGAAAGCTTCCACGCGGTAGATGTATTCTTTGCCTTTTTCAATACTTTCATCATTGAACTTGAGGTCAAGCAGTTTGTCGCAGAACTTTTCACCGTCGCGGTAAACATTGAATCCCACGAGGTCGGGATCCGTATATTCGACGGGAAAATCCCAGGAAAGACAGGCAATATGATTCGATTCGAACACCGCCACCTGGGTGGGAGGCATACAGGTTCCGATCGGGTTGATCGTTGCCGAATCTACAGCAAAGTTATCCGACTTTATCGAGCAACCGTTATTGGAAATATATTCAACCGTATAGCCGTATGTTCCCGGTTCAAAGATATCTTCCGAGAAATGACGGGCCTTTACCGTATCGCTCACTTTCACGCCGTCCCGGTAAACGATGTATCCCTTTACGTCCGGCGAACTTTCCACTTCAACCGTAACCAAATGATTATAGGTTGTTAATGGTTGAATCATGGCATCCAATACCACCGTTCCATCATCCAGTGTTCCGATGCTGATACCGGACATCAACGCGGAATAACCCATGGAGGCGCTCACGGCTTCGGCTACGGCAGGAATGGCCACCAGGTCTGTGGTAAACAGGTGCTTTCCGGTTTCCCAGTCGAAGGTTTCGATCATAGAACTGTTGCCATCGTGCTGGTTGGCGATAAAGAGGCGTCCGTTATGGTAAGCCGTTCCGATAATCGTCATGCCTGTGATGTCGAATGTTTTGTGGAAATCGGCCGTATCGGACGCAATCACGCCGTCTCCTTTATAGAACTTGATGGAGTTGAAGTTACCGGTCATAATCATATCCTCGCCGTCGTTCAATCCTTCCAAGTAAGAAATGTGGGTCAACTCCGTTGAGGTTTCCAAGGAACCGGCATACGTGATGGCGTAGGGATCCCTCTTGGGATCTACGGACAGCATGGTTACTTTGGTGGAGTTGGCGCCAACGCAATAAAGCGTATGGTTGTGGTAAGCCATGTCATACATACCGTACAGGTTGTCAACTTCCACAATCTTCAACTGATTGCCCGAAATGGCATCGTAAACGGTTATCGTGTTGGTGCGGTAGTTACCCAAGTACAGATAGTTGCCCACACGTACGCCCACGGCGGTATGTTCGCTGAGCGTGTTTATCATGCTCACGTAATCGAGCTTGCCGTCCACCATGTATTTGGGTTCGCGTTCGGTGCCGCCTTTGGCCACCGAGGTCCTTTCTTCCGTTCTGAGAACGGGAGCGGCCAATTGCGGGTTGATGTTGGCCGAAGGACGGCCCCAGGAGAGGCTTATCGTGCGGTTATAGATAACTTCGGCGTTTATTTCCTGAACGGGCAAGCAACCATTTTCCTCCACAATGAAGATTTTATTTATCCCGCTGTAATCGGAAGCTTCTCCGTCTGTATAGAAGGCCTGTACCTGATAGTTATGGATGCCTGTTGTTATATCTTCATGCCTGTAGGACAAGATTTGGGGATTATTGATGGTTTCGATGAGTACGCTGTCGCAGTAGATTCTGTATCCCGCCACGGTGTAATCGCCGTTGATGGGCGCTTCCCATTGTATCTGGACATAGGATGCTTTGTACGGTTGCCAAATCGATACATTGCGCACCATGGGATGCACCTGTTCGTCTTCCAGCTGGATCATATAAGGATACCAGGCTACATTATAGCTGTAACCGACAATGGTCTTGTGGTCTTTCGAAATACTCAGCGGCGTGAAGTAAACATAGTCTTCGCTTTCTTCCAGGCCGTAACGGTACAGCAGATGGTCATGGAGGCTTACTTTTTCTTGCGTCTTGATGTTATACAGCCAAGGAACACGTTCATAAACGGAAACATTGTCCAACTGGTCTATACCCATCACGATATCACCTTGAATGGCACCGCCCCATCCTTTCTGGTATCCAGGAAAGGAGGGAATCAAATGCAGTTCGTATGAGTGGTTGGTTTTGTCGTATGAAATCCAATAGGCCTTTTCGGCTATTTCTCCTGTGGCAATGGTTCCTTCGGCATTGATACCATACAAGGAACCGTCCAACAGGCCTTCCAGAGAGCTGCCGGTTGTCGCGATGGTTCTATGGGCATCCCGGTTCCAAATGGCAGGCGTGAAGTTGGTATGGGCGGATTCCATCGAAGTACGGCCTGACAATATCTTACCGTCTGCCGACATATCCAAGACGAAAGAACCGTAACCGGCACCGAGACCCGGTTCAAAATGGGGCATGGTGTCTATTATCTTGCCTTGCCCGTTAAAAAGCACCGATACATAATTGGCGCCGATGTAGGTATCGTAACTGATTACGCTCAAGTCGTCGTTTGCAAGGGCTGCGCCGTAATCATGTTCAGCATCGGTGGGGAGGTTCTTTTTGTCGAACTCTATGCGGACGCCGTTTCTCATGATATGGTTCGTGGCCACGTAGTTGTTCGTATCGATTACTTCAACAATGCTGAACCCTTCATAAAGATTGAGCTTTCCGGTAGCGATCTCATAGATGTAACCGGCTTCGCCAGCCTCACCCATATCTCCGTAGATATATTTTTCGTTACGGGATAATTTGGCAAAGTTGGCGCCTCTCAGACTTTCGAAGACAGTCATCTTGGCTTTCTTTCCCTGAATGACAAGGTCTTGAGGCTTTTCTTGAGCCTGAAGGCACATGCCTGCCGTTCCCAAAAGGAAACCGGCGAGAATCATGGTTTTGATAAATTTCATTCTCTTTGGTTTTTTGTTGTTTTTATTTCTTTGGAGAAAACCTTTTGTCAGGTCTTCCCGATTTTACATGATAACCGCTTTAACGGCGAACCTTTCCGCACCCGAACCTACGGCTTCGATGATGACCATGCCTTGGTTGAGGTCGGTGGGGATGACCATGTTGCCGTCGGTATTGGCGGTATAGGTTCTCAGCAGAATACCTGACGGGCTGTAAACGTTTAGCGTCTTGATGAAAAGGCGGGCGGTGTTTTCCACCACAATCTGGCGGCCGTTCACGCGGATAGCCAGACCTCGCGCATAGTCTGACGCGGCGTTGGCCACAGTCTTCGTATCAAATTCCGCTTCTTCGCTCAACTCGCTATAATAGGTGGAATTGCAGACCGCCTTGACGCACCAACGGTAAACCACGTTGGTCTGCAGGTTTTTCAAGACATGCTCCGATTCCGGTTCCACGATGGTGTCGTACTCCTGCGTATCCGCCGTACGGACATAAACATAAGTATTGCCGTTGTTGCTTTCGCCCGGTGTCCAGCTCAAAGTGGCCGTGTTGGCTTCCGCATCGTATTCCGAAACCAAATCGGTGGGTGTGCCGCAAGAAGGCGCGGAAGAGGTGACTACAGAACGTTCTTTCGATACAGGGCCGGGCAAGCTGCGGTCCGCGCCGTAATAACCGAAGACACATACGCTGTAAACCGTTCCCTCTTTCAGGCCGGCAATGGCGTATTCGGTATTGTCGGTATAGAGGGTATCGTATTTTTCGGCTTCACGTTCCTTATACAGCAAGGCATAACTTTCGGCCTCGCCTTCCCAATGCACGGTAAAGCCGGACATGGTAACATTGGAAAAGCGCAGGTTCTTTATTTCCGGAAACTCGGCTTGGGTATATTCAAACCTGATCAGGTTGATGCCCAGGCTGCTTTCGTTGTCTTTATTGCCGTTGTCTTCAATGTTGCGGAAATAGAAGGCGAATACGTTCGGAACGGCGGTTTCTACCTCAAATTCGAACTCCAGATTCCGATATTGGGGCGTGAGATTGTCCAGAACCACCGTGCCCACGATTTCGGATTGAGCGGTAAAGGTTCTGTTGGCCGAACGGTAGATAAAGAGCGTGTCGTTCTGGATGCCGGTGGCGTCTTTCCTTTCCTTTACGGCGCCGCTTGCATCATCGAGCCAAGCCGACATGCCCACCGTGAGTTTCACCTTACCGTCGAAACCGGAATAGAGAACCGGAAGAACCAGCCAACTGTTGGCGGCATCCGCCATCTTGTCGATCATCACCACGGAAGGTTTACCGGGGGCGGTTTCATCCTCGAAGACAAACCAGTTCCGTTCACCGTTTACCGTGGGTTTCAGTTCCGAGCCCAATTTACCTTTCAACACCAGGCATCCCAATTCAGACAAGCTGGTGCTGAAATCCTTTTCTTCATACACGATATTTCTGGCTGTCTTGAAAGAAATACCTTTGGCGAGCGACGATTCTTCTGCCGAACATACGGTATTGATTTCCGCCACATAGTTCGTTCCCGTCTTCAATCCGCTCAAAACCACCTGCGGTTCGTTGACCCTTACCGTGTACCAACCGGTTTCATCATCCGCTTCGCGGTATCTGACCACATAGGAATTGTTCCAGCCTTCGCTGGGGTCGGTCCACATGATTTTGGCCGACCTGTAACCCATGCTGTCTTCCGGCGCAACGATATCCACCGGATATAGGCAGGAACTGGCTTTCTCAACTCCCAGGCTCTTCAGGGCGAAATAACGTCCGCCCGAGGTATTGGCTGCCGTCTGGGCATCTTGGTAAAAGGTGATACGGAAACGGAATTCCCCTGCCGGTGCAAAAGCATCCGATATGATTTCGTTGAAGTCCGCTTTCCAGGTGCTCTGGCTGTTGATGCGTCCTATCGTGCGCCAACCTTCCTGACCTTTTTCCTGTATTTGGAAAACCACCGAATCGGAAGCGTTCACAGATTTGGAAAACACTGGGGAAGAACCTTCCAAAGCACTGTAATTGAGCGTATAGAAAGCCCCGTTAAAAACGGCCTGCAGGTTTCCGGAACCCTTGAACCAGGGTGAAACCGCCCAGGCGGAAACCGTGCCGGTGGTGGCTTCGGTATAGAAATGTTCGCAGGCCAATGCGGGAACATTCCAGTTGTTTGAATACGTCCTTACCAAAAAGTTATTGTATCCCGAAACCTCGGAAGAGGACCATCCGGCCGGCATATTCTTATCCAACAGCATTTCCTTGCCTACAAAATCAAGGACGGAGGGCGCCTGCGTGGTCGTTCGGTCATAAGTTTCCACATAATCGAAAGAATACCTCACATTTTCTCCTTCTCCATTCATCGCCCAGGCATAGAAGAAGTATTCCGTTCCCGGTTCGGCATCCGTCATCCTGAAGATGGCTTCGGTTGCGTTTACGGCAAGAATCTTGATGTCCGTCGATACCGAGACACCGTTTTCGCTGTATTGGAAAGGGATGATATCGCCCGCTACATGAGCGATGCCGTCTTGCAGCAAACCATTGATAGCCTCACCCCGGTAGTTGTATATTTTGTTTTTCGAAACCCCGAGGATATATTTTGCGGAACCGGCCGAAATGGCCAGATTGACCGTGTCTTCGTTGATGGAAGTAACCGACATACTGGCCAAAGCCGCCAAGGAGGTGGTGACGGGCTGTATGATTTCTATACCGTAGATGGGGCCGTCGGCACAGTTGGTGTTATAGGGGAACACATGCAGCCAATAGGGGGTGCCTGCCGTTAAATCGGTAAACGCAGAGGCACTGCCGGTTGAAGCCACACGGACGGGAAAACCTTTGATTTTATTTGAATCGAGATATGTCTTTTTATCGACCAATTCACTTTTCAAAGATTCCTGCGAAGTGGAGAGCACCATCAAGAGGTTGGTGGCCTTTTCTGTGTCATAAAAATTATAGGCGAACGAAATTCTGTCGGGGGCAGCGGTTATCTTGCCGTTCCAGTTGATGGCATAATCCTCGATGGCGGTACAGGATGCCGGAGGAACCATCGAGAACTTCTTGTTGTTGTATTGGCTCGAAGCAGAACCCAATGTTATCGACGGTTCACCGTTGCAATCTAATGTATTTTTTTTGAAATTGATATAATTTGCCGTAGCCGTGGAAACTAAAACCGTGCGCAAAAAATAACTTTTTTCTTCTTGGGGAACGAGGTTTCCCACCAACAGAGAGATAGTGCCGTCGGGTGTCACTTGATATTGGTAGGTGGCAGACAGTTTATCCTGACCATCCTTATCGTGCACATGCAGATTTGCAAATCCTATATACAGCACGTTGTCTTTTGTCTCATATTGTATCTTCGTGTCCGCTCCCGCCAGAATCAAGGCCGGCAGAACCTTGTGTTCCCCTTCATCATCATCGTATACTTTGTTAAGACCGGTTCCTGTTTCCGTCATCAGGTAGGTACCGAAAAAATTAGAACCTTTCCAGTTGCTAGTCGAAAAGTCAAAATCAATATTCCCTACCGAAAGAGCGGTGTCCCCGAAATAGATAAAACCGTTTCCGCCGATACCGAACTTCGTAAACGTTTGGTCTTCTATCGGAAATTCAAAACCGATTTCCCGCAGGCCGGTCTTTACCGGATCGAAATGTCTTTTGGAGGTCTCTGTTTTTCTTTCAAGGGAGGTTTCTCCCAAGAAAACAAAAGAGTTATAGGTTGTAATACCCAAGGTGTCTCCATTCTTGAGATAGCTGATGGTCGTGGCGCTTTCCGAAAACTCGTGCAAAGACACCGATTCCGTTATCTGCAGAGAATAAGACCTGAGCGGCAATCCCGCCTGAACCATGCCCGCCGTTGCCAACAGGCAGACCAAAAACAAAGAAAATCTTTTCATTTTTGATTATTTTTGTGGAGAACAACCGTTTTTTCCCTCAGACAATTCAGCGGAAATACGGCTATGCTCCAATCCTTCATTTGCAATTTTACTTTTTCTTTACCGAAACCACATAATAAGGAGTGAAAACTTTCGGTAACCTTACGGCAACATTTCATTTCAACATCAATTAAAAAGCAAAAATACAAAACATTAAAAAGAATAAGAAAAAGACAGATAAAAAGGCCGGTGTAAAAAGGCATCCTTACGTGTCGCCATGCTTCAGGACAACGTATCGACTGCATCTCGAAAATCTATACATCTTATTTATTATAAATGATTTAAAAACAAACAAAATATGTTGTCGAGTCCGTTTTCATCTAGGGTAGAAAACTTTTTTCGGTTCATCGGATGTTTTTTTAACTTCCATATTGTATCTTTACCTTTACGGTTTCTATCATATCCGGCATTAAAAATGAAAGACAGACGCAACAAAAATTTTGTGCTTTACTTGGTTTTCAGCGTTTTATTTGCTGCACAAACCCAAAACACCTGGGCCGCCGCACAAGACAGCGTGCCCTATAATTTCGTGTTGGTGGAAGAATTCGGCGGCACCTGGTGCAACAGTTGTCCCGCCTTGACAGACAGCCTTGCCGCTGTGGCAAAACAAATTGAAAATATGGCGATTGTGGGTTACCATATCGGTGAGACCCGCCCCGAAGTGGCCTTTCTCTACAACTACGATGCCTACGGGCGCAGCGGCTACTACGACACTATCCGATCGCTGCCTGCGGCTTTCGTGAACGGGAAAAAAGTGGATAAACTCAACAATATACGGCAATTTGTGGAAGAAGCCGCCACCCAAAAGACACCTTACGGGCTCCAGCTGGAGGTGGCGCATTTCCCCGACCGCCTCCATTCGCGCGACAGTTTCTCGATAAACGTTCATATACAACGCGTGGCGCAGGATATTGACCGCCGGATCCGCCTTTATCTGGCCTTTACGCAAGACCATCTGGTTTACAAATGGTATAATCAAACCGAAGTGAATCATGCCCTTACCTTTATGTATCCCAGTCAGGAGGGAAAGGGAACGGTGGTGGAACTGGATGAACAGGGAAGCGCCGATTTGTCGTTCCGCTTCGGTGCCGACTACGCCAAAAGCCGCTTTCCGGTAAAGAACGGCAGCATCATCGCCTTTATTCAAGATGAAACGGTAAGAGGTTATGACACATTGCCTTATACCGGAAACATCCGCCCGCGGAAAGACAATACCGTTTTGCAGGCCGCCAAGGTGTATCTGGGCGAGGGGGATTACACGCATATCGAGGGCGATGATTTGTCCGGCGCCGATTTCCATAACCGCAACACCGAGATTGCCGACCGCCAATCGGCCCGTTACTACGACAATACGTTTGGACAGGTGGATTCCTACCGTTGGGAGTTCGAGGGCGGGGAACCGGCCGTATCGGATCTGGCATCCCCCACCGTGTTCTACAATACGCCGGGAAATTTCGCCGCCACGCTCACGGTTACCCAAAACGGCAAAACGAGCACCATCCGCAAGGAAAACGTGATTTCGGTCTTGAATGTATATCCCAAGCTCTCTATTGAACCAGCGGTAGCTAAACCCAACAGAAACATTAAGATACGTCTGCTTTCGGAAGCCGATACCTGCACGTGGAGTCTGTTCGGGAGCAATCTCTTTACGGCGGAGGGAAAAGAAATAAGCGTTTCCTATCCTTATGAGGGAAAATACAATGTGCAGGCTAAAATCATCTACACCAGCCCTGCCTCCGGCCGCACCTATACTTACGATACCACGGCCTCAAACGCCATCGAGATAGACCAGAACGCCACCACCGCCAACAACCCGGCGACCCTGAAAGACAACATCTGCGTGAGCCGCCTCCAGTCCGGAAGTTCCCGTTTCGGTATTTCGGGCGTGGAAGGGAGGTTGGAATACGCCGATGTTTACACCGTGTCGGGACAACGCCTCTTGCGCACCCAAACGGCGGAATTCGATTTGTCCGCCTGTCCCGCGGGCATGTATGTGGTTTGTGTAAAAACAAAAGGAAATCAACCGGTTTCGTTTAAAATAAGCAAATAAAAACACCATGAAACGTTTTGCATTTTCAATTTTTGCTTTGGCCGCCCTGTTCGTGCAGGGTTCGGCACAAGTGCTGTTTCACGATGATTTTCAAGAGGCCACCGACCGCTTTTCGGTGGGCAACGTAAAGGAATCGTGGACATTGTATAACGACAAAAATACGCCTGTAAGCTCCCCCGACGACTTGTCTCACTTTACACAGGCATGGAATGTGTGGGTGGATCAAGACGGATCCCGGCAGGCGGCGGCTGTTTCGTTCTTCACCCAGTCGAACGCTGTGGCCGACCGCTGGATGGTGACTCCCGCCATCAGCCTGGCCTCGGCCAAGAAACCCGTTCTCGTTTTCCGCGCCAAACGCGTAGATACCGAATACCGCGACGGTTTTGAAGTGAAGCTTTCGGTTGCAGGCAAAGAAAAAGAAGACTTTACGGCCTCCCTGCAAACGGTGGCGGTGGCAACTGCGAACTGGACCTACTACACGATAGACCTTTCCGAATACATCGGCAAGGATGTCCATATCGCCTTCATACAGAATTCTTCCGGCAAATACATGGTTTGCGTGGACGATGTGGCGGTGCTGGAAACCGAACCGGTGGCGGCTTTGATGACCGGCATGGCGGTTTCTCCTTCGGTAACCATGCGGAACGCCTCCGAAAATGTGGCGGTCAAGGCGGCCTTGTTCAATACCGGTTCCGATCCCATCGTTTCCTACACGCTCTGCCGCCAGACCGACCAAGGCCAGGTGGTGCGTGAAAATGTTTCGGGTGTGAATATCGAACCCTCCAAATCCGTGAATATCAATACAACCGTTGAATTAAGCACGGAAGGAAACCATACCGTTTCGGTCTGGGTGGAAAAAATCAACGGCAAGAACATCGTTTCCAACACCGCCTCCGCGCCGGTTTACAGCATCAAGGAGTCTTCCCTGCCGCGCAAGAACCTGCTGTTGGAGATGTTTTCCAGCGGAATGTGCTCCAACTGCGCCCCGCTCAACAGTTGGATGCACCCTATCTTCATCGAACAGAAAGCCAACGTACCCGACAACAGCGGTCATTTCTCCGTGGTGAAATACCAGGTGAACATTCCTTCGGTGGGTGATCCCACAGTAACGGAACACTCGCTGGCCCGCGCCGACTACTACAATGTGAACGCCGCGCCTACCGTGTATATGAACGGAAGGGTCTTCCAGCCTACCGACACCACCATCGGTTACCGTCTGCACGATTCCATCGCTTCTTTCAAGCAGGTTACGTTGCCTACCGGTATCAGCGCGTCTTTGAGCCGCGACGGGGGCACTTTCAAGATCCACGCCAAGGTGACCAACTACCTGCCCGATATGAACGACTACAACCTGGTGATTTGCCTTATCGAAGATTCCATCCATATGATCACCATGATGCACAACGGTGAGAAAGACCTCTATAACGTGGTGCGCCAGATGGTTCCCGGCATAACGGGCACGCCCATCTCGATTGAGACAACAGGCGGCTCTATCGAAAAGGACTTTGAATATACCTTCGACAAATCAAGTCCGGAGATTTATTCGAGCTATGAAAACATGGCGGCGGTGATTTTCCTGCAAAACAGAAAGAACAACCAGGTTTCGCAGTCTTTCTACCTCAAACCCGGCCATTCCACCGCCAATGATGCAAGGCAGGTTGCCGGACGGACACTCTCGCTCTATCCCAACCCTGCCGGAGAACACTGCTCTGTTTCTTTCGATGCCGTTACCGGCGGCAAGGCAACGCTCCGCATCTTCAACGCGCAGGGAAAAGCCGTCCGCACCGAAACCATCCAACTGCAGGCGGGCAAAAACCTCTTCGAAATTGAAACATCCGCCTTGGTTTCGGGTCTGTATTTCGTGCAGATTGAAAACGGACAAGGTGTCTTTACCCATAAAATGATGAAACGTTAACCATGAAAACAAAACTCTTTTCCTGCATCCTGTTCGGTGCCGCGCTCGCCTTTTCGCAAGCCGTGGCGCAGGATGCCACATACATGGAAAACGCCCTTTATGTGCGTTTCAAAGCCTCGGCAAGCCCCAAGACGGCCAATGGCAGCCGCTTTGCCGCCATCGAGAAAGAGGCTTCCCTTCAAAAACTGCAGAAAGCCTACGGCCTGCATCAAACCATGTTCTGTATGCGTACTCTGGGTGAACCCGTGTTGGAACGCACCTTCGAACTCAGGTTCGACAGCACGGCGAAGGCCGAGGAACTGGTTCGCCAACTGCAACAGGACAGCCGTATCGAGCTGGTGGAAAGGATTCCCGTCTATTACGTGCAGGGACAGATGGCCGAAACTCCCGCCCCGAAAGCCGAAGAGAGCACAGACCCGCTGTATCAGACCAACTACGGTTCCTGGCATCTCAAGCTGATTCATGCTGAAGAGGCGTGGGCGCAACAGGCCGGGCAGGCGAGCATCAAAGTGGCCGTGGTGGACAACGCCATCTGGGGTAATCACCCCGATCTGGGCATCGCTCCTGAGAATCAGTATAACGTAAGGACTGGACAGACGGGCAATTCCGCACCGCCTTCCGATGTTTCGCAAGACCCGAATTGTTCAGATGTAAACAATTGTCCTTCTTACAATTGGTCACACGGAACGCATTGTTCAGGTGCGGTGGGAGCCATCCGCGGCAACGGTGTCGGCATCGCCTCCATCGGTTCGGGTATCACGCTCATGGGTGTTTCCTGTCCCGGAACGGATCCTTCGGGTCTGGCGATGGACAACGGTTTTACCGGCATCAGCTGGGCGGCCGAACACGGCGCCAAGGTGATCAGCCTCTCGTGGGGCCGGTATATGATTACCGAGACCGACCGCGCCATCGTACAGTCCTGCATCGACAAAGGCATCGTTATCGTGGCGGCGGCGGGCAACGACCGCTATAAAGACAGCCCGATGTATCCAGGCTATCTGCCGGGCGTGATTTCGGTGGCTTCCGTCAACGACAACCGCCAGATTTCTTCTTTTTCCAACTTCGGCGAATGGGTGACGGTGGCCTCTCCGGGCGGCTTCATGATGGAAAGGAACGAAGAAAGCAAGACCTGTATCCTCAGCACCACTTACTGCATCGCGCAGAAATACCGTTCCGGCGGGTATTCCGAAGTATATGGCCAATATTACGACGGCATGTACGGCACTTCGATGGCCACCCCGATCGTGAGCGGGCTTTGCGGGCTGCTGCTCTCGGCCGATTCCACGCTTGATTCCTATCTGATGCGCGATATTTTGATGTCTTCGGCGCAGAACATCGATGAAAGCAACGGCAAGAACATCTGCGCCAATTCGGGCATCATCGACGCTGCCGCCGCGCTCCGTACCGTGCGGAAAAACCGTATTCCCAGACCCGAATCGCTTCAGGCGGAACGGGAAAACCTACAGGTAGTGCTTTCCTGGCAGAAGCCCAAGACCGAAAACAAAGTGGCCTCATATCAGATTTTTGCCGATAACGTGTTTGTGGGAGAGACCGATGGAACGGAGTACCGGTACGATATAACGAAAATGGACCGGATGTACCGTTTCGGGGTGCGCGCCCTGTATGAAAACGGCGACACTTCGCTCCGTACCGGCCTAGACCTGGACATTCCCGAACTGTACAAGGTGGAAATGACCATCCGCCCCGAAGGCTGCGGCACGGTGGAAGGCGCCGGTGCCTTCCTGAAAGACGAGAAAATAACGTTGGTAGCCCATGCGGTACCGGGATGCACGTTTTCCCGCTGGATGGAATACGAAAAGCCCCTCGGACGGGATACGCTCCTGGACTACACCGTAGTTGCCGACACCCGGATCGAAGCGGTGTTCACGGGCAAGCCCACGGTGGCGACCGATCTCCTCGAAACGGCTTCCGCGCTGCGGGTCTATCCCAATCCCGCCAACGGCAGGATTACCGTGGACGGCTGCGGTTCCGATTTTTACGCGGTGGAACTCTATGCCCCGAACGGGCAGCGTGTCTTGGCGCGGAACTTTGCCCAAGGCGCACAGAAACAGGAAATCGGTATCGAAAACCTGATGCCGGGCACTTATATCGTAAAGGTTCTCACTGCCAACGGCTGGCAGATGGTTAAGATGGCCAAGATCTAAACAGGTTGCGACCGCTACAAAAAACGCCGGAACAATCATCTTGTTCCGGCGTTTTCATTTACAGGGGGCTCTGCGGCGTTTTCTACAACGAGTTGAGGAATTGGTCCAGGTCTTCGCTGTTATCGACCTGCAATTTCGATTTGAGCCTGAATTTGGCCATGCCGATGGATTGCAGGGAACGGCCGGTAAGGCTCGCCACGTCTTTGTTGGTCAAACCCAGCTTGAACAGCACGCACAAGTGTTTCTCGTTGGAAGTAAGGTCGGGATAACGCTCGGAGAGCTTGTGGAAAAACTCCTTGTCCACCTGCTCGAAATAGAATTGAAAATCTTTCCATTCCCGCTCGGAGGCTATCTGCTTGGCAAGCTCCTCAAGGTCGCACACCAGCCGTTTTTCCTTGCCCCGCAGCGTGAAGGCCGTCTTGAGCTGCCGCAGCCCTTTCAGTATGGATTCCTGTAGATTGTTGAGACGCAAGAACTGCAAGGCGTTGGTGGCCAGTTCCTTGTTCTTTACCTCCATCTGTTCTTCCACGCTCTTGAGTTGCCGGCGGGATTCCTCCTTGATGAGTTCCTCCGCCCGGCGGAACTGTACCATCCGTTTGAAGAGAACGGCTATAGCCGCCACCAGCAACACCATGCCCACCACCAGCACGATAATCCACAGCACGCGGTTCTGGGCACGCGCGGTCGCCAATTGAAGCTCGTTGGCGTTGTTGCGCGTTTCCTGTTCCTGCCGGTAGCTGTCGTAACGGTCTTGAACGCCCAGCAGTTGCCGCATGTTCTCCAACGCCATCTGTGAATCACGCACCACGATATATTCCTTCAGGTAACGCAAGGCCGCGCCCATATCGTTCTGTTCTTCCGCCACATCACTTAGAGTCTGTAATAAATCCACCTGCAGGGCATATTTTTTCTTGTCTTTCGTCTGCCGCAGGGCGTCCTCCGCCACCTCGCGCGCCAGGGTGTATTGTCCCAAATGGAAAAGAATCCTTGCATAAGAGGCTTCCACAAAACTTTCCATATGGGCAAACTCCTTTTCCCGCGCCAGCTTCACCGCCTCCTCGAAATAGGGCAGCGCGATATCGTACCGCATCAGTCCCGAATAGATGGAACCCATCGCCAACGAAGCGTAGATAAGCTCCTGCCCGTTGTAATTCTCGGTGTGGGCGATACGGTAGGCGCGTATGCCGTAGGGCAAGGCTTCCTCAAACAATCCCTGCGACTGGAATACGGCCACCATATTGGAACTTACGGCAAAAATGCCACGCGTATTACCCACTATATCATATTGTTCCAAAGCCAAAAGCAGGTTTTTTTCCGCCAGATCGAACAGTTTGCGGTAAGCGAAAACCACCCCGATACCATTGAGGCACTTGGCGTTCACCAAAGGGATGGAATCTTTTTCGAACCGCAGCAGTAACCCTTGGTAGATAAGCATCGCCGAATCGCTCTGTTCCTTGAACATCAAACTCAAGGCGATGTCTGAATAACATTCCACCAAAAGCACTTTCCAACGTTCCTCGCCGGTCTGTTCCACCTGTTTCTCGATACCGGGAATCAAGGCCGAATAAACCTGCAGGCACGAATCACTGTTGTCGGCCGAAAAATACAGGGAACCGCGACGGGCGGCATAGACGTAAGTTTTGTAAACATCTCCCTTTGTTTGAGCGTAACTTTCTGCTTGCTTTGTGGTTGTGATCTGTTCTTGTACCGAAAGGTCGCTCTGGAAAGAAAGCATCTTGTCGAAAAGCGGAATGCTGTCTGTCTCCCCGGCAAAAGATCTGCCGCCCAAGACAAACAAAACAAAGAGGAGTATTTTACAAAAAAAACTGCTTGTCAATAGGTTATATCCTCTCCGTTCTAGATTCACATTATATTTCAAAGGCATATTTCAGCTTCTTTTCCAAGCAAATATATTCATTTTTTGAAAACAGGGATTTTTTAAACCGCCGACACGCTTCCAATCCCCATGCTTTTCCGTACGGCATCAAAAGAAAAGCGCCCTTCGGAAAATTCCGAAGGGCGCTTCCTCTATGTGGCGGAAGTCTATTACCTCATCACCTTGGCGTTTACAGTCTTACCGCCGGCAAGGCCTATCTGAAGCAGATAGAGTCCCTGCGGCAGTTTGGCGGCATCCACCGTGACCTTATCCGCGCCGATACCGGAACGGCCCGCCACGCAGGCACCCGACAGGTTATAGACTTTAATCCATTCCATGCCGCAGCTCGCCTTCGCCACAATCTCGTCATTCTGCATATAGGCAACCACCATATCGCGCGTTTCGCCCTCATTCGCCGCTGAAACGAATTCGGTAACGGTCACGAAACAAACGGCGCTGACCTTTTCATCCTGCGAGCTTACGGTAATTATCGTCTCGCCCTTGTCTCGGGCATAAACCAATCCCGTATTGGTAACATAGGCCACCTTACTGTCTTCGGTCTTCCACAACAAATGGTTGTTGGCCGCCTCTTCCGGATAAACGGTAGCCTTCAACTGGAAGGTAGGCGTTTTCTTATCCAACGAAATGCTGTTTTCGTTCAAAACGATACCGGTAATCGGCACTTCCACGTAAACCGTACAGGTATCGGAAACACCGCTTTGTTCAGACATCGCCACAATCTGGGTCGTGCCCACTTCCACGCCATATACGGCAGGACCGCCCGTAAGCGCGATGGCGGGATTCAACGATTGGTAGAGCACCGTCTTGTCGGTGGCGTCTTCCGGCAGCACGGTAACCGAAAGCGGCTTCGTGTAACCTACGGGAACCACCATTTCCTTTTGAGGGAAGGCAATCTTTTCCACCGGAATAATCACGGTAACTTGGCAAGAAGCGGAATACACTCCATCCGGAGTCTTGGCGGTGATCACCGCCTTTCCGGCATTGATGCCTTTTACCACACCCTGATTGTCCACTATGGCCACTTGCGGTGCATCGGAACTCCAAAGCAAAGTCTTGTCAACGGCATCCTGAGGAATGACGCTGGCGTTCAAGGTAACCGATCCGCCTTTGTTGACTGAAATCCAGCGGACGGACATTTCCACGCCGCGCACAAGCTTTTCCCACCACAAGGCAGGCTTGCCGCCCGTCATCTGCCAAGGAGCGGAGGCATTGTCGCCGAACTGCCAGGTATGTTGTTCGTAGAACGCCTGGTTGAAGGTTTCCAGCGTGCCCGATTGTCCATGATTCCTGTCCATGACACAGGAATCATTGTTTGCCGTGGCCAAAGCGTTTTTCGGGCCGATTTTCATCGAAGCCAAGGCAAAATTAGAATCCAGGGACTTTACCGTATCGGTGGAAACGTAGTATTCGATAGAAGCCACGCGATAGGCATCCGAGGGTGCGGACACGGTATCGTTCAAGGCAAAGTTATATTTTATCTGGCCACGGAAATTATTGGGTACGGTAAAGCCGGCGATACCGCCCGCCGTTCCCTTGAACCATTTGCTCTCGAACAAGGTATCCACCTCGACTTTGCCGGTGGCGTAAGTGCGCCTTACATGGGCGCCGTCGTTCTCACCCACGATGCCGCCCGCCATATAGGCCGAGGCATAGACCGAAGCCTGCGAGTAACTGTTTTCCACCACGGCGCCGTTCAGCATCGAGCCCACGATACCGCCCACATTCTCTTTTCCCGCAACCGAACCTTTCACATACGAATTCTGTACCGTGCCGCTCGTGCGCAAATCGCCCGCGATACCGCCCACACTTTCGGAAGAACCCGAAATATGGCCCGTAAAGCTGCAACGGTCAATCACCGAAGCGTTCACCGCCTGCCCTACAAGACCGCCCACACGGTCGCTGCTCACCACAATATCGCTTTCCACATGGCAGTTGGTCACCTTGCTTTCCATCATCAGGCTGCCCGCAATCGCCCCTACATCGGCGCGACCCGTGGAAGAAAACGCCACGTTGCGCATCGAAAGGTTGGCGATGGTGCCGCCTTCCACATTCTTGAAAATACCGTTGCCGTTGATGATGATGTTCTCGATAAAGTGACCCTTGCCGTCGAAGTTTCCTTTAAACACAGGAATCGAGTTGAAACCCTGCATGTTCACACCGGTAAAGGAAGCCATGTCGATGTCGTTGCCCAAAATG
The DNA here is from genome assembly GCA_964451895.1 of uncultured Bacteroidaceae bacterium. Taxonomy (GTDB): domain Bacteria; phylum Bacteroidota; class Bacteroidia; order Bacteroidales; family P3; genus Pullibacteroides. The sequence continues at coordinate 1,261 of CAYVJX010000015.1, read as the reverse complement.
AACCACGCTTCGGGGTAGTTCCGCACCAGGTCGAGTTCACCCGGCGTGGTGATGATGTAGGGAGAGGCCTGCGTGCCCTCGCCTTGAAGTTCGATACTCTTCAAGGGCAGGCGGTAGAAAACATGCTTGGTCGAAGCGGTGCCCTCCCAGGTGATATAGAGGTCTCTCAACTCCGTGGCGTTTTCGTTGGTGAGGATGCCCGCGCTCGAGAAATTGCCGTCCTGGCCGTTGTCCTGCCATTTGTAGAGCGTTTTTTCTTCGTTGGCGATGCCGAAGCCGCGGCCGGCGGCATCATTCTTGCTGAAACGGTAGAAGTAGAGGTATTCCTGTTTCTCATCGGGGATGAACGCGTAAGGATTCATCGTGAGGGGATTGATGATGGGCGTGAACAGCAGGCAGTCTTCGCCCAGGTCGATGCGGTGGCGCTTGACGGCATTGCCCTGACGGTCGTAGTAGATGATGCCGCCATACACCGTGCCGTCCGCGCTTTCGCCACGGCCGAGGCCGAACACGTAGTTGTAGCCGCCCTTCTCTGCCGGAACACGCTCAAAGTTCATCGAAAGCAGCTCGTTCTTATACAGGGCGGGAAAATGGAAATTGATTTCCAACGACGGGATGTCAAGCATACTGATGCCCGTCACCGCGTCTTCATCGCCCAGACAGAGCGCGAACTCGTCATTCTCGCCCCTGATGGCCTGCAACTCGGTTACGGAAGCCACCTCGTCGGCAATTTCCTTGAGAATGCTGCCGTCTTCATCCATCAGATAGAACTGCAGTTTGTTGCAGTCACAGCTGATGTCGTAGCGGTCCATCGCGTAGATAATCTCATACTTGTCATCGTTATTGAACACATGGCGCGTAATCATGTATTTGCCGAAATACATCAGCGTGCTGAAGCTGAACTCGTTTTCATCCAGCCCGATCAAAGGCAGCGTGATTTTCTTGCGCAGTTGGAAGTCCACATCGTAGATATACAATTCAAAACGGTTGTCTTTCTCCACAATGATTTCATCGCCGCTATGGTTGTCATCGGCCACAAAAGGCTTCTCGTATTGCGTGGTGACATAGCAGGGTTCGCCCTCTATCTCGGAAAAGGCGGCGAGGGCGCCGTTGGCGTAGGTAGTCAGGTCTTCGTCGATATAGAACGTGAACAAAGGTTCAGGATTGTCCTGCATCACATCCATCGCCTTGTAGATGGAAGTCTTCATGGTGTCCGCCAGATCGGAATAGAAAGCGTCGATAAGCTGCACCCGGTTTTCGG
>CAYVJX010000014.1:0-19602 GCA_964451895.1 uncultured Bacteroidaceae bacterium | reverse complement strand
AGGTTTCTATCTCCACCCCGCCCTTTTCTACAAAACGCCTGGCCGTTTCCACATGCGTGGGCTTCACCCCCGAAAGCACTTCCAGTTCTTTCTTGGAATCGCCCACGATACCGCCTAAAGCGGCGGCAATGTACAAGCCGGTCATATCGGTGCCGGGGATGCCCACGCCCATGCCGTTCTTATAGATATTAAGGCTTGTGGTTATCTTGATTTTTTCGGGCAGCAGGTTCTTTTTGCCCGTTGCCTGCCGCAGGGTTTCGGAAGCCTTGGCCACCGCCAAAGCCACCGCGATAGGTTCGGTGCAACCCAGGGCGGGAACCACCTCTTTCTTTAAGAGGCTGTACATATTGTTGACCTTCTTTGCGCTCAACATGGTGTTATCGTTTTCTTTGGTTCTGGGAAAAAATCGCCGCAACGCCTTGCAGCCTTGCAAACTTACGAAAAATGTACCGTATCGAGGTAGCCTGCCACAAAAGCCTGTGTCTTGACGGGGCTTTCGTACATTCCCATGTGCCCCACCGGAAGCAGCTGCACACAGGATTCCTTGGGCAACAGGGTCTGCGCCATCAGTTGGGTTTTGTCCATGCGTTGGTCGAGCGTTCCGATAATAAACAGGAAAGGAACTTCCAGTTCATAGACCGAAAGGCGGCTCGGGCGTTCCAGCATACCCTGCTGGGCGGCGGCTATCGCCTCGGCCCCCATGGCGGCGGCGTTGCGGCGCAGGAAATCTATCTCCTCGGCATAGCGGCTTTCGGTGCCGGGGGCAAAAAGGGTGTGCATGGTGTCGGTAACGAAACCGATACGTCCTGCATGAAGGAGTTCCAAGGAACGGCGGCGGTTTTCGGCTGCCTGCGGTGTGTCTGCGCCCGGGTGCGAATGGAAAAAACCGATGCCCGCCACCCTTTGCGGATAAAGGCAGCCGAAAGCCGCCGCCACGTATCCGCCCATGGAATGGCCTATCACCACAGCTTTTTCGATATGCTCCGCATCCAGCACCTGTTTGGCCAAAGAAGCCTGCAGTTCCATGCCGTGCACCGCACCGAACCTATCGGTGGCGCCATGCCCGGCCATATCGAGGCACAACACTCGGTAGCCGCGTTCACTCAAGTAGCGCGCCAGCGAATTCCATACAAAAACGGCTTCGGTAAAGCCATGCAGCAGCAACACCGGTTTGGATTCTCCCGCACCACCGCCCTGCCATACGGTGTAATGCACGTTCTTGCCTTCTATCCGCAGGTTTTTGTCTTGGCACCGCTCCATAATTTTACCTTTTAAGGTTAATCAGCTTTTCGCGTTCCCGCATTTCCTTGGGGGTAAGCTCCGGTTCAGGTTCTTCCATCTGGCGGCTCTGGCTGTAGGTGCGCCATTTTTCGAGCACCGCCTGCATATCGGCGGGCATCTCCGCCTCAAAGCGTATGGTCTTGCGTGTAAGGGGATGCACGAAACCTATCGTGGCCGCGTGCAATGCCTGCCGGGGAAGCAACGAAAAGCAGTTCTCAACAAACTGCCTGTATTTGGTAAAGGTGGTTCCTTTGAGGATGCGGTCTCCGCCATAGGTGGCATCGCTGAAAAGGGGATGCTTGATATAACGCATATGGCAGCGTATCTGATGGGTGCGCCCCGTTTCGAGCACACACTCCACCAAGGTAACGTAACCGAAACGTTCCACCACCTTATAATGGGTAACGGCGTGTTTGCCCTTGTCGCCCTCGGGAAAGACCGCCATTACCTTGCGGTCTTGCACGCTGCGGCCTATGTTGCCCGTTATCGTGCCGTCTTCTTCATCGAAATTGCCCCACACCAAGGCGCGGTATTTGCGTTCGATGCTGTGGTCAAAGAACTGTTTGGCCAGAAAGGTCTGGGCTTCTTCGGTCTTGGCCACCAGCAGAAGCCCTGAGGTATCTTTGTCTATGCGGTGAACCAGATAGGGCTTCTCGCCTTTGAGGTGGTACATGAGCGCGTTGACGAGCGTGCCGGTGAAATTGCCGAAACCGGGATGAACCACCATGCCGGGGGCTTTGTTGACCACCAGCACGGCTTCGTCTTCATAGACGATTTCGATGGGTATGTTCTCGGGCGCCAGATCCACGTGTTGGGGCGGATTGGGCAGCACGAGCGTCACCACGTCGCCGGGCTTTACCTTGTAGTTGGATTTCTCGCCCTTGCCGTTCACCAGGATATTGCCGGCCTTGGCGGCGTTCTGTATGCGGTTGCGCGCCGTTCCCGAAAGGCGGTCCACCAAGAATTTATCCAGACGCAAAGGAGTCTGCCCCGGATCGGCCACCACGCGGAAATGTTCGTAAAGCCCCTGGGCTTCTTCCTCTTCGTCTGCCGCCTCATTCTCCATGCCGGCCAATTCTTCCGGCAAATCTTCTGCCAAGAGGCTTTCGTATTGTTCTGCCATAATCAGGGTGCTGCATCTAAAAATCTTCAGACGGATATTCTTCTTCCGTTCCGTAATCTTCTTCTGTAAATTCCTGCTCCGAAAGGCTGTCTTGCTGCATAACGGGCAGGCTGCCTTTGCCGTCTCCTATCTGCAGGTCGATGTAGGAAGCGCGCCGTATAAGCGTGCCGGGCTCAATTTCTTCTCCGTGGTGGAGCTGGTTGATGACCGCCCCTTTCACAATGGAGGGAACGGTGGTCTTGCTGCCCACTTTCAAGCCGTAGGTTTCCAACAGGGCTTCCGCCTGCCGCAAAGAAAGATCTTTGAGGTCGGGCATCTGCACCGAGGCCGGAAGGCTTGCCGCCAACACCACGTAAAAGGTTCTGTTCCTCTTTACGTGTTCGCCGGCCTGAGGCGACTGGGCGATGATTTCTCCGGGCGTTTTATCGGGGTCATATACCGAATCGCGCACCACGAACTTAAATCCGAATTCTTTCTCGAAGGGTTGCAGGTCGCGCATGTACATACCCCGGATATCCGCCACCCGGATGTCCTGCCCGTGGTGGGTAAAGAAACGCAGCGAGAGCAGCACCGCCGATATGAGCACTATCAGGATAATCAACATCCAAAGGAGCTGTTTCCAAAAGTTTCCCGTTTTTACATAAGACCAAAAACTCATTTTCGTTCTATCCTTTCTGCCGGCTTTCCGGCTTGGTTCCTAATGGGCGTCGAGCCAATTGGCGGCGCTGTTCACTTCCACTTCTACGGGAACGCGCATGGGCAGGGCGTTCTTCATTTCTTCCACCACACATGCCGTAAGCGTTTCCACTTCGTTTTCGGGCAGGTCAAAAACCAGTTCATCGTGTACCTGCAGAATCATGCGCGCCGAAAGGTTTTGGGTTTCGATGCGCTTCTGCACGGCTATCATGGCCAGCTTTATCATGTCGGCGCTCGAACCCTGCACGGGCGCGTTGATGGCGTTGCGCTCGGCAAAGGAACGCACCACCGAATTGCCCGAATTGATGTCTTTGAGATAGCGGCGGCGGTGCAGGAGCGTTTCCACATAACCTTTCCGGCGAGCTTCTTCGAGCGCGCTTTCCATATAGGTCTTGAGCCGAGGATAATTGGCGTAATACCTTTCGATAAGGTCTGCGGCTTCCTTGCGCGGTATCTGCAGACGCTCGGCCAACCCGAAGGCCGATATGCCGTAAACGATGCCGAAATTAACCGTCTTGGCCTTGCGGCGCATCTCAGAGGTTACCTGTTCGGGCGGAACGCCGAACACGTTGGCGGCGGTGGCGGTGTGCACGTCTTTATGGCGGGCAAAATCGGCCAGCATCGTTTCATCACCGCTCAAATGGGCTATGATGCGGAGTTCTATCTGCGAATAGTCTGCCGCCAGCAGGCGGTTCTGCGGCGAGGAGGGCACAAAACAGCGGCGTATCTCCTTGCCCAGTTCGGTGCGCACGGGTATGTTCTGCAGGTTGGGGTTCTGCGAACTCAAACGCCCCGTGGCGGTCACGGCCTGATTGTAGGTGGTGTGTATCTTGCCGGTGTTCGGATCCACCAAGGCCGGCAGGGCATCCACATAGGTGGACTTGAGTTTGGTGAGGCTGCGGTAAAGCAACACTTTCTCCACTACCGGATGCTTGTGGAGCAGTTTCTGCAACACGTCTTCGGCGGTGCTGAACTGCTTGGTCTTGGTATGCTTGGGTTTTTCGGCTATCTGCAGTTTCTCGAAAAGCACTTCGCCCAGCTGTTTGGGCGAGGCGATATTGAACGTCTGCCCCGAAAGCGTGTATATCTCCTGCTCGGTCTGGCTTATCTGTTCCTGCAATTCCTGACCGTACTGGGCAAGGCGCAGGCGATCTAAGGCCACACCCTGGCGTTCCATGCGGCAAAGCACGCGGCAAAGGGGTATCTCCACCTGTTCAAACAGGCTGCGCGCCTGCACTTGCTGCAGTTCGGGGCTGAACTTGCGGTAAAGCTCCAGCGAGAGTTTGGCGTTCTGCAGGCTGTAGCGTATGTCTTCGTCGGTTACGGACAGGCCGCCGCCCAACAGGTTCTCGCCGAATGAAAACGGCAGGTAATTGGCGGTGAGCCGCGACAGGTCGTGGGGCGATTCGGGGTCGATGAGATAATGCGCCAGCATGGTGTCGAAAGCCTCGAAATCGGTATCCATGCCCATATTCTTGAGCAGGTGCAGCTGGGTCTTTAAATCGTGGCAGACCAGGTTTTCCAAGGCGCGCGGGGCGGAAAAGAAGGCTTGCAGCGCGGCGGTTTCCTCCGGGCTTGAATCCGGCACATAATAAAAGGCGACCGGGGCTCCGGGCGTGTCTTGGGGCGGTATGCGGCAAAACGCCATGCACAGGATCTTGGCCTGACGTATATGGGGGGCTTTGCCGGCGCAGAGGTAAAAGCCTACGGGCGTGCCTTGCGCCAAAAGGCTTTCCAAGCCGGCGCGGAGCGCGGAGGCGTTGACCCACGGTGTTACATCGGGGTCGTTTTTGCTTTGGCAAGCCAAGGGTTTGGATTCCGGCAGGTTCTGAGGGTCGAACAGGTCGAGCGTGGTGTCCTGTATTTTTTGAGAGCGCGGGGCTTGGCGCGGGCTTGCGGCCTGAGGCGTGCGGAGTTGTTGGGGTTGAGGCACGGCGGCCGGGGCAGGAACACCGCCGTTTTCCTGACGGTAGTAAGCCGAAAGACGGGTGGCCAGCGTGCGCATTTCCAATTCATCCAAAAGGCTGAACACGGCCTCGAAATCGGGACGGCAGACCGCCAAGGCTTCGGGCTCAAAAGGCACGGGCGCATCGAGGATAATGGTGGCCAGCATCTTCGACTCCAAGGCTTGCGCGGCGTTCTGCCGCACTTTCTCGCGCAGTTTGGGATTCTCTATTTCCGAGGCCCTTTCAATCAGGTTCTCTACCGAACCGAACTGCGAAAGCAACTTGCGCGCCGTTACCTCGCCCACGCCCGGAATACCGGGTATGTTGTCGGCGGCATCCCCCCAAAGACCCAGCATGTCGATAACCTGCAAGGGCGAACTTATCCCGAACTTATCGCATACTTCCTTTACGCCCAGAATCTCGATGTCGTTGCCCATGCGCGCGGGCTTGTAGATAAAGATGTTTTCGCTCACCAACTGCCCGAAATCCTTGTCGGGCGTTACCATATAAACGGTATAACCCTCCTTTTCGGCTTTCTTGCTGAGCGTTCCTATCACATCGTCGGCCTCGTAGCCTTCGGCAGAGAGAATGGGAATGTTCATGCCCTGCAAGAGCTGTTTGATGTAGGGAATGGAAACGGCTATGTCTTCGGGCAGCGGCGGACGGTTGGCCTTGTATTGGGTATATTCCAGATGGCGCGCGGTGGGTGCCATCGTATCGAAAGCCACACCTATATGCGTGGGGCGCTCTTTTTTGAGCAACTCCAGCAGCGTGTTGGCAAAACCGAGAATTGCCGAGGTGTTGAGCCCTTTGGAGGTGATGCGCGGATTTTTATTCAGAGCGAAATACGCCCGGTAAATCAACGCCATCGCGTCCAGCAAAAACAGTTTCTTTTCTTGCATGATTATACTGCCCTCCCCTGACGGCTGTCTCAGTTGGTGTAATTCTTTTTGTAAAACTTCTCGTAGCCCGTTTCATCGCCCGCGGCTTTCAACACCTCGAGGTTGTCGCGCGTAATCACAAAGGCTTTCTTGTTTTCCAAGGTGCCGAAAGCGTAGTCGTTCTTCAACGCCATCTTGACGTAAGACTGCGCCGCCTTGGCCGACGGGAAATCGGAAACCACCACATAGTATTTGCTTCCTTTGGCCAGCACTTCCAGCATCAGTTCGTCTTCCGCATAGAATTTTTCGTTAAAGCCTTCCACGCGCAGACGCATCACTTCCGGGTCGCGTTCCTGGGAATGGCATACAAACAAGGCGAAATGCCGTTCCGTGCCGGCTGGCATCGTGTATTCCTTGGGTTTCTGCGGCTTGGCTTCCTCGGCGGCCGGTTGGCCTTCCTGTGGCTGCGCGGGCTTTTCTTCCGCCACCGGAGCCACTTCCACCGGGTCGGAATCGGGATAGAATATATTTTTCTTCATATCCTCTTGAGCGCGTTCTATGGCCGCCTGCACTTTGGGCAGCAACGCGCTTTCGGGATAAGAGCCCGCAAAGGTTTCTGCCAAGGGCAACATGTGTTTGTAGCCGGACGTATGGGCGGTGGCAAAGATTTTGAGGAACAAGAACTGTTCGCGGAAAGCGTTGATGGGATAACCTCTTTCCACACGCTCAACCACGTTGAGCACCCCGTTGAAATCGTTGCGGCTGAAATTATCGAAAGCCTGTCCGTAGAGGTTTTCTATCGTCTTGGCGTTAGCCTCCAGATCTTTGTAGTAGTTGGGGTTGTTTACCCTTTCGTTCTGTTCGGTTCCCGGATAACGTTCCGCCAATATATCCGCATACTTGCGGAACTGCCCCGTTTGGCCGCTCTGACGGTAAATCTTGCAAAGCGTTTCGCAAGCCGACGGGATGTAGTGCGAGCCGGGATATTCGTTGATGAGGCGGATCAGATATTTCTCGCCCTCCTCGTTCTGCCCCATCTTGTCGCTGTAAATCGTGCCCACATGATACAGCGCGGGTTCTATAATCGAGTCGAGCCGCTTGTATTCGGCATCGCTCTGGGGCAGCTGTTGCAGATAATAGTCGGCATCCGCCTGCGTGAGCACTTTGGAGGCGGACTGCTGTTCTTCGTCTTCTTCGGCCTGTTTGGAGGAGCGCAACACCGCCGCCTTGGGCTTGGAAGAAAGGAACCAAAGGTCTTCCAAGGTTCGTCTGCCCCACTTGCGGTTAAACTCCGCCAAACCGGCGGTCTTGGTCTGTTCGTTGTAGAAATACCAATTGGAACGGGGCGCCACACTGGGCATGGCGCTGCTGCCGGTCTTGGCCAGACGCGCGTTTTCCTGCTGTTTCTGAAAATCCTTGGCCTTCTGTTCGGCATAGCGTCTCTGCTCTTTCTTGCTCATCCTGCCCACCTGCCGCAAGGTATCGGCCTCCACCAGACGATAGTAGTAGCCCGTAAGTTCCGAAAGGCTTTGGGCGCGGCTCACGATATCGTAATAGTCCGGGTCATCGTCTTTCACCACCTGTGCCGCCGCCGTGTAGTATTTGTGCGATTCGATGTACTTCTTGTTGTCGTAGAAATAAGTGGCCAGTTCCTTGGCTGCCAACAGGGTCCTTTCGGGGTCGCCCTGACTTGCGGCGATGCTCATATCCAGATAGCGCACCGCGTCTTCTTCGTTGTGCTGACGAAACGACATCTCGCCCATCACATAATAGATACGCCCGAAATAGGCCTGGTTCTTGGGGTCTTTGAGCATACGCTCCAGCCCTTTGAAAATATCCCTGGAGTTGATGTTGCTCCCATCGTAGCAAAGGGCTATGTTCAAACGGGCGTTGAACACCAGATCCAAAGGCGGGTTCATGGCCAGGCATTTCTTGTAGTAGGCATAGGCCTGCATGTTGTCGCCCTCCTGTTGGGCTATCTGACCCAAGATAAAATTGAGGCGGGCGCGCATATCGCGGTCTTTGCACAGCTGTATTCCGCGTTGCAGGTAGGGAACGGCTTCCTGATATTTTTCCTGTTGCAGACAGAACTCGGCCTGCACCAAAGGCAGGTCGCGGTAGGTTTCTTTCATCAGGCTGCTCTCGCTCTGGGCTTCCACCTGACTGATGAAAGAGGAGGCCATGGCGAACTCTTTCTCGCGCATATAGGTGCGCGCGATCCAAAGCATGGCTTCGTAGCGTTCCTTGTTTTGGGCGAACTCCGACAAAACGAAATTGAACACCGAACGCGCCTTGGAATAATCCTGCTGATAGAAGAATCCTTTGCCCAACAGCAGATAGGCGTTGTCTATCGTCTTGACGTACTCTTTGCCCTTAATCGAAATGGAATGTTTCTTGATGGTCTTCAAGGCCTTTTCGCGGATACGCGCCGTCTGTTGCGAAATCAGCGAGGTGTCTTCCGGATTGCCGTATTTAAAGACGGGAATCACATTGAAATAGTTGTCCACCGATTTGTCTTCGAGCAGCAAATCGGCGTCTTCCAATGCCTGCGCCCCGTTCCAGTACACGTTGTAATACGACGTGAGGTTATGGTAGTTGCGCGAAAGAAACGTATTGTTTTTGGTTGAGCAGCCTGCCGCCAAAAGCAGACAGGCCGCCCATCCGAACAACGATATCCGGCTCATGCCGGTTTTACGCCAGTTTGTTTTCAATTGCGGTATTATAAATGTGCTTGTACTCTTTAATATTACCGAAATCTTCTTCGTCCACGGAAATCTTGCCGCCGGTTACCTCGCCCAGATAAACCATGGGCGTTTTGGTTTCCAGCATGAGGTCTTCGAATTCATCCACCATGGCGGGGTCTATCGAAACCACCACGCGGCTCTGGCTTTCGCCAAACAGAAAAGCGTCCAAACGAATGGAATCATCCACCATAAGCGTAAATCCCAGGTCGTTCACCATGGCGCTTTCCAAGAGCGTGGTCATCAAACCTCCGTCCGAAACATCATGCACCGACTTGGCCAGACCCGACTCGATCAAATCAAGCACAACCCGTTGCAGGTTGTATTCTTCGTCTAAGTCGAAGTAGGGCGCGGGCGAAAATCTTTCATTTCGGTAGCTGTAAAGATACTGAGAACTATTGATATCTTCACGCACTTTGCCGAGCAAATAAATGGAATGGCCTTCTTTTTGGAATCCCAAGCCCGTGTGATGCCGTTTTTCGAGCAAGCCGATCATGCCGATTACAGGCGTGGGATAGACGGCTTCCACCTTGTTGCCCTCGCTGTATTGGTTATAGAAACTTACGTTGCCGCCCGTTACCGGCGTGCCGAATTTCTCGCAAGCCAGGCTCATGCCCTTGATCGCTCCCACAAACTGCCAATATACTTCGGGATTGTAGGGATTCCCGAAATTAAGGCAGTTGGTTATCGCCAAGGGATGACCGCCCGAACAAACGATATTGCGCGCCGCTTCGGCCACGGCAATCTGCGTTCCCACCAAGGGATTGGCATATACGTAGCGCGAATTGCAATCCACCGTCATGGCGATGGCTCTTTGGGTGTGCTTGAGGTTCACCACCCCGGCGTCCGAAAGCTTGTTGGTGCCCATGTTCTTGGTGCCCACCATACTGTCGTATTGCTCATAGACCCAACGTTTGGAGGCGATGTTGGGATGAGAGAACAAAAAGCGTGTAACCTTTACGGCTTCCTTCAAATCGATGTCTTTCACCGTGTGTATGTCGAAACGCTTGCACTTGGCAAAGGCCTTATGTTCCTTGTATTTGCGGTCATACACCGGCGCGCCGCCGCCCAACACCAACGTGGATGCCGGCACATCGGCCACCAGTTTTCCATTGCGGTAGAACATCAGGCGGTCTTCGTTGATTACCTCCCCTATCTGTTCGCAACTCAGATCCCATTTGTCGAAAATGGCCTTCACTTCTTTCTCGCAACCTTTCTTCACCACAATCAACATCCGTTCCTGCGATTCGGAAAGCAGAATTTCCCAAGCCTCCATGTTGCTTTGGCGCAAAGGCACTTTATCGAGATCGATACGCATACCGCTCTTGCCTTTCTCGCTCATTTCGGAGGTGGAGCAGATGATGCCCGCCGCGCCCATATCCTGCATACCCACCAGAGCCTTGGTTTTGGAGAGTTCCAACGAGGCTTCCAACAAAAGTTTTTCCTGAAAGGGATCGCCTACCTGAATGGAAGGTATATCGTCCGCGGAGTCTTGCGTAATGTCTGCCGAAGCGAAAGTGGCACCATGGATGCCGTCTTTTCCGGTGGCCGAACCTACAATAAACACAGGGTTTCCTTTTCCTTTGGCAATGGCTGAGACCAAATCTTCCTTGTGCATGATACCCACCGACATGGCGTTTACCAACGGATTGGCGTTATAGCACTCGTCGAAAGCCACTTCGCCAGCCACGACGGGAACACCGAAGGCATTGCCGTAATCGCCGATGCCTTTTACTACGCCTTTCAATAAATGTTTGGTATGATCCGCATCGAGATTTCCGAAGCGGAGTGAATTGAGTTGCGCGATAGGACGCGCACCCATCGTAAAAATATCGCGGTTGATGCCGCCCACGCCTGTGGCCGCGCCCTGATAGGGTTCAACGGCGCAAGGGTGATTATGGGATTCTATCTTGAAGACACAGGCGTAACCGTCGCCTACATCCACCATGCCCGCATTTTCTTCGCCGGGGGCAACCAGCATCTGAGACCCTTTCTTGGGCAGGGTCTTGAGCCACTTGATGGAGTTCTTGTACGAAGCGTGCTCACTCCACATTACCGAATAGATGCTCAATTCAGTAAAATTGGGATTGCGTCCGAGAATAGCCTTGATGCGGGCATACTCCTCGGGCAACAATCCCAACTCTTTTGCCGTCTGTTCGGTAACGGTCTCGTCGGTACGTCCCGTACCGGCTTTCTTATCGGAAACCTTTACTTCCCGGCTACTTTTTTTTTAGCGGCCACCGTCTTGGCTTTCGCAGCAACTTTTTTAAGTCCTGCCTTTACCGCTTTTTCGGCTTTCTTGCCTTCAGCTTTCAAAACCTTTTCGGCTTTCTTGCCGGCCTTCACGGCTTTTTTGCTTTCGGCTTTCAAGACTTTTTCGGCTTTTTTAACCTGTTTCTTAGCACTGGCTTTCAAAGCCTTGGCAACGGGCTTCACTGCCTTTTCGGCTTTCTTGACCTGCTTTTTCGCACCGGCCTTCAAAGCCTTGGCAACGGGTTTCACCGCTTTTTCGGCTTTCTTAACCTGTTTTTTCGCACCGGCTTTCAAAGCCTTGGCAGCCGGCTTAACGGCTTTGGCCACTTTCTTGGCGGTAGCCTTTACAGCGGGCTTGGCAGCCTTAACGGTTTTCTTTGCCGTAGCTTTTTTAGCCACAGCTTTCTTGGCGGTAGCCTTTACAGCAGGTTTAGCGGCAACTTTCTTGGTTGCGGCTTTCTTAGCGGCCGGCTTGGCGGCGGCTTTCTTTGCAGCGGGCTTTGCAGCCGGCTTGGCAGTCTTTTTTGCGGCGGGCTTTGCAGCCGGTTTTACCGCAGCTTTCTGAGTCTTAGCCATTTTTTTTGTTTTTTTCTTCCATCATGTAATGATGCAAGTGCGAAGTTATTATTTGAATTGCTTTCTCATTGGCGCCACCTTCGGGCACGATGATGTCGGCGTACCTTTTGGTGGGTTCTATAAATTGCATGTGCATCGGCTTCACCCAGTTTTCGTAATGGGTAAGCACTTGGTCGTAATTGCGCCCCCGTTCATGGATGTCGCGGCGGATAATGCGCATAAGGCGTTCATCGCTGTCGGTATCCACAAAAATCTTGATGTCCATCCGCGCGCGCATTTCGGGATCCGAAAGAATCAGGATGCCTTCTACGATAACAACGTCTGTAGGCTCCACCGGGATGGTTTCTTTGGCACGGGCGCAGGTAAGGTATGAATAGACGGGCATCTGTATGGTCTGCCCGTTGCGCAACATATCCAGATGTTTTACGAGTAATGAAAATTCGATGGAAGAAGGGTGATCGAAATTGATCTTCTGCTTTTCCTCCGCGGTAAGTCCGCCTTGGTCTTTATAGTACGCATCCTGCGGTATAACCGTTACCGATTGCGAGCTGCAGCCGGCGGCTATCTTCTTTACTACTGTTGTCTTGCCTGAGCCAGAGCCTCCGGCAATACCGATAACAAGCATACTATAAATTTGTTTCGCTAAGTTGCAAATGTACAAACTTTTCATAAATTTGTAATGAAACAAAAACAACAGAAAATCCACAACTGGCTGTTAATTTTTAAAACATCGAGAAACCGCATGAAATCTAAGGATACGAACATATCAAACATTTTTTCGGGGCTGAATCAACAACAGATTGAAGAAAGCAGAACGAAGCATGGAACCAACATTCTAACGCCTCCCGCCGGAATTCCCATCTGGAAAAGGTTTCTGGAAAAGTTCGGCGATCCTCTGATTCTTATCCTGCTCATCGCCGGCGCGCTCTCGGTGGGCGTTTCGTGTTACGAGTTCTTTTATCTTGGCCACGGCGCCGGGGTTTTCTTTGAACCGGCGGGCATCTTTATCGCCATACTGCTCGCCACCGGACTGGCTTTTGTTTTTGAGCTGAAAGCCGACAAGGAATTTGCCCTGCTCAACCAAGTGAACGACAACGAGGCGGTAAAGGCCATACGCAACGGCGGCACGGTGGAGATAGCGCGCAAAGACGTGGTGGTGGGCGATATTGTCTTGCTGGAAACCGGCGAGGAAATTCCTGCCGACGGCGAACTGCTGGAAGCCGTTTCCCTCCATGTGGATGAATCTTCCCTGACGGGTGAACCCATCTGCCTCAAGACCACGAATCCCGAAGCGTTCGAAAAGGAAGCCACCTTTCCGTCGAACCATGTATTGCGCGGCACAAAAGTGATGGAGGGGCACGGCATCATGCGTGTGTTCGCCGTGGGCGACCGAACCGAAAACGGCAAGGTGTTTGAATCCGTGCGCATCGACGACAGTGTAAAGACTCCGCTCAACCAACAGTTGGAAGGGCTCGGCGCGCTCATTTCCAAAATCAGTTATGTGCTGGCCGGCATCATCATTGCCGGGCGCATCATCCTTTATTTTGTCAACGCGCCGGTGGTCGATTGGAGCGGTATGGATTTCTGGATGCCCTTTGTCTCCTACCTGCTGCAAACGCTTATGATTGCCGTTACACTCATGGTGGTGGCCGTGCCGGAGGGGCTTCCGATGGCGGTTACGCTCAGCCTGGCGTATTCGATGCGGCGAATGCTCAAAACGAACAACCTCGTGCGCAAGATGCACGCCTGCGAAACGATGGGAGCCACCACGGTTATCTGCACCGACAAGACCGGCACCCTGACCCGCAACCGTATGCAGGTCTATCAAAGTGAATTTTACGGAAACCCACCGGCAGACATACTTTATGAAGGCATCGCGGTAAACTCCACCGCGCGTTTGGACTTGCAGGGAAACGCGCCCAAGGTGTTGGGCAACCCCACCGAAGGAGCGCTCCTGCTGTGGCTCCACCAACAGGGTGCCGATTATGAAGTCTTGCGGCAAAAAACGGAAAGACTCGAAGAACTTCCTTTCAGCACGGAACGCAAGTACATGGCCACGCTCGTAAAGTCGGGCAACGGAAAGAACATCCTTTATGTAAAAGGGGCTCCCGAAATCGTGTTCGGGCTTTGCCAGCATATTCCGGAGGGCATCGACAAAGCAAGTCTGGACAAACGCCTGCTGGAATACCAGAACCAAGCCATGCGCACGCTCGGTTTCGCCTATCGGGAAATGGAGGAAACACCAGACGGCACGCCTCTTTTTGAAGACGGAAAAATCAAGGCGCAGGGGCTTGTATTTCTCGGCATCGTGGCCATTTCCGACCCGGTGCGCGAGGATGTTCCCGCCGCCGTGAAAGAGGTGTTGGATGCCGGTGTTCAGGTAAAGATCGTTACCGGTGACACGCCCGGCACCGCCAAGGAAATCGGCCGGCAAATCGGGCTTTGGAACGACCGCACGGACAACGAAAGCAACATCACCACGGGCGTGGAATTCGAAGCGATTCCCGACCGAGAAATGCCGCAACGGGTGGGCGGTTTAAAAATCATTGCCCGCGCCCGCCCGATGGATAAAAAACGTTTGGTGCAGGCCTTGCAGCAGAACGGCGAAGTGGTGGCGGTTACCGGCGACGGCACCAATGACGCGCCCGCGCTCAAGGCCGCCCATGTGGGGCTTTCGATGGGCGACGGCACTTCGGTGGCCAAAGAGGCTTCCGACATTACGATTGTAGATAACTCATTCGCCTCTATCGGCAGAGCGGTCATGTGGGGGCGTTCTCTTTACCGGAATATCCAGCGGTTTATCCTTTTTCAGATGACGGTAAACGTGGCCGCCTGCCTTATCGTGCTGTTCGGGGCTTTTATGGGAACGCAGTCGCCGCTTACGGTAACGCAGATGCTTTGGGTGAACCTTATCATGGACACTTTCGCCGCCATCGCCTTGGCTTCGTTGCCGCCTTCGGCTTCGGTCATGAAAGAGAAACCGCGTTCACAGCAGGCCTTTATCATAGACCGCCCCATGTGGCGGCGGATTATCGGCACAGGAGGCGTTTTCTTCTTGCTCCTGCTGGTTTTGCTCTACTATTTCGAACATGCGGAAATAAGCTCGCTCACACAGATAGGGCGCGTTCCTTTGGGAAAAGGCAACGGGCTTTCGGCCTATGAACTTTCGCTGTTCTTTACCTTGTTCGTTTTCCTGCAGTTCTGGAATATGTTCAACGCACGGACTTTCGCCACCGGCCGCTCGGTGTTCCGTTCAAAAAACGGAAAAGGCTTCGGCCTGATTGCCTTGCTTATCGTGGCAGGGCAAATCCTTATCGTAAGCGTGGGCGGCGAATTTTTCAGCGTAACGCCCCTCCAGCTCACCGACTGGCTCATCCTTATCGCCGCCACCTCCCTTGTGCTTTGGTGCGGGGAAGTGTTCCGCATTTTCAAACGGAAATAAACAATGCAGAACTACCCAACGGCATATACCCATATCGTTTACTGGAAAACAACAAGATTCTGCAAACGGGTAAAATTGTAAAATCATCAATAACAAGGAGGTAAATATGTGTACAAAACGATTTTTCAAGCTGTCGTTTTTTATCGTGGCGGCATGGCTGGGATGCTGCGAAACGCTTTTTTCTTTATCTTTGGAGACAGAAAATTCTCTTAAAAACAAAAACTCTATGAAAACATTCGAACTCCCCCCGCTTCCTTATGCAGAAAACGCATTGGAACCGTTTATTTCCGCACAGACCCTTTCGTTTCACTACGGAAAACATCACAAGGCATATATCGACAACCTGAACAAACTCAAGGAAGGCACGCCCTTTGCCGAGGCCGGACTGGAACAGATTGTGAGGGAAGCCGAAGGCGGTCTTTACAACAACGCCGCCCAAGTGTGGAACCATACTTTCTATTGGAATTGCCTCTCGCCCAAAGGCGGCGGAGAACCCACCGGCAAACTGCTGGAGGCCATCCATGAAAAATGGGGCAGTTTCGAAGCCTTCAAGACCGCTTTTTCCGCCGCGGCCGCCGGTCTGTTCGGTTCAGGCTGGGTCTGGCTGGCAGACGGCAAAAAAGGTTTGGAAATCATTGCCACGCCCAATGCCGGCAATCCCTTGCGCGACAAAATGAACCCGATTATGGTTCTCGACGTATGGGAACACGCCTACTACTTAGATAAACAGAACCGCCGCCCCGACTATATCGCCGATTTTTGGAAAATCGTGGATTGGGAAACCATCGGCAGCCGATACTAAACGCGCATGAACATCTACCTGACAGGCTTCATGGGGTGCGGAAAAAGCAGCATGGGCAAGGAAATCGCCCGTGCGCTGAACCTTGAGGTTTCCGACACCGACGCCCTGGTTCAAGAAAAGGCGGGAATGGATATCCCGGAAATTTTCAACCGGCAGGGCGAAGCCGCCTTCAGGCAGATGGAAAGCGAGGTGCTCCGTTCGATTCCCGATAAAAGGCTCGTCATTACCGGAGGGGGGCTTCCGTGTTCCGAGTCCAACTGGAACTACATGAAGCAAAACGGCTATATCGTTTACATAGAAGTTCCCGTTCCGGTGCTTTTTGAACGTTTGAGAACGGACAAAAACAAACAACAGCGGCCCCTGATCCGCCACCTTGACGATAACGGACTGAAAGATTACATCCTTACATCCGTTAACCGAAGACAAATGTTTTACAAGCGGGCGGATTATATTTTCCGAAGCCCGGAGCAAAACATCGAAATCCTGATAGAAAAACTTAAAAGCATAGAACTATGAACGATTTTCAGACTGAAAAAATCAAGAACATCGCTATTTTGGGCAGTTCGGGCGCGGGTAAGACCACGCTTGCCGAAGCCTTTCTTTTTGAAGCGGGTGTTATCAAGCGCCGTGGCAGCGTGGAAGCCAAGAACACGGTATGCGACTATTTTCCGGTGGAAAAAGAATACGGCTATTCGGTTTTCTCCACCATCTTCAGCCTTAACTGGCAGGACCGCAAGCTCAACTTTATCGACTGCCCCGGCTCGGACGACTTTGCCGGCGCCGCCGTTTCGGCGCTGAACGTTACCGATACCGCGCTTATGGTGCTCAACGCCCAATACGGCGTGGAAGTGGGAACGATCAACCAGTTCCGCCAGACCGAACAGTTCCACAAGCCCGTTATCTTTGTGGTGAACCAACTCGACCACGAAAAGGCAGACTACGACAATACGCTCGCCCAGCTGCACCAGCAATGGGGCAACCGCGTGGTTCCCGTGCAATATCCCGTTACGGTGGGCAACAGTTTCCATGCCGTTATCGACGTGCTCAAGATGAAGATGTACCAATGGAAGCCCGAAGGCGGGGTTCCCGAAGTGCTGCCGATTCCCGATGCCGAGCAGGAAAAGGCGATGGAACTGCACAAGGCCTTGGTGGAAGCCGCCGCCGAACACGACGACGTGCTGATGAACAAGTTTTTTGAAGAAGGCACGTTGAGCGAAGACGATATGCGCGCCGGCATCCGCGCCGGTTTGGTTACCCGCGGCATGTTCCCCGTTTTCTGCGTATGCGCCGGACGTGATATGTGCGTGCGCCGCACCCTCGAATTCCTGGGCAACGTGGTTCCCTGCACCGACAAGATGCCCCGCCCCGTAACGACCGACGGCCGCGAGGTTACGCCCGAAGCAGACGGCCCTACCTGTCTGTTCGTGTTCAAGACCGGCATTGAACCCCATATCGGACAGGTGGCCTATTTCAAGGTGATTTCCGGTACGGTTCACGTAGGCGACGACTTGGTGAACGCCGACCGCGGTTCCAAGGAACGCATGTCGCAAATCTTCACCATTGCCGGGCAGAACCGTGAGGAAGTGAACGAAATGCGCGCCGGCGACATCGGCGCCACCGTCAAGATGAAAGACGTGCGCCGTGGCAACACCCTCAACAGCAAGGATTGCGATTACCGTTTCGACTTTATCCGTTATCCCGAATCCAAATACCGCCGTGCCATCAAGCCCGAAAACGAAGCGGATGCTGAAAAGATGATGGAAGTGCTTTTCCGCATGCACGAAGAAGACCCCACCTGGGTTATCGAACAATCGAAGGAACTCAAGCAGACCATCGTTTCCGGACAAGGGGAATTCCACCTGCGCACGCTCAAATGGCGTATCGAAAATAACGACAAGATTCCCGTGGTCTTTTCCGAGCCCAAGATTCCTTACCGCGAAACCATCACCAAGGCCGCACGCGCCGATTACCGCCACAAAAAGCAGTCGGGCGGCGCCGGCCAGTTTGCCGAAGTGCACCTTATCGTAGAACCCTATTACGAAGGGATGCCCGCGCCTTCGGTATATCGCTTCAAGGGTCAGGAATTCAAGGTTTCGGCGCGCGACACGCAGGTTATCAACCTTGAATGGGGCGGTAAATTAGTGTTCGTGAACAGCATCGTGGGCGGCGCCATCGACGCCCGCTTCCTGCCCGCCATCCAGAAAGGCATCCTGGCCCGCATGGAACAAGGCCCGCTCACCGGCTCCTATGCCCGCGACGTGCGCGTTATCGTTTACGACGGCAAGATGCACCCGGTAGATAGCAACGAAATCTCGTTCATGATTGCCGGCCGCACCGCGTTCAGCGCCGCTTTCAAGGAAGCCGATCCCAAAATCCTCGAGCCCGTCTATGAAGTGGAAGTGTCGGTTCCCTCCGACTATATGGGCGACGTGATGAGCGACCTGCAGGGCCGCCGCGCCATTATATCGGGCATGAGCAGCGAAAAGGGCTACGAAAAGATCATGGCCAAAGCGCCGCTTAAAGAAATGTCGGATTTCTCCACGGCCTTGAGCTCCATTACCGGTGGCAGGGCTTCGTTTACGATGCACTTCGACAACTACGAGCTGGTGCCTTTCGACATTCAGGAAAAACTGCTCAAGGAATACGACAGCAAGGAAGAGGAATAATCCTTCAAACGATGGAGAAAACCTCTTTGGAGAACCTTTATGCCAAGATTTCGCGCTACTGCGCCTACCAAGAGCGCAGTAGCGGCGAAGTGCGGCAGAAACTGCGTCTGCTGGGCGCCGACAGCCAAAGCTCACAAAAGCTGCTGCAACGTCTGGCAGACGATAATTTTATAAACGAGGAACGTTTTGCCCGTGCTTATGTGCGCGGCAAATTCCGCATCAACGGCTGGGGGCGGCTCAAGATAAAGAACGGGCTGCGCGCCAAAGGCGTTGATGAAAAACTTATACGCACCGCCCTGGCCGAAGAAATCAATGAGAAGGAGTATGCCGCCCTCCTGCAACGCACAGTAACCGAAAAAGGCCCGAAAACCGCCCTCTCGCGCGGCTTCGAGCCCTCTTTGATCCGGGTTTCGGCTGTTTAAGTCTTGCTTGAAGTTACTATTTCCTGCGGTTCTTTACCTTATCCCATTCCTCGCTGAGGGAGGATTGAAGCAAAGAAGATATTTCTTCTATTTCGCGCGTGCGTTTTTCCTGTATCAAGACCAAGGATTTCTGAACAAGATCCTTGTAGGCATTTGAATAACGGGCGGAGGGATGATAGACGCTCACAAACAATATTCCCTTATACCTGCCAAGCATCAGGCGACGGTAAAAAACCTCAACATACCGAAAATCACTGCCAAGCGCAGCGCTCATTCTATTAAAGTTATTGGGCGAAAGGTTTATCACCATTTCAGGCGACAATATATCAATAAGATTTATCGTGCATGGAAGGGTTTTATTGTACAACCCCTCAAACACGTCTTTTGCCTTAGGGGTGTTGAAAAAGGTGGCATTGGTGAACACACACTCCTTCTCTTCCTTTTCCCTTATGTCGGGATAAGCCTTCGAGAGAAGGTTCATCACATTATTCCAATATCTCCATTTAGTATGTTCCTTCTGCCAAGTAATATTTCCGCGTATCAAGTGCCGGTATTTTTCTCCTAATTTGTCGAATCCCCAATCGGGATTGTTGTCTCTCATATTAGAAAAACTGCCGCCCGAGCCGGGATTGATGCCCATCACCACCACTTTTACCGGTTCTTGGAGGTCGCCAAGGGGCGTTTGATTATAGAAGCCGATGTCATACTTGTCCACCAGCGCGGAATAGGTTTGATAGGTTTCTTTTGCCCAATTTAAAAGTTTGGTTTGCATA
>CAYVJX010000013.1:6437-20273 GCA_964451895.1 uncultured Bacteroidaceae bacterium | reverse complement strand
CTTCTGCAAGACAAGTAAGTCAATGCGGTGTTCTTGCTTACGTCTATGTTCGTCAATTGGTTGCTTTCGCAAGATAAGGAGGTCAAGGCGGAGCAGCCGTTCACATTCAATTCCGTCAACCCGATATCATCACAACTCAGATTTTCTATTGATGTACATCCTGCTGCATCGATAACTTTAATCTTACTATATTTTCCAATAGCAAGAGTTTCCATTGATGCTCCATGTATTTTCAATGTATCCACTGTTAAGTAATGATATAGGTAGTTATAGGAGCTTGAGCCTGTTCTATTCCCCATCAATGTCTTCAGTTTAGTACAGCCGCTCACGTTCAAACTCGTTAGGTCGTTGTCACAGCAATACAGGCTTGTCAAGGCCGTACAGCCGCTCACGTCCAAACTCGTCAATCCTATAGAGGAGCACTCCAAGTTCGTTAACGAGGTGCAACCGGCGGCATCCACAACACCTATCTTACAATATTCTCCAATGTAAAGATTATTTAATGCCGTGCAACCGCTCACGTCCAACGATGCAGAGAATTGGGAATATACTCTTAAATCATAATTATCCGTATAACCAAACGGTATTACTCCAGAGAGCCAAAAGCTATACGTTTCTTGTTGTTCATAATTATAATAGATATAAATCCATCCCGTATCCTCTATTGTATGTCGGATACTAGTCCACCCACTGTCCGCAGGCCTAAACTTACCTGTTATAGTCCCTTCTCCAAGAACCCATTCCAATTCCAAATGAGGTAATGCATCTTCCGTAAAGACGTAGTTTAATACATTTGTACCTTCCGTTGGTTTCACCTCAAGCCGTATCGTGTCGGTTTGGGTTTGAGAGAAACCGGAGGTAGCAAACGTAAGAAGTGTGGCACAAAGGCAAAGTAATCGTTTCATTGTTATGTTATTTGTTGTTATCTTAAATCTTTAAAACACAAAAAGAACGATTCCAGGCAAAAACCGAGAACAGTTCTTAGGACAATATGGGGAATTCGTTTTATTCGAACTCCACGTACACTTTCTTGGCGGCGGTATTATCCATAAATGCAAGCACCTCTTCCACACACACTTTGGATCCATCTTCAAATTCAAGTGCCGACAAAAGAGAAGTTTCGAGATTTTGAGAAATAGGTGCCGTCCTGTGTATCAGCACAACCTTTCCTTGCACCATACGTTTAACTTCTCCATTTTCGTAAAATCGTACGGTTACTTGTTTCCCCTTAATCTCATCAAACTCTTCCGGTGTAAGATCCATAAATTTGATTTCTCTCATTTCCTTTTGATTTTAAGGTTATTATATAAATCCTGTGCATTTTATCTTATGGCAAATATAATTTAATTATTTACAAATAAAAATCAATAAATTTTGTAACATATAAAATTTATATTATTATAATTCGTGTTCTTGACAAATGGCAGGGTTAGAGGGAATTAAAGTCTTTCCCTCCGTTCAAAGGCCGGCACGAATTATAATAATATAAATTTTCCGACAGACTATAAAGAACGTGCTTTCAGGTATGCATATTGAAATATGTATTATCTTTGCGCGTAATAAAGATTGGCATAAATGTTCATCGAGTACAGCGAATCTAAAGAGGTAATCTGTTATCGGGATTTTGTTCTAAATCCCGATAATCGTATTGCGGCAAGGGCTTTCTCGAAAACTTTTGGTGTCAATCTTATGGAACCTGCAAAAAAATTACACGACCGTTTGACACAATACGTTTCGGCGGGTGAATATAACGCCATTTACGGAACAACGGAAAACCGGATAGAGATAAAAAAAGGTGATGGCGATAAGGCTTCTTTGGTTTTTAAAGTCCGTATCGGACGAAGCCACAGGAAGTTCTTTAACCATCTAAGAGAAGAAAACCGTGATATTTTACAGAAAAAAGAATGGCAAGGAAATTTCCATGCCATAAAAACGATATATGTCATCGCTGTAAACAACCACGATTATAATGCTGTTTGAAATGGCTACACTTGAGAAAAAAACCGTATTAAACCCTTTGTCGCTGCGCAACAAGGTCGGCGAAGAGTTAGCCGATATGCTTGAGGCGCGCGGCATTAAGAATGGGGAAAGACTTCTCGGTGTTAACAACTTGAGAAACAAAGAACGTCTATCCAAAAAGGTTCTCGACAAGGCTTCTTCTCTATTAGAAACACCTGGTGCGACAAAATATTTAATTGATTTTCAACAAAAATATCTAGAAGAAAAGCCTCGATACCTGGCGAATTACGCACAGGCAAAAAAGACTTATACCAAACTCAAAAGTGTATTACCATTGTTACGTGGCGAATTTACGGAAGGCTATGATGTACTCGATGATATACTCGATTTCTTTGGTGTAACATCTGAGAAGGAACTTTTCAATGTATCGGAAAAACAAGCAGCCTTGTTCCGTAAACAAAACAAAATTGCCGTTGATTCGATCAATCTCTATGCTTGGTTACGTCGCGGTGAACTTGATTTTAAGGCACTCCATCTGCCAACCTACAATGAAAAGGCTTTAGTTGACTGGATTGAGGGAAAAAAATGGAAGCAACACATTGAAGATGTTGCGTATTTTACCTCATTGCCTTCTATATTCCAACCGTTTGGAATCGGGTTGGTTTTTGTGCCATCTTTACCCAAGACTGTTTACGGTGCCATACGTTGGTTTGATGATAAGCCGCTCATTCAAATATCCGATAGAGGACGGGATCTTGCTTCTTGTTGGTTCACGCTCTTTCATGAATTAGGACATGCCATTAAACACAAAAATGTTGTAATTTACGAAGGGGAAATAAACGAACCGACTGTAAAAGACAAACGAGAAAAAGAAGCGAATAAGTTTGCCAATGACTATTTGTTCAATGGTGATGATTTGCGCAAAGCGGTCTTTGACAGGAAACGAGCAGGGGTAACCATGACCGCCAACCTATTGGCAAAAGAATTCAACGTTCAACCCATCTTGGCTTCTTATTGGTTGCTCAAGGCGCAATACGCCCCTGCCTTTCAACGCAGAATCCACATCGACTTCGTTTCCCAATACCAATAAGGAGTTTGTTTTTGCGCTCGACTTTCCGTATCTTTGACTCTCCGATAGTTAAAGCCCGCCGTATCTTACGGCATCTTTCGCACGGAAAACTCTTAAAACAGAAAGTTACATTTTATGGAATACAATACCCAACGGAGACCCTTGGTTTATACCGAGTACGGCAGAGGCATTCAGGAAATGGTGGATTTCGCCGTCAAGATACCCAGCAAGACCGCCCGCAACCGCGCCGCCCAGACCATCATCCGCTTTATGGAAGTGCTCCACCCGCAGGTGCGCGAACTGGACGACTATATGCACAAGCTCTATGACCAGCTCATCATCATGAGCGATTTCAAGCTCGACATAGACAATCCCTATCCTGCCCCCGAACCGGCCAAGGTATCGGCACCGGCCAAACCTTTCGTATTCCGCCAGACGCCCATCAAGTTCCGCTATTACGGCAAGACCCTCGAAGCCATGATCCTCAAGGCCGCCGAAATGCCCGACGGGGCGGAAAAAGACGCCGCGCTGAACCTTATCACGGTGCAGATGAAAAAGTCTTACTACCTGTGGAACGACGACATCCTGAGCGATGAACTGGTGGCGGAACACCTCCATATCATCTCCAACGGCAAGATTACCTATACCGACGCGATGAAAGGGGAAGTTTACTCCTCTTTCTACAACAAGCCCAGCCTGGAACGCAAGAACAAATACATCAACGTAAGCGCCTACGAAAACACCGGCACCCGCCGTTACCACAACAACGGGCATTACAGCCGCAACAACAGCAACGGAAACGGAACGGAAACCGGCACGCGCCGCCACAACCGGGGTGAAAGCAACCAGGGCTTCACGCCCAGAACCTCTACCTTTAAAAGAAGGAGGCCGTTTTGAGTTCATTCTCCATTACCGGCGGAAAACGCTTGAGAGGATGCCTCAGGCCGCAAGGTGCCAAGAATGAAGCCTTGCAGGTGATCTGCGCCTGCCTGCTCACTAAGGAAGCGGTTACGATACACAACGTTCCCCTTATCCGCGATGTACTCAAACTGATTGAACTTCTGCAAAGCATGGGGGTCAAGGTAGAACACCCCGACACACATACCTTCGTTTTTCAAGCCCAGGAGATAGACGCCACCTACCTGCACACTGAAGATTTCCGGCAGAAAACCGGCTCCTTGCGCGGTTCGGTGATGACCGCCGGCCCGCTGCTGGCGCGTATCGGGCATACCATCGTGCCCCAACCCGGAGGCGACAAAATAGGCCGCCGCAAACTGGACACGCATTTCACGGGCTTTGAGAATCTGGGCGCCACCGTATCCTACAACCAGAACGAACACGCCTTTTACGTATCCGGCAGTCCGCTGCACGGCCGCTATATGCTCTTGGACGAAGCCTCGGTAACGGGCACGGCCAACATCATCATGGCTGCGGTTCTGGCCAAAGGCACCACTGTTATCTTCAACGCCGCCTGTGAGCCCTATGTGCTGCAACTTTGCCGCATGCTGGTGCGCATGGGCGCGCAAATCAAGGGTATCGGCTCGAACCTGCTGCAGATAGACGGCGTGGGCGAACTCCACGGCACGGAACACACGTTGCTGCCCGATATGATCGAGGTGGGCAGTTTTATCGGCATGGCCGCCATGACCCGTTCCGAAATCACGATCTGCAACGTGGACCCGCTCAGCCTCGGGCTGATTCCCCAGGTGTTCGGAAAATTGGGCATCTACACCGAATTCAAGGGCGAGGACCTGTATGTGCCGGCGCAAGACCACTACACGATAGAAAGCTCGCGCGACGGCTCTATCCTCACCATTTCAGACGCTCCCTGGCCGGGGTTCACGCCCGACCTGATCAGTATAGCCTTGGTAACCGCCACCCAAGCCAAAGGCAGCGTGCTTATCCATCAAAAGATGTTCGAAAGCCGCCTGTTCTTTGTGGATAACCTTATCAGCATGGGGGCTAAAATCATTCTCTGCGACCCGCACCGCGCCACCGTCATCGGCCTCAACCGCGAATCTCCGCTGCAGAGCATCTCGATGGTTTCGCCCGATATACGCGCCGGGGTATCGCTTCTGATTGCCGCCATGTCGGCCGAAGGCACCAGCACGATTCACAACATCGAACAGATAGACCGCGGTTACGAGCAGATAGATGAACGGCTCAACCGTATCGGCGCGGAAATCCGTAGAAATTCTTAGGAAATGGGCGTTTTTGCCGATGTGCTGCTTCCCCTACCCTTGCGCTTGGATTTTACCTATTCCGTTCCCGAGGAAATGACGGAACGCCTGCAGGCAGGAATGCGTGTTTGCGTGCCGTTGGGTAGAAGCAAGGTGTATGCGGGGCTGGTAAAGCGCATCCATCGGAACGAACCCAAGCAAGAAGCCAAAGCCATCATCGCGGTGTTGGATGATGAACCGGTGGTGAATCCTCAGCAGTTCGCCTTTTGGAAATGGATGGCGGATTATTACCTCTGCACCGAAGGGGATGTAATGGCGGCCGCCCTGCCCTCCGGGTTCAAGCTGGACAACGAAACCAAACTGGTGCTCAACCCCGATTTCGACGGGGATGTCTCCCACCTCAACCAACGCCAGATAGATATTATCGCCGCCCTGGAAAGCAAGGGGGAGATCACCATTGAACAGGCGGCGCAGGCTTCGGCGCAAGCCAAGGTCTTTCCCTTGGTGCGCGGGCTGAGGGATCAAGGTGTGGTGCTGGTAAAGGAAGAGATTTCGGAACGCTACCGCCCCTTGCGCGAACTCTTGGTGCGCTGGACTCCCGAATACCGCGACCAGCCCGACAGGCAGCAGGAACTTTTCAGCCGTCTGGAAAAACGCGCCTTTAACCAACTGCAGGTGTTGATGGCCTATGTGTCGCTCTGCCCCCAGGCCGAAGACGGCATGGTAAGCAAAGCCTTGCTGCTTGCCCAATCCCGGCAGACACCCGCCGCCCTGACCGCCTTGGTGAAAAAAGGTGTCTTCGAGATTTCCGAAAAACAGAAAAGCCGATTGGAAACCCTGGCGGCCTCCGATACCACCCTGCCCGAGAACGTGCGGCTCTCACAAGCGCAGCAAGCCGCGCTCGAACAGATACAGGGCGGCTTGGAGAAAAAAGCGGTCTGCCTCCTGCACGGAGTAACCTCCAGCGGCAAGACCGAAATCTACATACAGCTTATACGCCAAGTGCTGGCGCAAGGCAAGCAGGTGCTTTTCCTCCTGCCCGAAATCGCGCTTTCGGCACAGATGATACTACGCCTGCGCAAGTATTTCGGCGATGCCGTGGGGGTCTATCATTCGCGCTACAACGAATCCGAGAAGGTGGAGATATGGAAGAACACCGGCACGCGCTACCGCGTTATTTTGGGCGCGCGCTCGGCATTGTTTCTGCCTTTCAGCAACTTGGGGCTCATTATCGTGGATGAGGAACACGAAACCTCCTACAAGCAACAAGACCCCGCCCCCCGTTACCACGCCCGAGACGCCGCCGTTTTTCTGGCGCACCTGCACGGAGCCAAAACGGTCTTGGGTTCCGCCACCCCCTCCATTGAATCCTATTACAACGCGCTGCACGGAAAATACGCCTTGGCCACGCTTTTTACCCGTTACGGAGGGGTACGCCTGCCGGACATACTGGTGGCGGATCTGAAAGAAGAAAAGCGGCAGAAAACCATGCAGGGCAATTTCTCCTCGCTCCTTGCCCAAAAGATAAGGCTCGCCCTGAAAAACGGCAGGCAGGTGATTCTTTTCCAGAACCGGCGCGGCTTCTCCACCCGTCTGGAATGCGAGGTGTGCGGCCATGTGCCGGTGTGCGAGAAATGCGATGTAACGCTTACCTATCACAAACACCGCTCGGTTCTGCTCTGCCACTACTGCGGCTATACCCTGAACCAGCCCAAGCTCTGCCCCGAATGCGGCAATCCATCCTTGAAATTGAAAGGCTTCGGCACCGAACGCATCGAAGAAGACCTGCAACTGCTCTTTCCGCAAGCCAAGGTGGAACGCATGGACCTGGACAGCACGCGCGCCAAAGGCTCTTACCACAAAATCATCGAGAACTTCCAGAACCGCAAGACCGATATTCTGGTGGGCACGCAGATGGTTACCAAAGGGCTCGATTTCGACAATGTGGCCGTGGTGGGCATCCTCGATGCGGACAGCCTC
This sequence comes from uncultured Bacteroidaceae bacterium, assembly GCA_964451895.1. Classification (GTDB taxonomy): domain Bacteria; phylum Bacteroidota; class Bacteroidia; order Bacteroidales; family P3; genus Pullibacteroides. The sequence goes on along the minus strand of CAYVJX010000013.1, from coordinate 13,085 downwards.
ATTTCCTTTCCCGACTTCAGGTCGTATGAACGCAGCTTTCATCTCATGACCCAGGTGAGCGGACGGGCAGGCCGGAAAGAGGGCGGCGGAGAGGTGGTGATACAGACCCACAAGCCCGATTTCCAGGTGATACGGGATGTGATGAACAGCGATTACGCCTCGATGTACACGCATCAGATACAGGAACGCATGGTATTCCGTTATCCGCCTTTTTTCCGCCTGATACGGCTGAGCCTGCGCCACAAGGAAGAAGCCGCCGTATTCGAGGCGGCGCGGACCTTGGCCGCCGAATTGAAAAAGATATTCGGAGAACGGGTGCTGGGACCCGAATATCCGATGGTGAGCCGCATCAACACCTACTATATACAGGAAATCATGCTCAAGATTGAACGCACGCCCCAAATCGAAAAGATGAAAGCCCGCCTGCAACAGTGCATCGATGATTTCCTTGCCGGCAACCCTCGGAGCAAATTACGGGTGGTGGTGGATGTGGATCCCCAATAAATCCGTACCTTTGACTTCGTCCAAGATACTGGCGCCTCGGCCAAAAACAAATCTATTTGCTTTTGGCTCTCGGCTTATCCGTATCTTTGAACTTTTTGCGAAACAACCATGCAAGCGAACAAGAAACTTTCCAGGCAAGGCAAGATTCTCGGTATGGGAAACGCCTTGGTTGACCTTATCTTTCAACTTCCCTCCGACGAACTCTTGGAGAAATGGAATCTGCCCAAGGGCAGCATGACGCTTATCGACCAACAGCAGGCCGGCGTTATCCTCAATTATTTCGGGCAGGAACAGCCGGTACTGGCCACGGGCGGATCGGCCTCCAACACCATCACCTCCATCGCCGCTCTGGGTGGGCATTGCGGTTTTATCGGGCAAATCGGCAAAAACGACATCTACGGCAACTTCTATATCGAACATCTTATCAAACACGGCATCACGCCTTATTTCCGCCGTATCGACACCCCTACCGGAACCGCCATCACCCTGATGAGCCCCGACACGGAGCGCACTTTCGCCACCTATCTCGGCGCGGCTTCCTCGATGACCGAGGAAAACATCAACCGCGAGGTCTTTTCCGGATACGGTTATTTCCATATCGAGGGCTATATGGTGCAGAATTACGCGCTCTTAGAAAAGGCCATGCAGACGGCTCACGACTGCGATATGGTGATTTCGTTGGACTTGGCGAGCTACAATATCGTAAAGAGCCATCTTGATTTCATACGCCATATCCTGCCGATGGTGGATGTGGTCTTCGCCAACGAAGAAGAAGCCCTTGCCTTTACGGGCAAAGACAGCCTGGAAGCCTTGAACCTTCTGGCCGGACAGGTGGCGGTGGCCGTGGTGAAGCTCGGTTCGCGCGGTTCATTGGTGATGCACCGAGGCAAACTTTACACCATCAATGCCGACAAGGTGGTAAAGACCGACAGCAACGGCGCGGGCGACAGTTACGCCGCCGGATTCCTCTACGGCATGAGCCGCGGACTGGGCGTGCAGGAATGCGGCGACATCGCCTCTACGGTGGCTACGCAGGTGGTGCAGGTAACCGGGCCCAAACTCACCGCCCGGCAATGGAAGGAACTTCTTCCCCGCATCCGTAAAATCGAAGCACGCAACACCCGATGGCCCGAATAGGAAATATCGACTTAGGCGATTTTCCGCTTTGGCTTTCTCCGATGGAAGCCGTTACCGACGCTCCTTTCAGAAGCCTCTGCAAACAATACGGGGCGGATGTGCTGGTAAGCGAATTCGTTTCTTCCGACGCGGTGGTGCGCATGGCGGGAAAAACGCTTTCCAAAATGGATTTCCGCACCGAGGAACGCCCCACCGGCATTCAGATTTTCGGACATGACGAGCAGAGTATGCGTCAGGCCGCCGAGATAGCCGCCTCCAGGAAACCCGACTTCATAGACCTCAACTGGGGCTGCCCCGTGCGCAAGATCGTAAGCAAAGGCGCGGGCAGCGGCATCTTGCAGGATATTCCCAAAATGGTTTCCATCACGGGAGCCGTGGTAAAAGCCATGAACGAGATCAACCTGCCCGTAACGGTAAAGACCCGTCTGGGCTGGGATTCCAACAGCAAACCCATCGTGGAAGTGGCCGAACGCCTGCAGGACATCGGCATCCGCGCCATCAGCATACACGGCAGAACGCGTGCCCAACTCTACGGCGGCACCGCCGACTGGAGTTTAATCGGACAGGTAAAGAACAATCCGCGCATGTACATTCCCGTATTCGGCAACGGCGATATCGACTCGGCGCAGAAAGCCGTGGAAATGCGGCAACGTTACGGGGTGGACGGCGTTCTCATCGGCAGGGCGGCTATCGGAAACCCTTGGATTTTCAGGCAGGTAAAGCACTTTATGGAAACCGGACAGGAACTTCCCCCTCCAAGCGTGCAGGCACGCAAGGAAGTCTGCATGCGGCTGTTTGAAAAAGAAACCGAATGCAAGGGGGAACGGGTGGCCGCCCAGGAAATGAAGATACACTATTCGGGATTCTTTAAAGGGCTGCCCGGATTCAAGCCGGTAAAGATGAAACTGATGCTCTCCTCCTCGATGCAGGAAGCGCGGGAGCTGTTGGAAAGCTACCCAGGATAAAATCTACAATTGTTCGTGGCGGACCGTGCCGTCTTCGCATACCAGGATATGCGAAGGGAATTTGGTGATCATCAAGAAATCGTGCGTGGCGACCAAAACGGCGCAGTCCTGACTGATTCTCACCAAAAGCCGCATGATTTCTTCGGATGTGTCGGGGTCGAGGTTTCCCGTAGGTTCATCCGCCAGAATCACTTCGGGATTGTTCAGCAAGGCCCGCGCGATGGCAAGGCGTTGCTGCTCGCCGCCCGAAAGTTGGTAAGGCATCTTGTAGGCCTTGTTTTCCATGCCCACCATTTCCAACACTTCCTGTATGCGGCGGTTGATGTCGATTTTGTTTTTCCAGTCGGTGGCACAGAGCACGAAATCAAGGTTACCAAAAACCGAACGGTCGGTCAACAGCTGGAAATCCTGGAAAACCACGCCCAGTTTACGGCGCAGGTAGGGAATCTCTTTCTTAGACAAGGTGGCCAGATTGTAGCCCGCCACACGCGCCTGTCCCGAACGCACGGGAATATCGGCATACAGGGTGCGCAGAAGCGAACTCTTGCCGGCTCCCGTCTTTCCGATAAGATAGACCAACTCGCCTTTGTTTATCGAAAAGTTCACTTCCGAAAGAACGCGGGTCTTTTTCTGATATACATCCAGATTTTCAACCCACAATACGGGATTTTCCTCCATCATTGTCATTACATTCCCAATTTTTCCTTGATTGCCTGCAATTGGCTTTCCAATTCGGCCTGCTTGCGCGACTGTTCTTCCAGACGTTTTTCCAAATCGCTCACCTGATGCGAAAGATTCTGGTTTATCTGCCAGAGCACCGGCACCAGGCCGATATAATCCAGACTCAGCATTCCCTTTTCTTCATCGCCCCGTACCAATTCGGGAAATACCCGGCGCACATCCTGCGCGATAAAACCGAAACGGGTCCTTTGCTTTTTGTCAGACTTGAAGATATACGAAACGGGGGTTATCGAATCCAATAAAGCCGGCATCCAAAGCCTCGGCCTGATATCGGTCTTCAAACGCTCATCGGAGGATAACGAAGTACCGCTACTATAAACATCTCCATAGAAATAACTATCACCATCCTCATTAATGCCAAAATACGCCATGGAGCTTCCATACACAAACACAGGAGATCCATCCATCTTTAAATCGGTTGACGCATTTGTATTGGAAATATTATTGCCAATCATAGTCAAATTTTTCACACCATTATTCGTCAAACTGGTACCCAGCATATTACATCTATTATACCCCCCTGTCGGAGCCTTTCCGAAAGAATTACTCCGACCAACTGAAACAGCACTACCAATATTACCCTGATGCAATAATTGACCCAAAACTATCGCACCAAGAAATCTTTCCGTTTGCTCTGTACTCGTACTTCCCACAACAATCGAGCCCTCAGCCATCTGGGTTGCATTAATTCTCCTACCTATAAAAATAGAATTGGCGATCATCTCGTTGTCTATTCCTATTGCAATGGTTTTCTCGTGGCTGCCTGAATTATTCGTTCCGACCACCACTGCGTTTTGTATTGGAGCATCATTTCCATTATCATAACCAACCACTACTGCGTTTGAACCCGCTTCTTGCAAAGATCCCAATACCACGGAATTAGCTCCACTTGCCACCGCTTTATACCCTAATGCAACACTAGCCTCTCCATCTCCTTTGGCCTCACGTCCCAAAGCCATGGCATTTTTTTTACTCACACTGCTGTTGTTCCCTATAGCGAAAGCATCCGTAGCCTTGTCTGTCACACTGGCTTCTTTACCTAGTGCAAAAGTATAGTTTGGCATGGCTGAAGCTTTCGCACCCAAAGCAAATGAATAGCTACTAGCCGAAGCATGTAACCCCATAGCAACCGCATAACTCCCTATTTCCAAATCCGGATTCGCGTCATCTTCATTACTTGTAGCACCCACAAACAATGAGGCCTTTTCCCAATCCCATCGAAAAGATGGCGTATATTTAAAAGGGACACCATCCTGATATACCTCCTGAAAGGCACCAGAAAATTCAACATTGCAATCATCGAACAACGCTCTCGGCACCTCCAAATCATCAGGAGAGCCAAGACCGTTTACATGCAACAATGCTTTGGGATCATCATATCCAATCCCTACATAAACTCTTCCTAATCCACTGGCGGTGGACTTCGGAAATAATTGAGTATAGTTAGATTCTGTATTTTGTCTCGTTTCCCAAAGGGATTCGCCTCCACCGCTGCTACTGCCTCCACCTCCGCCAAAACCGGTGGTATCCACCGCCAAGGTATCTCTGGCTCCGTTTTTCCCGGGTATCAACTGGATGCCGCCTTTCATCGCCAGATTGAGTCGGGTCTTGTTGTCGGCATTCATCACCACATGTCCGTCGAGGTTCAGCGTGGTGTTACCGGTCTTGTCCATAGACACCGCGCCGCTCATATTGACCGGAGCAAGGCGGTTGGAAAAGCCATCGCCGACCCATATCTGCCCGTCGCCCAACTTATCGGAAACAAGCACATTGTTGTTCCCCATAATATCTGTATTCAGATCAAGTTTCCGAGTTCCCTTATAATCGTATCTCAAAGCGGATACCGTATCCAGCTCGCCCTTATCGTCGTTCCAATACACCAGATGCCCGTCACCCTGCAGATTCAGATGGAATTCACCGCCACTACCGCCTTCTACATTGACCCAATCCAACGTTCCTACATTGTCGGTAAAGCCCAGCACCTGACCGCGCCGACCCACCGTCATCGGGAACTTATAGCCGTTCATGCTCCCGTCCGCCTTATTGATAAAGGTAATGGAAGAAGCGTCCACCTCCAGTTCGCGCCCTTTCTGCGAAACGCCCGAATTCACCAAGGTCTTGTTGGCGGCATTGTATTTGGGCAGCACATTATCGTCAAGGTTTTCGTACAGCCTGTCGCCACTGGTGTTTTCGGCATAGAAAGCGTAAGGCACGGTAAGCAGTTCGGCATTGCCCATGTGGGTATAGCCCGTGCCGTCGGTTTCGATTTCTATCTGCACGTAAATATCGTGTTGCGCCCAAGGCACTTCATGCAAGTCTTTGCCCGAAGTAACCGTTCCCCGGCCTATCTCAAGGTTGATTACCCCGTAGGCGTTGGTGGCAAGCCCCATGTGTTCCTCACTGTAAGCGATCTGCCCCATCGTAGGGTCATCCAGACGCAAACTGATACGCAGGTTCACATTTTCTTTGTTGGCCAACGTCTTGCCATTCACATCACGCAAAACCGCCTGGTATTTGATGGCACCCGGCACGCTCTGTGCCTGCGTTCCGAACACGATACCCGATACCAAACACGTTATCAAAACCAATTCCCGAAAAAAAGTCTTCATCTTCCTTTTATTCAAGCGTTATTGTACTTTCACTATTTTAAACGACCGGTTGCCGCGCCCCGTTTCCACTTCCAACACATATACCCCGGCAGGCAAACGTGACATATCCAAACCGTAGCCCCCTGCTTTGGCTTCCTGGCGCGCGTAAATCAAAGCCCCGTGCAGGTTGCGCAGGCGCAATGTGTTGGCCGCTCCCGCATCTTCGGGCAGCACCACGTTCAGGTAGTGCCGCACAGGATTGGGAAACACCTTGATGTCGATCGCATCCCCGTATTCGTTGCCGAGATCCTGTGCATAGGGATCTTCGATAAAGCCCTCGCCCTGCTCAAAGCCCTGCGTGAGCCGCTTTTTAGACGCATCGAAACCCGGATAACTGCCGAAAGTCTCCGTAAGGGGTTCCCCTATGTTCCAATCGCAGGTAAGGGTCTGACCGTCTATCGAAACGGTCTGGCTCCCGCCGGCGGCGGAAAGCACCGAAAAGGCAGCCTCCGTCTGTGCCGATGCCCAACCGATACCGGCAAGCATCACGGGCAGAAACGCCCAAACGTTCCGCAAAAACCGAAACTTAATCATTTTCCTATGTTTTTGTGCCCAATACACAATCTTGCAAAGATACAAAAAGTCGAGTGCATAACCCAAACTTGTTTGGGTAACCCGTTGTAACGACAGAGGCCAAGCTTGCTTGGACTATG
>CAYVJX010000013.1:0-6337 GCA_964451895.1 uncultured Bacteroidaceae bacterium | reverse complement strand
AGCGGAGTTACAGATACAAAAAGTCGAGTGCATAACCCAAAACTTGTTTTGGGTGGGCGCGTTGCAATTTTTTTTGTAATTTCGCGACCCTAAAAAATAGACAATACCATTACAGCTATGGCTCAGAAAGAAGAAAAAGGCGAACAGATCGTTGAAGACGTTGAAGTTGCCCTTGCAAACACCGGAAACTATTTCGAAAACCACAAATCGCTCATCATCGGCATCGTCGTTGCCATTCTGGTGGTGGTTGTAGGTTACTTTGGTTACAAATACCTCTATCTGGCTCCCAAGGAAAAAACGGCGGCCAACGAAATGTTCTACGCCCAGCGTTATTTTGAGATGGACTCGCTGACCACAGCCCTGAACGGCGACGGCCAACACGCCGGAATGCTGGAGATAGCCGACAGCTACGGCGCCACCAAGAGCGGCAAGTTAGCCAACTACTACGCGGGGCTGGCCTACCTGCACATGGGCGACTTTGATGAAGCGGTGCGCTATATCAAGAAATTCAACACCAAAGACCCCGTGCTGTTCATTCTCTCGAACCAAGCTTTGGGCGATGCCTATCTGGAAATGGATCAAACCGAAAAGGCCGTTGCCGCCTATGCCAAGGCCGCTTCCAAATATGCCAACGAAACGCTTACGCCGGGCGTGCTGATGCGTCAGGCCATGGTGCATGAAATGTTGCAGCAATACGAAAAGGCCTTGCAGACCTACCAGCAGATCCGCCGGAGGTTCCCCATGTCGCGCGAAGCGTCCGACATAGACCGCTACATCGCCCGCATGAACGCCAAACTGGGCAAGTAATCCTATAACAAGCATAACCCACGGGGAAGCCTCCAACCGGCAACGGCAAGGTTTCCCCGTTTTTTTATATAACAACATACCTTTATATAGTTATGTCAACAAAAGACAGGCTTCTCGACGGCCAGAGCCCGAAAGTCGCCGCCGACAAGACCCACCGCTTTACCGTGCTGGTGGCCGAATGGAACACCGAGATAACCCATGCCCTGCGCGACGGCTGCGTGCAGACCCTGCGCAACAAGGGCGTAACCGAAGACCGCATCCGCGTGGTTTCCGTGCCCGGCAGCTTTGAACTCTCTTCGGCCGCCGCCTATTTTGCCGCCCGCCCCGATTGCGATGCGGTAATCTGTCTGGGCTGCGTGATCCAAGGCGAAACCCGGCACTTCGACTTTATCTGCCAGGCCGTGGCAGACGGCATCACACGCGTGGGCATCCAATACCTCAAACCCGCCATCTTCGGCGTGTTGACCACCAACAACCAGCAGCAGGCCAAGGAACGCGCCGGCGGCAAATTAGGTAACAAAGGCTCGGAAGCCGCCGAGGCCGCCTTGCAGATGCTCGCCATCATGAAAAAATAAGAGAATGGACAACCGCATTGTTTTTATGGGAACGCCGGAATTCGCCTCCGGTTGCCTCAAAGCCTTGGTGGATGCCGGCATGAACGTGGTGGCCGTGGTAACGATGCCCGACAAACCTATCGGCCGAGGTCAGAAAACGGGTATGAGCGAGGTAAAACGCCTCGCCCTTGAACTGGGCTTGCCCGTGCTGCAACCCCCAAAGCTCAAAGACCCCGCGTTTCTGCAGGAACTGGCGGCATTCCGCGCCGATCTGCAGATTGTGGTGGCATTCCGCATGCTGCCGCAGGAAGTATGGGCTATGCCCCGTCTGGGCACTTTCAACCTCCATGCCTCCCTCCTGCCCCGCTACCGGGGAGCGGCTCCCATCCAGCGCGCCATCTGGAACGGCGAGACCGAAACCGGAGTAACCACTTTCTTATTGGATAAAGACCTCGACACCGGCGCGATTCTCTATCAGGAAAAAGTGGCGATAACACCCGAAGAAACGGCGGGAAGCCTGCACGACAAACTGCTGGAAAAAGGCGCGCCCTTGGTGGTAAAGACCGCGCGCGGACTTTTTGCCGGAAATATCCAAGCGCAGGCGCAGACTATAGCGGAAAACGAGAAACTGCCGGATGCTCCGAAAATTTTTAAGAAAGACTGCCTTATTGACTTTAACCTGCCGGCAAAAAAAGTGCTGCAACAGATAAAAGCCCTCAGCCCCTACCCCGGCGCCATCGCTTGCCTGCAACAGTTTTCCACCCAAAAAAGCATACCGATCAAGCTGCTTGACGCCTGTCTGGATCCGGAAAATGCAAAAAGTTATGAACAGGGCGTTATTCTCTCTGACAACAAGCGTTTTATGAAAATCGTTTGCGGAGACGGCTGTTCTGTAGCCATTACACGTTTGCAACTTCCTGGCAAAAAACAACTTACAATAGAAGAACTTTTAAGGGGCTTTAAGTTCGATTCAGCCAAAGACTTGTTCACGCTTGGAGTTATCAACAATCAGTAAGGAGAAAAGGCTGGTTATCAGAGGTCTTAAATTTTGCTATTTTGCAAACATCAAATACCTTTGCTGTACTAAAACCTTGATTGTTTAACCTGTAAAACTTTTCAGTCATGAACAAGACAGAATTGATCGATGCTATCGCCAAGAAAGCTAACTTGTCGAAAGCTGATTCCAAAAAAGCCCTCGAAGCTTATTTGACCGCTACCGCTGATGCCCTCAAGAAAGGCGACCGCATTTCTTTGATCGGTTTCGGTACCTTCAGCGTTCAGAAAAGAGCTGCCCGCATGGGTCACAACCCCCGTACCGGCAAGAGCATCAAGATTGCCGCCAAGAAGGTGGTTAAGTTCAAACCCGGTGCTACCTTGGCTAAGAAAGTTAAATAGTATCCGCACTATTTAAACGCAAGAAACGCTCTCCACGCGGAGGGCGTTTTTTGTTTTTCACTTCTCCACTTCAGACTGCACCTTGAAATAAAATTTACACTATATTTGCTTCCATATCTTATGGCAGAAAAAATAGTACATGACGGAATCGTTACCGCGGTTACCGAAAACTCGGTAACGGTAAAGATACAGGCGGCTTCGGCCTGCGGCTCCTGCCATGCCAAAAGCCTTTGCCAGATGTCGGAGAAAACAGACAAAGACGTAACGGTAAAGACCAAAGATGCCCATCTATACCAAAAAGGCGAAAGGGTAAACGTATTCCTGATGTCGGGCATGGGGCTCAAAGCGGTGCTGTACGCCTATGTGCTCTCGCTGGTGGCGGCGGCGGCAGGCTTCTTCGTGGCGGCGCTCCTTACCCCCAACGAAGTGATCCGCGGTTTGGGCTGTCTGGCAGCCCTGGCCCTTTACTTTTTACTTTTGAAATATAAATCCGACCGGCTCAATGCCCGGTTCAGTTTCGGAATCGAAAAGCGAACCGAACCGGAAACCGTTCAGGTCGATTAAAAATCCAATAGGTTATGAAACTTTTACAAGACAAAGTAGCCCTGATTACCGGGGCATCCCGCGGTATCGGCAAGGCCATCGCCTTGCGTTTTGCGGCAGAAGGAGCCAACATTGCCTTTACCGACTTGCGTGATGATGAAAATATGCAGGCATTGGTAAAGGAACTGGAAGGCATGGGCGTGAAAGCCAAAGGCTACGCCTCCGATGCTTCCAATACCGCCAATACCGAAGAAACGGTAGCCGCCATCGCCAAAGACTTCGGCCGTATCGATGTTCTGGTAAACAACGCCGGCATCACCAAAGACGGGCTGTTGCTCCGTATGACCGAACAGCAGTGGGATGCGGTCATCAACGTGAACCTCAAATCGGTGTTCAACTTTACCAAAGCCGTTGCCCCCATCATGAGCAGCCAACGCTCGGGCAGCATCATCAACATGAGTTCGGTGGTAGGTGTATCGGGCAATGCCGGACAGGTAAACTACTCAGCCTCCAAAGCCGGCATCATCGGCCTCACCAAATCGGTGGCCAAGGAATTCGGCAAGCGCGGCATCCGCTCCAACGCCATCGCTCCGGGCTTCATCATTACCGATATGACCGCCCAGCTGTCGGAAGAAGTGCGCAAGGATTGGGAAAGCAAGATTCCCTTGCACCGTGGCGGCACACCGCAAGATGTGGCGAATGTATGCCTTTTCCTGGCTTCCGACCTGTCTTCGTATGTAAGCGGCCAGGTATTGCACGTTTGCGGCGGCATGAATATGTAGCGTAAGTTGAGTGCGGAATACTGATTTGTTCGAAAGAGCGATGTGAGAAATTTTATTTTTCACATCGAACCGAGAATAAAGACAAGTATTCCGCACTCAACTTTAAGTAATATGTTACTCAGCATTTTGATATCGTGTACAGTGGCGACCCTCTACGCCGCACTCTTGTACACAAGGAACAAACGAGACGAACTCGCAAAAGGATGGCGGCTTGCATTGGCCTGCCTCCGTTTCGGGTTCGTCTTTTTTATTTGCCTGCTGTTCTTCTTTCCCTTGGTGAAGATAAAGCGGGAACGCATCGAAAAACCGCGCTGCTTTCTGTTGCTCGACCAATCCTCTTCGATGCGCGGGGCTGCCGACACCGCCCTTCTGGAGCGGAACATCCAGGAACTTTCTGAAAGAATTTCCCAAAAATTCGAGGTAAAGGCCATCGGGTTTGCGCAGGATGCCGTGCTGAACCCCGATTTCATATTCAACGGCACCGCCACCGATTACAGCCGCGCCTTTAACCTGATTAAACAACAGAACGCCGATAACGACCTGGCCGCCGTGGTGCTTTTTTCAGACGGCAACAACAACAGCGGACAGGAACCCGTTTCGGCATACCGCTCTCTCGCCCTGCCGCTCTATACCATAGGACTGGGCGATACCAACCTGTATCCCGACCTCTTTATAGGCCAGGTGCTCACCAACCTTTACGCCTACAAAGGCAACCGGTTTCCGGTTCATATCCGCATCGGGCAGCACCGCGCCCCCCAGGCCGTGGCCCGGCTCTCGCTAAAAACGACCAACGGCTCGCAGGTGTTGAAAGACACCGTGATTGCTTTCAACGGACAGAAAGAACAAAGCGTGGCATGGAACATAGAGCCCCAAGACAGCGGAATATGCCGCTATGTATTGGCGCTTGAACCGCTTTCAAACGAATACGACCGGCAGAACAACCGCCGTGCCTTTGCGGTACGCGTGTTGGAAAACAAACAGAAGATACTCATCCTGGCGCACGCCCCTCACCCCGATTTGAGTTGCCTGCGCCAAAGCCTCCAGACACAGGAGAAATACCAAACGGAAGTGGTGCTGGCCAAAGACCTGGCCAATCTGACCAAGAATCCGGCGCGTCTGGAATCCTACGACCTGGTGGTGTTGCACGGCTTGCCCTCCAACCGCTATCCGCTGCACGAACTCAAACCGCTGCTGGAACAAAAGAACCTGTTCTATCTGCTATCCGCCTCCACTTCCTGGCAGTTGCTCGACGGCATGGATGCCGGCATAAGGATACAGCCCCGGGGCGAGCGCTGGAACGAAGCCCAGGCGCACCTCAACCCCGGTTTCAGCCTTTTCAACGTATCGGCGCAAGACCAGGCGCTGTGGGAGAAATTCCCGCCCCTGCAGACACCTTTCGCCCTATACGCGCCCCTGCCCGGCGGGCAGTCGCTCTTTACGCAAAGCATATTGCAAGTGCCTACCGCAGACCCCTTGCTGTGGATAAGCCCTCCCGGAAACCGAAGGACCGCCGTTTGCTGCGGAACACAGCTCTGGAAATGGCGGCTGGCCAATTTTCAGGAAAAAAACAACACCGAATCTTTTGATCTTCTGCTCGACAAATGCCTGCAACTGCTCTGCCAGGCCAAGCCCGAAAGCAACCTCAATGTGCATTGCCCCGCCACATGGCGCACCACCGAAAGGCTTACGGTAAAAGCCTACCTGTACAACGCTTCTTTCGAAAAAGTGGAGAACGCGCCCGTGCGCTTCAGCTTGCGCCGCCAAGAAGCCGAATACGCATTTGATTTCGTGCCCGAAAACGATCATTACACCTTGGATGCCGGATTTCTGCCCGAAGGGGAATACCGTTATGAAGCCCAAGCCTCGGTGGGCGATGAAACCTACCGCACGCAAGGCTACCTCTCGGTGTCTGACCCGCAGCTCGAGAATCCCACACAGCCTGCCGACCATGCCCTGCTCCGCAATCTGGCCTTAACCTACCGCGGCGAGTTCTTCCACGCCGGAACATCCACCCAAGAGAACGCGGCGGCATGGAAAGATCTGGCGCAGGCACTACTGCAACGCCAAGACCTCAAACCGCGCATCCAAACCGAAGAAACCTACCTCTCTCCGCTCAACCGGACATGGATGCTGATTGTCTTGCTGGCATTCCTCGGCTTTGAATATTTTGCCCGCAAACGATTCGGGAATCTCTAAGCGCTTACAGCAACTTTCCGGCGATTTCCGCCAGCGGGCTGCGCTCGCCCTTGCGCAGAT
>CAYVJX010000012.1:17368-20376 GCA_964451895.1 uncultured Bacteroidaceae bacterium | reverse complement strand
GCGACCCGAAGGCGGTGAGGGAGCGTACTTCAGTACGTGACCGAACAAGCCGAGGGCCGTAACGAAGCAGATGGCCGTTCTAAACGCTTTTTCGGGATTAGCCTCGCTTCGCTCGGCTGATCCCCTGGGGGGCGACCGTCAAAACTTCCGCAAAAAGCCTTCGCGCGAAGCGCGAAAGCTTTTTTACTATTTCGCCTTAGGAGAGCGAGCTCTCCACGGCGAAATAGTAAAAAAGCCTTGAGGCGTTGCCTCAAGGCTTTTTGCTTTGCTTTGCGGAAAGAGGGGGATTCGAACCCCCGGTAGGGAAACCCCTACGACAGTTTAGCAAACTGTTGGTTTAAGCCACTCACCCATCTTTCCAAGGGTCGCACGCAAATAAAAACGTGCCTGACTTTTTTCGGGCGCGGAAAAACCGCTTACCCGTAAAGGATTGCAAAGGTATGAAAAAGTTTTAAGAAATTTTAAATATTTTTTTCTTCGATAAAATCCGATTTCTGGGTTCTATAAATAGTAGAACCTTGAAACAAATCGGATATGAAACGTTCATCACTGAAAATCAACGCGACTAAAATTCTGTCGTGTTGCAGGAAAGCCCTTTTGCCCACCCTCTACCTGGTGCTGTGCCTTAAAACGGAACTGCCGGCACAGGATTTTACGGGCATCGGAAAACGGAAACCCTTCGCTTTTTCCGGAACCGCCGGCGCGCAAGCCTCCTCGAGGCTCAGTTCCGACGGCAATGCAGACCCTTTCGCCTACCTGATCTCGGCACAGCTCAACCCGGTGTTTTACGGCTTTTCGCTACCCATTTCGTTGAGTTTCGCCGACAGCCGTTTTTCTTACGCGCAGCCGTTCTCGCGCTTTTCCTTTACGCCCTCCTACAAATGGGCCAAGGCCTATCTAGGGCGCACGTCGATGGATATGCACCCTTACGGGCTGACAGGACATCAATTCGACGGAGCGGGCATCCAGTTGGAATCCGGCTCTTTTCCGCTCCACTTCTCAGCCATGTACGGCCGTCTGCTCAAAGCACGCCAGGCCGACACCGTCCGCCAAGACAGCAAGGCGTTCACGCCCTCTTATATCCCGGCCAACTACAAGCGCACGGCCTTTGCTTTCAAAGTAGGGTTTTCACATAAGAAACAGCGGCTCGACCTGCATTTCTTCCGTGCCGGAGACCATAGCAAATCGCTGTCGGAAGCATGGCGTTCCCAAGTGGCGCCGCAACAAAACGCGGTTCTCGCCTTGGATTTCTCGTTTGAACTCTACAAGGGGCTGACCCTCAACGGACAAGCCGGCGTGAGCGCCCTCACCGCCGACACACGCGATCCCAAGGAAAAGAAAGGCGGCGTATGGGGCGGCCTCATGCGGCCTTTCCTGCCTCAATACGCCTCCACCTCGTTGAGCACCGCCTACAAGCTTCGGTTGGCTTACAAGGGCATCAGCGTGGCTTATGAACGGGTCGGAGCCGATTATGCGAGCCTGGGCGCGGCCTACTTCAACCAGGATTTCGAGAACGCGGTGGTGGCGTTCACCCATGCCTTCAAGAAAGTGGCGGTAAACGCCGAATTGGGTTGGCAACGGGACGACCTTAAAAACGCCAAATCAAGCCGTATGAACCGCATTGTGGGTTCGGCCTATATCAATTACAAGATTGACGAGCGTTGGGCGCTCACAGCTTCTTATTCGAATTTCACGATGCACACGCAGCTTAAGCCGGTTGATCTGGGGCGACCCGACGACCCGTTGGTCTATGACCCCGACACGGTTTCCTACCGTCAGATTTCACAGCAGGCTTCGTTCCGGCTTGATTTTTGCAGCCGGCCGGAAGCGCGTTACAGACAGCAGGGCGGCGCGGAGTTCTCCTACCAGAGTTCACGCGAGAAAACACAAAGGGCGTTCAGCGACTATTTCTATGCGGCGGTGCGCCACGGCATCGAATTGCCCAACGAGTACCGTTTGCAGAGCGCGGTGGATTTCAGCACCCGTATCGACAAGGCGGGGGAACGCAAATCCACCTTCCTTTACCATATCGGGCCATCGGCAAACTGTTCCAAAGCCTTGTTCGATAAAACCTTGAACCTGTCGGCAGGGCTCAGTTATTATTTTGAGATGAAAGGTTCCAAAGCTGCCGGCGGCATCGCGGGATTGCGGCTGCGGGCGGCCTACACGCTTAAGAAAGCGCATGAGTTCGAAATTCAGCTGAGCGGAAAACTCCGTTCTTCTTTCGGCGCCGCCACGCGGAAACCGGGGCAGGAACTGTTTGTGCAGGCATCCTACCGCTATCGCTTCAACCTCACTCCGTTTGAGAAAAAGAAAGATGCCGTCAAAGCGCACGAACCGAAAGCATCGAAACAAAGCAAACGCGAAGGATAAGGAGCGCGAACTGGGAGTAGGTTATCAAAAATTTTGATAACCTCAAATTTGCCACAAAATCTCTAGTTGCGAACCTGAAAGCCAAAACGATAAGCAATAAAAAAGAGAACCCAAATGAAAAACAATATCGTAAAATTCAATCCGGTAGAAAGCCGGATCATTGACCTAAGAGGGCAAAAAGTAATCCTCGACTGTGACGTGGCCGCCCTGTATGGTGTGGCGACTATGCGCATCAACGAAGCGGTCAAGAACAACCCCGAGAAGTTTCCAGATGGATATATTCTGGAACTTACGAGAAAGGAGAAGGTCGAGGTTATCGAAATTTTCGATAACCTCAAGTTAAAATTCTCTCCCACAATACCCAAAGCCTTTACCGAAAAGGGGCTTTATATGCTGGCGACCATTCTGCGAAGCGAACGCGCCACACAGACAACCATCGCCATTGTGGAAACGTTTACCAAGATACGTGAACTTTCGAGAACCGTTGCGGAACTTTCCCATACCGATGATCAATTCACACAAAAGAATCTGATGCAGAAGGGCGGAAACATCATCGATGACCTACTTGGCGAAGACCTTCATACCACCGATACCGAAACCAGCTTTGAAGTCAACCTGGCCATGCTGAAATTCAA
>CAYVJX010000012.1:0-17268 GCA_964451895.1 uncultured Bacteroidaceae bacterium | reverse complement strand
ATACCACCGATACCGAAACCAGCTTTGAAGTCAACCTGGCCATGCTGAAATTCAAACACACCGTTAAACGCCAGGCCAATAAGGAATCTCACCGGAATACGGATGAAGCAACGGCCGGAATAAATCCGGGATAAAAAAAGGAGCGCGCCCGAAGGGCGCGCTCCTTACCATAAAAAGCACATGAAAAGATTAATATTCCCACAAATCGTGTTCAATCTCAAACAGCGTTTCTTCAATACGTTCCGCTTCCCTCATGATATTGGCCCCCTGAGCGTATTGCTGAATCTGCCGATCCTGCTGGTTGTCGATTTTGGTGATATAGCTCTGGAACCAACGGTTCCAAGCGAACACATCATCGTAAGACTGGCGCATGGCGCTGTTGTGGCGGTTAAAGGTTTCCGTTCTGGCAAAAAGCGGACGGATAGACGGGTAATAGAGCCAAAACAACGTCTGGTTGCCCTTGAATTGGCCGCTTTCTTCGTCAAACACCTGGATTACGGGAGCGATACCCAACACACGTATATCGCGGATCGAACGTTGCTTATCGATGAACCAGTCTTCTTTAAGACGGATCATCTTTACGTTGTGGATCTGGAACGAAGATGTATCCATCGTAGTGATGTACTGACCGGGATTATCCAAGTCTTCTTTCTGCAACTCGGAAATCTGCGTGTTCTGGCGGATAAACTCTTCGTAGGTGAGCTGCTTGCGGAAGTCATCGGTAAGGGCATCGTAAGCCACGATGCTACCGTCTTCCAAGCCTTTCATGATCAAGCTCATCAAGCTGATACGGTCCTGTACCGGATTAACGGGATAATACAGGTACTGGTTCATTTTCATGCGAAAATCCACCATGCGCCAAACACGCCATTTGATATAGACATCTGCTTCGCGCACATAAACGTATTCGCGCGGCAAGCGGTCGGCAGTGTTTTCCTTCTTGAAGAAGTTATCCACAGGAGGCGTGTCTTCCAGAACCTGCGCTTTGAGCGAACCGATGGAGGCGGCAACCATGGCGACCATCAAAATGGAAAAGGCAAATCGTTTCATAATCGTTTATTTTTTCTCTTGTGGAGAGAATGTACTACTTAATGGTTAAAATCATATCCCCCAACATACGTCTGCCTTCCGGCATGGCGGCGTATATATCGGTGATAAACACTTTGTCCCCGCGTTTGCAACGCTTGAAGTTGTCTATCATATTCTGCGTAAACTTGTTGCCATCGGATGGCATCATGGGCGAAAGTTCGCCGTCCCGCGACACCTGCACGTTGAAAGAAGCGATCTTCAAGCTCAATTCAAACTCGAAATCCTTCATCGACACCAACAGACCGCCTGCATTGGCAAGCGTGTTCTTGTCGATACGTTTCACCCCTTCATCCTGTCCGTTGATACGGGCCACGGGGTCAGGAACGCGCTTTACACGGAAAGTCTTGCTGCCCATCAGGGTTTCCTTGCCGTTTTCCTTGGCATAGACCCGCACGGTGGCATCCACACCGGGCGTGTTGACACGCACCACGTATTCGCCGGGCTTGGTCTTGGTAATCGTACCGTTGGATATTTCCACACGCGTATTGGCATCGGTAATACCGCCGGCAATCGCCGAAACGGGATTGTCAACCCCCACGTAGAATACGTTCATCTTGTCCGCGCTCACGGTGGCGGTGGACTGGCGTACCTCATACTCGAACTGGAACGGATAGGACTTGACCCCGAAAGATGCCGGCACATGAATCGTGCCGTTCACCTTGCGCGTTCCGATCGTATTGGCCGGCACTTTATAGCGGATGGAACCGCCCGCACCGGAATATTCCTTGCCGTCGATGGTAGCCGAGATTTCAGCTTTTGAATCGAAAGCCGCCACAAAGACATCCGCTTCGAAATTAGAGCCTACCAACACGCTGTTGGAAACGGGAACCACGCGCGCCGAAATGGTGTCGAACTTAAAGTCTTCATCGCTGATAGCCGAATAGAGATAAGACACGATGTCGTTTTCGGCGTTCAATACGTCATTCTGAATCTTGTTGAGCAAAGCCAGGTCGGCCACGATAATCGTATGCGAGAAATGGAACACTTCCCAACTCTGTTCCTCGCCGTTGGCATTGTACCACTTGGTACCTTCCACGTGCAAAGAGCGCAAGGGGATGTTGGGGCGATCCCTTTCCTCTACCATCGACAACAAGAAATCGCGGTATTCGTGCAGCTTGGTGTGCAATTCGTAAGCCTTGCCGCTGCTGGTGTTGTTATCCACGCCCAAGAAAAAACGGGTAGGATCATCGTAATTGTCCTGACGGCTGATATGCCGCGGGTCAAGATTTTCCGCCTCTTCGTAGGGAATCTGTTCGGTAAAGGCGATAAGCTCAATCTTGGTCTTCTGGATATAATCGTACAGTTCTTTCGTTGTTTCCTGTACTTTCTGCGCTTTTGCCCAGTGTTTGCCTACTTTCGCCTCATTGACCACATAGGTGGCAAGAAAACGCTGGTACAAGTCGGCGTTCTTCTGAACATAGCTTTCGTTGGTGGTTTCCAAGGCTTCATTGATCGTAAGGAATGATTCCAACACGGCCACCGACACGTTCAAAGCCAACAGGGCGGTGTACACGAGGTACATCATCCCGATCATCTTTTGCCTTGGTGTTTCTTTTCCTCCTCCTGACATAACCGAATAGGTTCAAAAATTTTTTACTCGCGGAATTAATTTTTTGCCGGTTGTGCGCCTTGCATGGCGGCAAGCATCTGCCCGTACATACGGTTCAATGCGGAAACCTTTTCGGAAAGGTCATCTATTTCCTGACGGTATTTCTGCGAACTTTCGAGCGAACTGCTCAAAGTTTCCATAATCTTGTTCACGTCTTCCTGCAGTTTCACGCCCGCTTCCGTCTGCGCTTTCGAAACCTGCAGCTGGTTCACGTAGAACTGATTCAACTGATTGAGGTTGTTCGTCATCTGAACCATTTCATCGGCATAGGTCTTGTTGACGCTCACCACATTGGTCAGATTGCTGAGATTGGCGGTGGTTTCGGTAAGTTTTTCCAGACCGCTGCTGAGGCGGTTGAACACTTCAGGCGTAACGTTGGCCTTTTCCAACATTTCCTCCAACTTGTCCGCCAAGATGTTCTGCGATCCTCCCGCCATTCCGCCACCGTGCACGGGAGCTTCGCCTTCGGGATACATGGGCGTTCCGTCGGGGTTGTTCTTCAAGACCGGATAAACCCTATCCCAATCGTATT
Organism: uncultured Bacteroidaceae bacterium; assembly: GCA_964451895.1. Taxonomy (GTDB): domain Bacteria; phylum Bacteroidota; class Bacteroidia; order Bacteroidales; family P3; genus Pullibacteroides. The sequence goes on along the minus strand of CAYVJX010000012.1, from coordinate 14,038 downwards.
CGGGATGCGGCTTTTCCATCGTGGAGAACACAAAGATGATGGCCTCGATACTCATACCCACGATAAGCATCAGGTTGGCACCCGGATAGTGATTGATTTTAAAAAGAGCACCCACGATAACGATAGAAGCACCATACCCGTAGAGGTAACTCATAAACTTCTTAAACCACGGTTTTTCAGCAAAACTCATTTCCTTGTCTTATTTTCGTTTGGTTTTTAAGGTCTTAAAAAATATCTGTCTGTCGGAGCATCGATTAATACACGTTCGAACCGCTTCCTCCGGTCAGCATGCCGCTACCCAGCAAAGGCTGGATGCAACGGAATCCGACGTAAGACTTGCAGGTATCCTGATATTCGAACGAACGGTAATAAACCTTGCATATATCGGCAAAATCCTTGAACGAACCGCCACGCACCACCTTACGTTTGAGGCCTACGCCGTCTTCGGGCTTGGCATCGTAGGTAAAGGCGGGGTTGAAGTCGTGGTTGTTGGCGATGGTTTCGTCATAGGCGTCGATACACCATTCGGAAACATTGCCCATCATATCGTACAAACCGTAATCGTTGGGCGCGTAGTGCCCCACCACGCAAGGATAGAGCGAACCGTCGGCGGCATAGTCGCCACGGCCGGGCTTGAAGTTACCCAACAGACATCCGTTGATGTTGCGGGCGTAGTTACCGCCCCAAGGATACGGGCTGGCATCGATACCGCCGCGCGCCGCATATTCCCACTGGGCTTCGGTGGGCAGACGGAACTCCTGCGTTTCGGGGTAGCCTTTGGCCGCCATGGCATCGTTATACATCTTGCTGCGCCATTTGCAGAAAGCCTCGGCCTGCTTCCAGTTTACACCGACCACCGGATAATTGTCGTACAAGGGGCTTGAGTAGTAGCCTGCCACCATGGGGTCGTTGTAGGAATACGACCAGTCGAAAATCCAGCAGAGTGTATCGGGATAAACGTTAACCACATGCTTGTGCATGAACTGCTGGCGGGAACGCATCGACTGCGGGCGGCTTACGAACGAACCGTAATACACACCGTCGTCAGGCATGTCGTTGTTGTCGTCGTTCCACGATTTGCGCGAAGCGGCATAGAAATCATACGACCAATATTCGTAGTTGAGCTTGCGCACATCGATTTCCTTGCGGTGGGCAAAGCGTTCTTCCACGGGCAGATAAAGATCCGCCAAGGCTTCTTCCACTTCGGGAGTCCTTTTGATTTTGGTCTTCCAGTTGATTTCCGGTTCGGCATCTTCGTCTTCGTTTTCAATCTGGAAGCCTTCGATTCCGTTTTCAGCCAACAAACGACGCATGTGGTACTCTTTTACATACTCCACGAACTGGCGGTATTCGTTGTTGGTGATTTCCGTTTCATCCATGAAAAAATCGCTGATGGTTACCGTGCGGATATTGAGCATCTGGTAAGACGGGTCAAAGCCACCCGACCCCCAAACGAAACTGCCGCCGGGAACGTAAACCATTCCGAAAGGAACTTGCGTGCCGAACGATTTGCGTCCGGCGACCCCGGTCAATTCCCCGCTGCCGGCATTGCTGCATCCCCAAAGGAGAATGGCCACAAAGGCAGCCACGGTCAAATTCCGAACATCCCATAAATTCGCTACTCTTCTCATTGTATGTATGGTTAATGTTTTTCTTTTTGCGCAAAGCACTACAAGTACCTTGCATTCTTGTATTCCGTGTTCACTTTTTCGGCTTCCAGACCGAAGCAATACCGCACGGTAACTTCAAAAGCCCCTCCCATCGAAGAGGCATTTATAAATCGGGTTGCCGTGAGGTCGTAAGCAACACCGATCTGCAATTTGGCGATGTTCATGCCCGCCAAAATGGAAACGGCCTCCTTAAAACGATAGGAAAGCCCCGCCCAAAAGCGTTTGTTGAACGTTCCCATCACGGCCAAACTCCAACTCACACAAGTGAAATCGGTTTCAAAGTAGGCCGTAGGCGTAAACTCCACCTTCGGCAACGAATTGAAACTAAAAGAATAACCGCCGTTTATGGCTATATACCGCGAAGGACGGTAGGCTATCTTCTCACTCCGGTGGGCAATGAGGTTGTTGACCGCGATGCCCACAAAGTAGTTGGCGTTTCCCAAAAGGTAGAACCCAAGGCTCACATCTCCGTACATAGCGTTTTCCTTCTGTTTTCCGGTAAGGATACGGTCGGATGTGTTGTCGGGTTCGAACTTGCTGTAATCAAGGCCTTTCGACTCCAGTTGGGCGCGCACGCCCATGCCGATGGTGCCGAAAGAGGTCTGCAGGTGGTAGGAGTAGCCCAATTTCACCACAATGTCGCGGAACTGAGCCGAGTTGAAAGAGGCGACCTCCAAGCCTACCCCACCTTTGAGTATCTTCAAAGGCATATCGGCCAACAGGAACGTGGAATTGGGGGCAATCTTCTTTCCGCCACCGCCCAATCCTAAACCGCCCCACTGCTGGCGATATAATGCCGTAAGGCAAATGCCGTTCGACAAACCTGCGTAACCTGCGTTGTACGAATACGTGGTACGCATAAACTGCGTCAACTGGTTGCCTTCCTGCTGGGCAAAAAGGAAATCGTTCGCACAACCGCCCAAGAAAAACAGGCAAACCCACCGAATCCACCCCCTGCCCCGGCTTCCCGACCAGGGAAACACGGAGAAGAAAGCGGATACCAATGTTTTCTTATCTACCTGTATATTTGGCATATAAGCAAGTTATCCTCTTGTTTAAAACGCACATAAATGCGCATTTTAACCGGCAAAGGTAATTAAAAGTTAGCGTAAATCAAATTCACGAAGTTCCGCATCTGGTCCACATTGTCCAAATCGGGCTTCTGTTCTTCCAGATAACGGTTGATATAATCGGCCGCTTTGGGGAAATGCTTGAGCAGACTCTTTTTGGTGAGCGGGCTCACCTTGCCGTCTTTGAGCAGGAACAGGCGGTCGTCGATGCTCAGTTCGGAATTGGCGGCAAAGTCGTAGTTCACGTTGGCAAAGGTGGTCTGGCCGTTATATGAGCCCGAACCGGTGCCGTTGTTGCTGCTGAAACCCGACACGCTGCGTATCGAAGAGGTGGAGCCGCCCGTTCCGTAAGCGCCCGTCTTCTTTTCTTCGATATTGACCTTGCGCGACAGAATCAGGCTCACCTTGTTGTTGAGGATGATTTCGCCGATGCCCGACAAAACGGGAACGAACTGGCGGTCGCCGATCTGAATCATGAGCACATCGGCAAGATTATCCAAACGGCGGAGCGTGTCTTCGGGAGAAGTGGGCTTGTCATTGCGGAAAAGCACCTGGGGTTCATAGTGGTTGTAGTTGAGTTTTCCGTTATAGACACTGCCGTTTTTGAAATAAATCGTGCCTTTGGTGCATTGGGGAAAGGCAAAGAGGATGCTGTCCTGTTGTTTCTTGCTCAACTCTCCCATCGTGATTTTTTTCTGCCCTTGGGCGGAAAAAGACATCAGGGCGGCGAGGATAAGCAAAATCGAAATTCTTGTTTTCATGGTTATTTCGTTTTTAAACCGAGATCTTTGGTATTAGTTTGAAACCTGAAAGTTTCCGTTGCTCAGATAGGTGATGTGGTATTTGCGCAGCGCGAACCGGGAAACCTTGCCATGGCCGAAACCGCTGTAACTGCTGAACTCGCCCCCGCATTCCTTACCCACCAGGCGGTCTTTCTGCCGGTTATACTCCACGTAGCACCCCGATTCCCAATCTAAAGGGCAGGCCTGTTCAAACGCCACGTACTCTTCTTCCATATCGCCTATATGATAGACGCAAACGCCGCTGTAGCCGTAGGGGAAGTAATCGAACGCTCCCACCGGCAACAGATTGTTGTCTAAATCATACGGACGGACGGTAAAATTGACGCTCCGCTCGGGAATATTCCCGTAACTGATCTGATGTCCGCAGGAAAGCAGGCAGACAAACAGCCCTGAGAGCAAAACACCAAACAAAAATCGAGTGCGCATCGTGGCAAAGGTACAAAAGTCGTGCGCAAAAGCCAAGTAGCTAAAATTATCGTAATTTCGCGCCGTTGATAACGGAGGGTACATTTTTATGGGTATCTTAATCTTTACGCTCCTTGCCGTGGCTTTCGGTTGCGGCATGGGTTCCAAGGCAAGGAAAGACAGGAAACAGCGCGAAAAGCGGCTGCAACAGGGGTCGATTCCGGCCGGCAAGCCCCTTTTTTCGCCGGCGGCAATGCCTTTTGAGCCGGAAAAAAGCGCGGAATTTCCTTTGGAACCTGCGGAAACCGTTTCCGATGCGTTTTGGGAGGTGCCCGAAGATTCACTGGAAAGGATAGAACCCGAGTCGGACACCGATGTTTCCGCGCCCGAAATCCTGTCCGAAGCCCTGCCCGAACCGCCCAAGCCTCCAAAAGCCGAACCCGCTTCCCCTACGGAGAAAAAGGGCTTTTCATTGCGCGAAGCCGTTATCGCACAGACCGTTTTAGAGCGGAAATACCATTAGAAAAACGACGTCGGTTTAGGTGGAAACGAAAAAATTTCTACCTTTGCCCCGCACGGCCCTTATCGCTAAGGGTCTTTTTGTTTATTTAGCCATGGCGTTTTACCGGATCCCGACGGGAAAAAGCCTAAAACAACAAGCGATATGGGAGAAATCAAATACTACAGCAAGGAAGGCTTGCAAAAACTCAAAGACGAACTGGAACACCTCACCAAGGTGGAACGCCCTAAAATCTCGCAGCAGATAGCCGAAGCCCGAGACAAAGGCGATCTGTCGGAAAACGCCGAATACGATGCCGCCAAGGAAGCTCAGGGGCTGTGCGAGCTCAAGATCTCCAAACTGCAGATGGAACTGGCCAACGCACGTATCCTGGATGAATCCAAGATGGACACCTCCAAGGTGCTGCTGCTTTCTACGGTAACCATCCGCAACGTGAAGTCCAAGGCGCAGATGAAATACACGCTGGTTTCCGAAAACGAAGCCGATTTGAAATCGGGCAAGATTTCGGTGAGCTCCCCTATCGCGCAAGGATTGTTGGGCAAGAAAGTGGGCGACAAGGTGGAAGTGAAGGTTCCGGCAGGCGTCATCGAATTTGAAATCACCGAAATAACCCGATAGTCATGGCCAGTATCTTTTCTAAAATCGTGGCCGGCGAAATTCCCTGCTACAAGGTGGCGGAAGACGAACGGCATTTTGCCTTTCTCGATATCGCTCCCGTGGTGAAAGGCCATGTATTGGTGATTCCCAAACAAGAGATCGATTATATCTTCGACATGGAAGACGGGGATCTGGCGCAGCTTACGGTGTTTGCCAAGAAAGTGGCGAAGGCGCTCAAGAATGTTTTTCCCGCACCCAAAATCGGCATGTCGGTGGTAGGTTTGGACGTGCCGCACGTGCATATCCATCTGATGCCTATCCACGGAGGAACCGATATTGATTTCAGCCGGGAGAAACTCAAGCTGGAAGCCGAAGAAATGCAGTCGATCGCCACGGCGGTGCAGGCTGAGTTCAATAAGTTGCGATAGAAGTCTGTGAACCTTTGGCAAAAGAAAAGCCCTGCGGAGAAACCGCAGGGCTTTTCTTTTGCCATACAAAAAACGGGGCGGTTGAAAACCGCCCCGTACCCTTTTTAATAGCAACCGTTCAATCCGGTTAGCGTTTGCTTACCTTGAACGCACGGTTGTCTATCTTGAGCAGATAGATGCCGCTGTGACAGTCGGTCATGTCCAATTCGATGATACCGGCCGGCACGCGGTTGATTCTGCGTACCGAACGTCCCGAAATATCATAGAGATTGATTTCTTTGGCACCTTCCGCCACATCGATATGCAGTTTTCCGTCGGTGGGGTTAGGATAAATTCTTACCATGGTTTCCTTCCAATTGCTTTCGTTTGCTACGTGTTGAAGCTGTACTTTTTCCGTTACATCGGCACCGTTCACGGTAACTTGACCCTCTACGGTCTCGCCGTTAAGGCTTACCGAATAAGGATAGGTTCCGTCGGGTACGTTTTCCACTTTGTATTTTCCGGCCGCCATCACCGTGCCGTCGAACGTTACCGTGGCATCGGTCACTTCCTTGCCGTTCTGGTCGATCACTTCAAAGTTCACGGAGTAGTACGAAACATTGTCGTTCAGCAGGAAGATCGTGGAGGGTTTGCAGAATTTGGCGGCCACTTGCACTTCTTCCGCCGTCAGATTCACTTCCGCCAAGTCGATCGGTTCTTCCGGGGCAATGGCAACCACGGAAACCGCACTGAGGCTATAGTAGCCATAGAAACCGAAATCCACATCATAGGAATAGGCCTGCGTGGATTCCTTATAGATAGCCACAACGAGGTTCTTGCCCGTGTAGCGGTAGGCCCGCTGGAAGTTGATGACCATATTGCCACCGTCCAAATCGTTGCCCGTAACGGCCCCATCGAACACCTTGGTCATAGAAGCGGGGGTGGGCACGCTCGTAAAGATATTGTCCTGGTTGATTTCTCCCATATAGACAACCACATGCATACGTTCCGTCTCCTGTTCGAACTTGGTGCGGAAGGCCATGCCGCTGATATTGTCATCGGTTTTCACCGTCAGGTCGTTGCGATGGTAGAGCAACCAGCTCAACGAGTTGTTGTGGTACATGTTCAAAGGCGCGTACCACGACATGTCTTCCCCTTCGTAGGCTTCCACCATACTGCTCCGGATGCCTTCGGGCTGTACCGAAACATAAAATTCGGCCGTATTGTTGTTGGCCAGGAACGCGTCTTCTTCCATCACGCACTTGGCGGTGAGGGTATATTCGCCGGCTGCGGCGAAGGTGTGTTCAAAGGTCAGTCTGGTGAACGCGCCGCTTTCCAGTTTCGTACCCGCCACGCTGCCGATTTCGGTTTCGCCGTTGTAGAACTTGAGGCTGTAGTTTTCGGCCGCTACCGAACCTTCATTACGGACACAAACCGTATAGGCAGTCTTTGCACCCGCACCGGGAACACGCACGCCTTCAATTTTCGATACGAGCGCCAAATCGCTTTCCACCTGTGTGCCAATCTTGAAGTTGTCGATATCGAAATAGAATTTATCCGGCATACCATAATCCCTATTCACATCTATCCGGAACTGACAGATTTTTCCGGCATAGTCGCTCACATCCACACTGAAAGGTTTGTAGTCTTTACTTGAAACATGAGTACCGTAATCTTCCTCAAATACAATATCCCATGTCTGGCCAAAATCTTCGGAAACGCTTACCGACCACGTAAGGTTCTGCCCTGTAAAAGCATCGCCAGCATATGTATTGCGCGTTTCATCAAATTCCATCACACGGTATTCGAGTTCGAACACGGGTTCACTTCCCATAAAGATAGGATTGGTGATGATATAACGTGGTCCGTCCAGATACCAGAAACTGTGCATAAGACGATGTCCGTTGTCTTTGCCCCCTATCGTATCCACGTAGAAATCGCCTGTCCAACCGAGCGGACGTTTGTTCTGGGCGATGTTCTCGAAGTCTTCGAACAGATAGCCCGACAGACCGGGGTATTCCGCCATATTGATCAACGTAACGTCCCGGGTCATGTCCGCCGTCAGGCGCAGGCTGCCGCGCGTAGGCACGAAGCCTTCTTTTTCCACCACATAGTTATACAGACGGGCGGGCATGGATTCGAACACGTACTGCCCTGCCTCCTGTTTTTCACCGTTGAGCGTGATGACAGCGCCCGTAACCGCGTTGCCGGCGGCATCCTTTACGGCAAACGTCAGGTCGTATTTCTCGTCCGAAACCGAAGAGAAGAAAAACTTAGTGTTGGGACGTTGGAATTTAGGCGAACCAACCACAGCGTTCGGGTTCATCGGGTTGATGTTTTCGCCTTCGGTGCCTACGGCCAAGGTGCCCTCGCTGAAAGGAACATTAGTGGCGTAAAACTTGTTCGCATCCCAATCTTGCAATACGTTCTCGGCAGCAATGCGCGAAAAAGTATAGACCGCCAGATTTTTATCTCCGCTATAATTGAAAGGTTGCGTAAAGGTAAAGCGGATGCTCTGGTGGTCGCCTTCGGGAAACGTCATATCGCCGTCGAATACTTTGGTAAACGTAGCCGGGTCGATAAACAGCGATTGATAAGTTTCTTCATCAAAAGGTATTTCACCCAACTCGGTTTCGCCTATATAGACCTGTGTGGCGCAAGTGATTTCCGTGGAGAACTTGCCTTCGAAGGCCAAATCGCTGATAGAGCCTTTGAGGTTGTTGAGTTCTTCGGCCTTATAAATCGCAAGGGCGGCACTGGTTTTTGACGTAAAACTGAAAGGCTGTCCGCCCGTCAGCACCGTACCCTTGCCCACTTCCACCACGGTGTTGCCTTCGGCCTGCACGTCGATGGCTATGGTGGCGGTGTCGTTGGTGCGGTCTTCGTCATTGGCCAGCACCACCACGGCATAGAGTTTGTCTGCTCCCGCTTGCGTGGGCGTGAATTTAAGCGTATGTTCGGCGGTGGCGCCCGATGCTATGCTTTCGGTAATGTCTTGGCTTGCCAATACGGTGTAGGTCTGATTGAGCAACTGCACGCTATAGGCCGTCTGCGCCGCCGAACCGTTGTTGAATACGGTAAATGTATATTCCGCTTCTGTGTTGACGGTCGGCATGGAAGAACCGGATATTTCGCCCTGAATCATCAGGTCGTTTTCTTTAACATCGGATTTGGTGCCCACGCCGAAGTCATCGACATAGAAGTTTACCGTGCCGACACCTGCTTCGGGCGTAACTTTGAGCCTCACATGGCCGCTCGTGCCGGCATAGGTTTCAGGCAAGGTTTCGCGGAAAAGTGCATAATTGGAAGATGCAACAAAATCTGTAGCCGCCACGGTCTTGACGGTGGTCCAGCTTTCGCCGTCGGCCGAAACCGCGATCTCAAGGCTCAGGCAGTGTTCGGGCGCATCCCCGACTATGCCGCCGGTCTTGTATTGGAATTCCACGACGGGCGCGGTGCCTAAATCCAGCGATTGGGTGTAGAACCAATAATTACCGGTAGTCTGAACCATCTGTACGGAAAAAGCCATATCGCTTTCAAACCCTTGGGAAGCAGGCTTGAAATAACCTTGACCGTATTCATTTTCACCCACCGTCCATCCCTCCGGTTTAGCCGGTCCTAAAATACTGAGTTCCTCAAAATCTTCCAGATACCAGGTTTGGGCATGCACGGAGAACATTCCGACCAACAAACCCATCACCCATAAAATTTTCTTTAACATGGCTTTTGTTTTTAATTAAACATTTTGGATAAACGCTGTCACGAGACACTGCCCTGAAAGCGTTTTTTCATGCCGCTAAATTAAAAGCAAAAAGCATCGAAAAAACATCGGCATCCTACCGGTATCCCCATCCAAGCAATACGTTTTTAAGAAACTTAGCAGATAGAATAACAATCTGTTCTTCAGAGATAAAAATATAAAAATAGACTACGTTTTATACAATTCTCAAAAGCCTGTTTGTCCATTGTTTTTCCACCCCTTGTCCATTCGTTGTCCGCGAGATTCGGTATCAGAATCCCGCGATAAGTTCGTCTAAATCCACATCCTTTTCCAAGTTGAGCTTTTTGCGCAGACGGTATCGGTTCTTGTTGACCGATTCTTGGGAAAGGTTCAACAGTTGCGCTATTTGTTTGGAAGACAATCCAATTCTTATATACGCGCACAGTCTGGTTTCGTTCGGGGTCAGATGTGGCCCATATTGTTTGAGATTCTCGAAGAAATGCGGCGCCACCTGCACGAAATGCCCCACAAACTGTTCCCAATAATCGTTATCCATATTCAGATTAGTGTCTATCAACCGTTTAATCTTGTCATAGCCACTTTCATCATTTTCTTCCTTGGCTTTTAGGGCCGTTTCCTTAACGGAGCGCAACACATTGTTTTTATTGGACAACAGCAAGGTGTAAGAGGTCAGTTCCCGTATTTTCTGCTCGGTCTTTTCTTCCTGCAAACGCCTGATTTCCTTTTCACTCTCTAATTGGTTCGTAAGTTCCTGATGCTCTATTTCCTTGAGCAGAAGGGTCTGACGGGAACGGCGGCGGCGTTCCAAGGCCACCAGCCACAACAGGATTACCGTAACGATAATCCCCACCGCGGTCACTCCCAAAATCACCATCTGCTTGTTTTTCAGCTTTACCGAGCGTTCCGCCAACTGGCTGCGGCTTTGGGAGAGTTCCATCACCATATTGACGTAATTCTTCTGCGACTCTATGTTCATAGGTTGCTGTTGCCTATAAACCAATTGGTTGTATCCCGCAAGATAGTGATAGGAACTGTCGAGCATTCCTTGTTCCGAAAAAAACACGGAGAGGTCGTAGGCTATCGAAGCATATAAACTTAAATTACTGTCCGCCACGGCGATTTGACGGGCCTTATCGTAATAGTCGCGGGCTTGGGCATAGTCTTTCTTATAACGGAAATAGTTGCCGATATTGGCATACAGTATTCCTCTGAGATTCTTGTTGCCTCCCTCTTGCAGAAGGTTCAAACTCTCTTTATAACAGTCATAGGCCGAATCGCGACGGTTCAAGGCGGAATGATAAGAACCCATGTTGAGCCATGCCACGGCCAACAGCCCTTCGTCGCCGCCTTGTCTGCGCAAGGCTTCTATCGGTTTGTGGAGAAGTGCGATGGCCGAATCGTATTTTTCTTCCAGAAACAGCAGGCGCGAATAGTTTATTTGCAGTCGATACCAATCCAATGTGCCGGTATCCAGCCTTGTCATGGCCAATTCGTAATAACGGCGGCTCTGATCGTAATCATAAACGTAGGGGCTTATATTGCCCAAAGTGATGGCCGTTTCCACCAACAGTTTGGCATCTCCGGTTTCTTCCGCCAGATGGTGGGCATCCAAGGCATAGCGGAAAGCCACCATGAAGTTGCCGGAAGAAAGTTCGGTCAAGGCTTTGGCATAAATGAGCAAGAGACGGTTGCGGGCATCCCGCATCATTTCCGGTTCCACAAGCAGGGAATCGATACGGGTGGCGAACCGGCTGTGCCCGTTGCTTTGCGAATATTCGGCCAAAGCATCCAGATAGACGCACTGCGCCAAAAGATGATAATCACCGGTGGATTGGGCGCGGGAATAGAGTTCCCGTATCATTTCTTCGGTCTGTTGCCCGCGGCTGAAATAATTCTGCCGCACGAAAGCCACCAAGGTGTCGGAGGGAATACGGGTATAGTCTGTGGCGGCGGTTACGGGCATCAGGGAAAGGATAGCCATGCAGAAAGCCAAGCCCCACAGAATGGAGCGCACTGTCCGGCACCCGATGCCTTGTCTTTTCATATCCTCCGGTTTCATTGCCCCAACCTCCTTATCGCGCCACTTCGCCGTATAAATCGAAAGCTTCGGCATCAGTAATCTTTACGCGGTAGAAGCAACCGGGTTCCAGTTCGGCGCTGTCGGCCCGAACCAGCACTTCATTATCCACTTCGGGCGAATCGTACTGGGTGCGGCCTACGTAAAACTCGCCTTCCAGACGGTCTATCAACACTTCGAAAACCTGCCCTATTTTGGCTTGGTTCGCCTCATACGATATTTCTTCCTGCAAATCCATGATTTCCTGCGCGCGGCGTTCTTTTTCCGCTTCCGGAACGGTATCCCCCAAAGGATAGGCCGGGGTGCCTTCCTCGCGCGAATACGGAAAAACGCCCAGGCGGTCAAAGCGGAACGACTGCACGAAGGATTTCAGGCGGGAAAAAGCCGTGTTGTCCTCGCCCGGATACCCCACGATAAGCGTGGTGCGGAAAGCCGCATCGGGCAAGGCTTTTCGGAAATCTTCCAACAGGGCGAGCGTCTGCTCTTGCGTGGTGTTCCGCAACATGCTTTTTAAAATGGGGGTGTGGATATGTTGCAGGGGAATATCCACGTAGCGGCAGACCTTGGGCTCGGTGCGCATCACTTCCAGCAGGTCTTTGGGGAACGCATGGGGATAGAGGTATTGCAGGCGCACCCAATGGATTCCGTCGATGCGGCAGAGTTGGCGCACCAGGTCGGCAATCGTACGCTTGCCGTACAGATCCATGCCGTAATACGTGAGGTCTTGCGCCACCAGGATAATTTCCCTTACACCGTTTTGCGCCAGCATACGGGCTTCTTCAAGAATCTCTTCCTGCGGTCGGGACACATGCTTGCCCCGAATCAGCGGAATGGCGCAGAAAGCGCACTGGCGGTTGCAGCCTTCCGAAACTTTCAGATAGGCGTAGTGCGCGGGCGTGGTAAGGCGTCTTATCTTGGCATCGGTGGAAACCGGACTCTGCAGAATGGCGTTGACCACTTCCTGCGGATTGTTCACGCCGAACCAGGCATCCACATCGGGTATCTCCTGCCTTAATTCCTGACCGTGCCGCTGCACCAGACAACCCATCACGAAAACCTTGCCTTTCCTGCGCCTGTTCCTGCGGGCGGTTTCCTGCAGTATGGCATCTATCGATTCCTGTTTGGCATCCAAGATGAAACCGCAGGTGTTTATAAGCACCACATCCGCCGCACGGGGGCTTTCTTCGGCGATAATCGTCCAGCCGGCTTTCTTTACGTTGCCCGAAATCACTTCCGAATCCACGGTGTTTTTCGAGCAGCCCAGACTTACAATTTTCAAGGAAGGCATCGCCTGTGCTTTTTATTCTCCGAACAACGATTCCACAAAGCTTATCTTGTTGAAAAGCTGCAGATCGCTTATTTTCTCTCCCACGCCGATATACTTGATGGGGATATTGAACTGGTGGGAGATGCCGATGGCCACCCCGCCTTTGGCCGTGCCGTCCAGTTTGGTGAGCGCAAGGGCGTTCACTTCGGTGGCGGCGGTAAACTGCTTGGCCTGTTCTATGGCGTTCTGCCCCGTGGAGGCATCCAAAACCAACAGGATTTCATGCGGTGCTTCGGGCACCACTTTCTTCATGACGTTCTTGATTTTCGAAAGTTCGTTCATCAAGCCTATCTTGTTGTGCAGACGCCCTGCGGTATCGATGATCACCACGTCGGCTTCTTTGGCCACCGCCGATTTGAGGGTATCGAAAGCCACCGAAGCCGGGTCTGAACCCATGGACTGCGCCACCACAGGCACATCCGTGCGCCGCCCCCATTCCTGCAACTGCTCCACCGCCGCCGCACGGAAGGTATCGGCCGCGCCCAGCACCACTTTGGCCCCGTTCTGCTTGAATTTATAGGCCAGTTTGCCTATCGTGGTGGTCTTGCCTACCCCGTTGACACCCACCACCATAATCACGTAAGGGGTCTTGCCTTCCTGCTGCCAGGGATCTTCCTGCGGGCTTTCCACTAGCAAGGCGCAGATTTCCTCGCGCAAGACTTTGTTCAACTCCGCCGTACCGAGGTATTTGTCGCGTTTTACCCGTTCCTGTATGCGTTCTATGATTTCAAGCGTGGTCTCAACCCCCACGTCGCTCGTTACCAACACTTCCTCAAGATTATCCAACACTTCCTCATCGATGCTCGATTTTCCGGCAACGGCGCGTGTGATTTTCTTCAACACGCTCTCTTTGGTCTTGTCCAGACCGCGTTCCAAGTCTGCTTTTTCGGCATCGGTCTGTGCTACGGTTTTATTCCGCGAAAACAACGAAAAAAAGCCCATTTTCTTCAATTATTCGGTTTCTGTTATCCATCGGCGGCTGCCGGCAGGTTCTTTGCCTGTCTGAAACACCGCCGGTACAAACACATAAAGGTTCACCGATGTCTTACCGATGAACCTCCATGCAACGGACGGCGAACGTCCGAACCCAAAGCCACGAAAGGAGGATTAAGCCTTGTTGGCAAAATATTCCTTTACCTTGTCGTTGGCGATGATTTCTTCCTTGAAAGTATAGGCACCCGTCTTGGGCGACTTAACTACTTTCACTACCTTGGCAAAATCCTTGCCGGTACTGGTTTTCAGGGTTGCAACTACTTTCTTTGCCATGGCTTACACTATTTTATTTCTTTGTGAACCGTCATTTTTTTCAAAATGGGGTTGTACTTCTTCAATTCCAAACGGTCGGGCGTGTTTTTCTTGTTTTTGGTGGTAATATAACGGGAAGTGCCCGGCATACCGCTGGCTTTGTGTTCGGTGCATT